>JBKOUQ010000058.1:0-31449 GCA_046723475.1 Candidatus Methylomirabilota bacterium
CGAGGTCAGCCACTGGCACGCCCTCTACGACGCGGCCTATCTGCGGCTCCTGGCGGCCATGGACGACGTGCAGCTCGTCGGCCTGCATGATCGCGATCCCGCGATCGCCGCCGAGCGCGCGGCCGCGCTCGGCGGGCCGCCGGTGTTCACCGACTACCGCGCGATGCTCGAGAAGACCCGGCCGGACTTCGTCCTGGCACTCGGCGCCCACGCGCGCATGGCGGAAACGGCCCGGTATCTCATCGAGCACGGCCATCCATTCATGATGGAAAAGCCGATGGGCGTCCGCGCCGCGGAGGTCGAGGACCTCGCGGCACGGGCCTCCGCCAAGCGCGCGTTCGTCGCCGTCCCGTTGTCACAGCGCTATCAGCCGTTCGTCGCGCGCGCGCGGCGCATGCTCGACGAGGGACGCTTCGGCCCGCTGTCACATCTCTATTTCCGGCTCAACCGTCCGACGTCGGCGCGCTATCCCGGCTGGGGTTCGGCGTGGATGCTCGATCCCGCGCTCGCAGGCGGCGGGTGTCTGCGTAATCTCGGCTCCCACGGTTTCGATCTGTTCCTGTATCTCACCGGCGAGAGCGCGCGCGTGACCGGCGCACAGCTGAGCGCGCGCGTGCACGGGCAGCGCGTGGAGGACTACGCCTCGGTGCTGCTCCGCTCGGCCGGCGGTGTTCTTGGAACGATCGAGGTCGGCAACGGCGTGCCGTACGCGGGCACCGATGGCGAGTGGAAGATCGCCGGGCGCGACGCGATTCTCGTCCTCCATCACGACGACACGCTGCGGTTGATCACGCGAGACGGCGAGCACATCACGAAGGAGAGTCGGGCGGCGCTCTATCCCGACTGCGTGCGCGACATCCTCGATCACTTCCGTCGCGGCGCCCCGCCGCCGATCGGCGTGCACGAGCTCGTGCCCGTGGTGCGCCTCATCGACGAGGCGTACGCGCTGGCCGCCCGCTCGGCCTAGCGGGCGCCGGCGAGCAGGCGGCCGGCAGCGCGGATTTCGCCGGCGTCGAACGCCGGCGCCACCAGCAGAATCAGTCGCTCGACGCCGAGCTGCGCGAGCCGCTGACGTGCGCGCGAGTCCGGCCGCAGCCAGCCGTCGTCGAGCCCGGCGAAGACGGTTACCAGGAAAGGTTCCGCGTCGCGTCCGGCGCGCGTGTGCTCCTCGCGCGCGCGGGCCACGAGATCGCCGAGCCGCGGATGCAAGGCTTGCGTGTTGAAGCCGTCGGCGTGGCGCCCGGCGATGGACGCCATGCGGGGACCGAAGCCGCCGACGACGATCGGCGGCGGGGGGTCGGGCCGCAGGAAACCGGACTCCCCGCGCCACAGCCGACGCATGAGCGCGATCGCGTCGACGACGCGCTGCGCGCGCACCGCATCCGAATCGACCGACTGACCGATCGCGGCCTGCTCTGCGGCGTAAGGCGTGCGGCGATTGCCTCCGGCGCCGAGCCCGAGCAGCAATCGACCGCCGGACACCGCCTGCAGCGTCGCCGCCATGTTTGCCAGCACACCGGAATGACGGCTCGCAACGTTGAGCACGAGCGGGCCGAGCATGACGCGCGAGGTGGCTTCTGCGAGCGCGGTCAGCACGGTCCACGCCTCCGGCACGCCGGGGCCGCTGCCGTCGTCGTCGGGATCGCGGAGGTGATCCCACGTCCACACGCCGTCGAAGCCCGCCTCCTCCGCCACCAGCGCCGCCGCGCGCATCTCCTGCCAGCGCGCGCTCATCGGAATCAGCAAAAGGTCGGTCTTCATGATGTCGTGGCGCCCGAGAGTATCATCGGATATGGACAACAAAATCATCATCGCAACAACCAGCGGGCTGTGGACCGCCGACGGCGACACCGCGAGCGCCGTCGATACGTTCGCCGGCCGCTCGGTCACCGCGCTCGCCGCCGACGGCGCAACGACATGGGCGCTCGTCGACGGCACGACGCTGTGGCTCGAGCGCAACGGCGCGTGGAGTGAGCGGGCGACGATCGATGGCCCGCCTGCGACGTGTCTGGCGCCGAGCGCGGACGGTGTGCTCGTCGGCACCGAGCAGGCGCATCTGCTTCGGCTCACCGAGCACGGGCTCGTGCGGGTGGAAGCGTTCGAGACGGTCGAGGGCCGCAGCGCCTGGTACACGCCGTGGGGCGATCCCGCCGACGTCCGCTCGATCGCGGTCGCGCGTGACGGCGCGATCTACGTCAACGTCCACGTCGGCGGCGTCGTGCGCTCACGCGACGGCGGCATGTCGTGGGCGCCCACTGTCGACATCGAGCAAGACGTTCATCAGGTGCTCGCGCATCCCACGCGCGCGAGCATGGTACTCGCGGCGTCGGCGGAAGGCTTCGGCGTCAGCCGCGACGGCGGGGACTCGTGGACGTTCGAGACGGCCGGACTGCACGCGCACTATCTGCGCGCGGTGGCGGTGGCGGGCGAGCACGTGCTGATCTCCGCGGCCACGGGCTTCCGCGGCCGCCGCTCGGCAATTTACCGCCGGCGGCTCGACGGTGAGACGCGCTTCGAGCGCTGTCGCGCGGGGCTGCCCGAGTGGTTCGACGACAACATCGACACCGGCTGCCTCGCTGCCGACGGTGGGCTCGTCGTGTTCGGCACCGGCGACGGCCGCGTCTATCGCTCCCGTGACGGCGGGAGCGCGTGGGAGCTCGCGCTCAAGGGCTTACCCGCAGTGACGGGCGTCGCGATCGCGTAAGCGCGCGCGTTCAGCCGAGCACGCGCTGCGCGCGTAGCTTGGCCAGCTCGTCGGCGGACACGCCGAGGACCTCGCGCAACACCGCATCGGTGTGCTCGCCGGCCAGCGGCGGCGGCGTCGTCGGTGCCTCCGACGCTGAGAGGTGCACCGGACAGCCCGGCAGCCGCAGCCGTCCGCGCGTGGCGTGTTCGATCGTGTGAATCTGGCCGCGTGCGTTGAGGTGCGGATCGTCGAGCACCTCGCCAGTGTCGAGCACGGCCCCGCACGGCACGCCGGCCTTGCCGAGAATCGCCATGACGTCGTGCTTGCTGCGCTGCCGCGTCCACGCCGCAATGATCCCGTTGAGCGCGTCACGATGCTCCCACCGCGCGGCCGCGTCCTTGCAGCGTGCGTCGGCCACGAGGTCGTCGCGGCCGATCGCCGCCGCGAAGTCGCGCCACATGTCCTGGTTCATCGTCTGCACGTAGATGTACGCGTAGTCGTTCGGCCCACCGGGGGCGCACGGATACGCGCCGCCCGGCACGCCGCCGACGAGCGCGTTCCCGCGCCGCTCGCTCGGCTTACCCTCGCGATAGTGATCGACGTAACGACCACGCAGGAAGTTCGCGACCACCTCCTGCATCGCGACCTCGACGAGCTGGCCCTGGCCGGTGCGCTGGCGCTGGATGTACGCCGCCATGATCGCGGCGGCGGTGTGGACGCCGGTGCCGGTGTCGCCGATGGCGGCGCCGCAGCGAATCGGCTCGCGGTCCGGAAAGCCGGTGACGCTCATCACGCCGCCGGTGGCCTGCGCGATCATGTCGAAGCTCTTGTACTCGGCATACGGACCGGAAAGCCCGAAGCCTTTGATGCGCGCGACGATGATCTTCGGATTCGTTGCCCGCAGGGTGTCGTAATCCAGGCCGAGGCGCTCCATGAGCCCCGGCGCGAAGTTCTCGACGACGACGTCGGCGCGCTCGACCATGCGCAGAAACAGCGCGCGGCCCTCCGGGTGCTTGAGATCGATCGTCACGCTGCGCTTGTTCGCGTTGAAGACGAGAAAGAACATCGCGTCGAGGCCGGGCACCTCGGGACGGTTGCGACGCGATTGTTCCCCGCCCGGCGGCTCGATCTTGAGGACGTCCGCGCCGAGCCAACCGAGAAACTGCGTGCAGGTCGTGCCGGCTTCGAACTGCGTGAGGTCGAGAATCCGCATGCCGCTGAGCGCGCGGTCGGCCATGGCTGCTCTCCCGAGGGCGACGGCTCGTGCTGGTGGGCGACAGGGTATCAGGTCGACCGGCCGTCCGTCAGCACGGCCAGGACCGCATCGGAGGACAGCAGCGGATCCGCCGGCGCGAGCAGGAAGTCCGGCGTGAACGTGAAGCGCGCGCCCGCGATGTTGCGGACGCCATACGCGGCTTCCATCCCGCTCTTGCGGCGGAAGCGGATGCTCACGATCCCGCCGTCGCGCAGCCCGAGCTGCCCGCCCTCGTTGTCGACGGTCGCGATGAAGAGCGTACCCGTGCGTCGCTCCGCCATGAGGCGTCGGAGCTCCGCGAGCACTTCGCCGTAGCTGCGAAACGCGTCGGCGTTCATAGCAAGCCGGCGGAGCAGCCGCGGCGCGGTGGCGCTCCAAGCCTTCTGGCGGGGACCGTTGTTCAAGTTCCTCGCCACGTCGACCGCTCGCGCAAAGGCGCGCCGATGCTCGGAACTGCGGACACGGTGAAATGCCCGTCCGACATGGCGACACGCAAAGTTTGTCCATATACTCCGTCCGTGCGCTTTGGCGTGTTCGACCATATCGAGCCCGTGCCCGGCTTGCGGCTGGATCAGATCTATCGCGAGCGGCTGCTTCAAATCGAACGCCTTGATGCGGCCGGCTTCTACGCCTATCACCTGGCCGAGCATCACACGCCCGCCATCCACAGTCTGGCGCCGTCGCAGAACGTGTTTCTCGGTGCGGTCGCCCAGCGGACCCGACGTTTGCGCTTTGGCCCGTGCGTCTACGTGCTGCCGCTGCATCACCCGCTGCGACTGATCGAAGAGATCAGCATGCTCGATCACCTCAGCGACGGCCGGCTCGACATCGGTGTGGGGCGGGGCGGCGTGATGGAGGCGTATTTCTGGGGGCAGGAGGCCGATCCGGAGACGAACTACGCGCGTTATCTCGAGACGCTCGCCATCATGCGTGAAGGACTGAGCCACGATGAGCTCACGTATGCCGGGCGCTTCCACAGCTTCGACAAGCTGCCGATGTATCTACGGCCGCTGCAGCGGCCGTACCCGCCGCTCTGGTACATGCGCAATCCCGTCACGGCGGCGATGGAAGGCATGCACACGATCATCGTCGGCTCGCTCGACGGTCTGGCCGCCGCCGTGCCGCGCTATCGCGCCGCGTGGGACGAGCATCAGGGCGCCGGCGCGCTGACGGTGCAGGGCGACGCGCCGATGATCGGGCTCGTCGTCCATCTGGTTGTGGCCGAAACCGACGATGAGGCGCTGGCCGCCGCACGGCCGGCGTGGGAGAAGTATCGCTGGAATCTGGCCGCCCCGCGGCGGCTCGAGGCCGAGAAGCGCAACCTCACGCAATTCATGTCGACGAAAGACGGCTCGTTTGGCTTCGTCGGCGATCGCCCGACCGGGCTGCCCACGCGCGAGATGCGCCGCGACATCGACGCGGAGCTCGAGCGCTTCGATCAGCAGGCGCAGCGTCCGCATCCCAATCGTCTCGGGGGCGTCGCGCTCGCGGGCTCGCCCGCCGCAGTGTGTGAGTACCTCGACGAGTACGTCGCGACGGGCGCGAATTACTTCGTCTGCTCGTTCCAGTGGGGCGATCTCAGCCACGCCCAGGCCATGCGCTCGATCGAGCTCTTCACCGCCGAGGTGATGCCCCGCTACGCGGCCGCCTAACGATCGTCGAACGGCCCGGGGAGCCGAACGCTCCCCGGGCCCACGCGACGCAGATCAGTTCTGCGTCATCGTCAGAAGCTGCTGTCGGTTCGAGATCGCCGGCGCCCTGAACCGCGGCCGCGCGGCGAAGAGCTTGGCGGGCTTGGATTGCTTGAGGCCCGCCTCCGGGATTCCGCCGTTGATGGCTTTGAAAGCCCAGATGACCGACGTCCCCGCGACCTGTTCGAGCGTGATGAAGTACTGGCTTCGCGGCGTCGCCCCACCCCAAGTCGTGGCGCCGCCCGCGCAGTTCCCGGGCCCCGGATCGCACCGGAAGCCACCGACGGCCCCCGAATCGATGGTGAAGAATGCGCCGAAGTCGGCCATGTACATTGTGTCGCCGTGCTCGTTGAATGCGAGGTCGAGCGGCCCGAGGAACCCTCCGGTGTTGAGGTTCGGCCAGCCACCGGGCTGGACCTTGTTCTTGGCGAAGACCTTCATGACGGTACCGACGTACGCGCCTTCCTTTGTGACCTCGACGTGGTAACGCCGGATGTCCTTGCCGACCAGTGCCGTCGGCGCGCTGCCGATCGGAAACTCCAGATTGCCGAAGCCTGCGACGAAGAAGTCGTGGATGAGACCGAAGTTCTTGGACTTGCTGAAGTCGAACCCGTTGGCGGAGATGTCGACCGTCGAGAGCTGGATGCCCGGCACGAACTCGACGTCGACGTTCTCCGGCACCGGGACGCCACCGCGCGTGAACGTGCCCGTCAATTCACCCGTGTACACGAAGATCGGCTGCTGACCCGTGATCGCCTGCCCGGGCTGGTTGGGATCGCGCTTCGCCTGATTGCCGGTGAAAACGCTGGTGCTCGTGGCGACCTGAGCATTGTTGGCGAGGCCGAACTGCGGATCGGCCGTCGAGAAGAAGTTCACCTGGTTTGGCCAGCCCCAGTTGCGTACCTCGACGTTGTCGAGGCCGGCGTTGACCTCGAACGGCCAGAAGTCGTCACCGCCATTGGCGAGGGGACGCTGGCCTCGAACGTCGACGTCGTTGTTGCTCGTCAGCAGTGCGCCGCCGATGCCCGGCACTTCCTTCGGCACGATCTTCATGCCGTACGGATTGCGGAAGCCAAAGCCGGTCAGGCGAATGCTGGGATTCGATCCGTCTGCCGAGATCGGGACCTTCGCGTCGATGGCCATCGTGGCCCCGCTGCAGGGCAGCGTGCCGTGCACGGTGATACCGTCGGCTTGCTGCAGCGGTGCGCCGGTCGGAAGGTTCTTCTCGCGGCGGTTGTAGCCCATCGTGAACGGAAAGAATGCGCGGCCGGCGGCGGTCAGCTGGATGTCGTAGCACGGGATGTCGCCCAATCCCTCACCGTCCACGGTGCCGCTGTTCGTCGTGGTTCCCTGCTCGAAGACCAGCCACTCGTGGCCCTTGTCCTTGAAGATCACGATGGCGTTGTTCTGGTGATCGGCTTCCGCGGGGAGGTTCGCAACCAGCGCGACGCGGGCGCCGCTGACGGGGTCGACCTGATGCAACCGGCCGCCGGCGAAGTTCGGTCCCGAGCCGGCGCCTTCGGGGCCGCCGCTGAAGTCGTTGACGTATAGCTTGCCGTCGTGCCAGGTCATGCCGGAGATGTTCGCGCCGAAGTCACCGAATTGCGGCTGCGGCCCGGCGTTGGACCCGGCGTTCGAGGGCCCGCCGCTGACGAGACGAAGCTGAGTGCACATGCCGTCACGGTTGAGGCCGACCTCGTAGATTCCGGTCTTGTTCTCGCCGGTGATCACGGGACCGGCCGATGGATTCAAATTCTGCGCCCCGCTGACCGTGTCATTGAAGCCGGCCGGCGACGTGGCGATATACATGCCGCCACCCGGAATGTGCGCATCGCCGAACGCGATGACGGAGACGTTTCCGGGGATGAGGTACGGCGCCATGGGCGGCTGCGCATACGGCCCGCGCGGATCGAAGCCGCGACCGTAGCACGCGATGCTGGCCGCGTAGTTGTCGGGAAACTCCAGCGTGATGTTCGCGGGATCCGGCGTGGTCGCATACGCTCGCATACGCGCCGTCGTCCGTTCCGCGGGAGTGAGCCCGGCCGGATGGAACCGGGGCAGGTAGCCGGTGGCGCCCTTGAAGCCGTCCTGGTACTGGTTTTCGACGAGGTCGAACGTCGCGACGTCGCCGACCACGGTGCCGACCACCGCGAGGACGCCAACGACCGGAGCCAACCACCTGAAAATCACTTTGCGCGCTCGAGCGATCATGTGATTCCTCCGTTCAACTGGGCACGACACGCTCATTCGCCGAAATCGATCGCGCGCACGGGCACCCTCATCGGCCACCACCTCCTTCCAACGCGTCGAAATTTCAAATCGCGGCAGAACCCTGCGTCGACACGCGCATTAAAAGAACGACGACGGCACGCTACGGCGGTGAGCGCGAGGGCGTCAACGGGAAATAATTTCCTCAGAACATGAGAACGTCAGACCAATCGCAAGAGCGCGACGGCATTGATGTGAGCGATGTACGGCGCAGGTAGACGTGTGTCTACTAGCGCACCTATCGCAGGCGATGTTCTGCGGGGATCGAGGGCGCCACACCCTACCGTCTGCGGGTGTGGCGCCCGATCTGCGCTGCGCGCCGACTCAGCGCGGCTCGCGCTCTACGTGCTGTACGCCGAGAAGCGCACCGTCTGGGCGCGCGCCTTGTGATCGGTGATCACGTTCACCACTGCCGGCTTGCCGGACGCGAACGCGCGCTCGAGCGCCGGCCGGATGTCGTGCGGCTTCTCGACGAACTCGCCGTGGGCGCCGAACTCCATCGCCAGGCGGTCGTAACGCGTGAAGCCGAGGTTGCGGCCGGGCTTCGGCAGCGGACGCGACCACGGCGCGTCGGCGGTCCAGCCGCCGTTGTTGGAGATCACGGTCACGACCGGGATCTTGTGGCGGACCGCTGTGTCGATGTCCATCGCGTTGATGCCGAACGAGCCGTCGCCGTGCAGCACGAGCACCTGCGTGTCGGGCCTCGCGACCTTGGCACCGACACCGTACGGCAGCCCCACGCCCATCGTGCCGAACGCGCCCGAATTCAGGCGATGGCCGGGCGTATAGGTCGGGATGGCCTGGCGGCCGAAGTTCAAAATCTCCTGACCGTCGACGACGAGGATGGCGTCGCGCTTGAGGAAGTCGCGGACCTCCTTGCACAGGCGCAGGGGGTGCATCGGCAGCTCGTCGCGACTCATCGCCTTGTCCTGCTCGGCGCCCTTCTCGGCGTCGAGCGTGCGCAGCTTGCCGGTCCACGCCGCGTACATCCTCGGATTGAGCTTGCCCTCGGCCTCCGCACGCAGCTGTTCCAGCACGGCCCGCGCGTCGCCCGCGATCGGCACGTCGACCGCTCGGTTGTGGCCGAGCTCGGCCGGGTTGACGTCGACGTGGATGACGTTCATGTCGGCGGCGAAGCGCGGTGGCCGTCCGAATTGAATCATCCAGTCGAAGCGCGTGCCCACGGCCAGCACGCAGTCCGCCTCGGTGAAGGCGGTGCTGCGGGCGTTCAGGAAGGACAGCGCGTGGTCCTCGGGGATGAGCCCGCGCGAGATCGGCTTGGTCCAGAACGGAATGCCGGTCGCGTCCACGAACGCGCGCAGCGCGGCGGCGCCGTCCGACCACCACACGCCGCTGCCCGCGACGATGATCGGGCGCTGCGCGCGCGCGAGTAGTGCGACGGCTTCTTTGATGGCGGCCGGGTCGCCGAGCGTGCGTGGCGCCGGCTTCCACGCCGCCGGATATTTCACCGCGTCGTCTTCGATCTTCTCGCCGAGGACGTCGCCGGGCAGGTCGACGTAGACCGGGCCGGGACGGCCGCTCGTCGCCTGGCGGAAGGCCGTGGCGATCACGTCCGGAATGCGCCGGGCATCATAGCAGCGCTCCGCCCACTTGGTGACGGGCTTGAACACTGCGAGCTGGTCGATCTCCTGAAACGCCTCCATGCCGAAATACACGCGCGGGCTCGCGCCGCCGATGGCGACGAGCGGCGCGCAGTCGGTGAACGCCGTCGCCACGCCGGTCAGGAGATTCGTGGCGCCGGGGCCGGAGGCGGCCATGCAGACGCCGGGGCGCCGCGTGACGCGCGTCCACGCGTGTGCGGCGAACGCGGCGGCCTGCTCGTGGCGATGGTCGATCGCGCGGATGCCGAGCTGGATGCACGCCACCTCGGTCTCGAGCATCGGCCCGCCCATCAGATAGAACATCGTGTCGACGCCCTGCGACCGGAGCGCCTGCGCCAGTACCTCCGAGCCGGTAATGGTGGCCATCGTCAGTCCTTTCGGCCCTTGCGCGCGAGGAAGTCGGGGAACGCGTCTTCGGCCTTGGCGGGGCGCGCGACGTTCGTCGTGTAGTCGCGCTCGTTCTTCCATTGCTGCTCGAGGTCCTGTCCGAGACCCTGCAGCAGCAGCGCCTTGACGCCCATCACCGATTCGCGCCGGTTCTTGGCGATCATCGTGGCC
Organism: Candidatus Methylomirabilota bacterium; assembly: GCA_046723475.1. GTDB lineage: Bacteria > Methylomirabilota > Methylomirabilia > Rokubacteriales > CSP1-6 > AR12. The sequence continues at coordinate 10,081 of JBKOUQ010000058.1, forward strand.
AGCCAGAGCGTCTTGTCCCGCAGCTCGGCGCACGGCACGAGGTGATTCAGCAGGCCGATGCGATACGCTTCCTCGGCTTTCACCTCGCGGCCGGAGAAGAGCAGCTCCTTGGCGACGGGCCAGCCGACCTGATTCGGCAGCGTCCAGGTGGTGTTGATGCGGCCGTACGCGGCGGCGAGGAACCGGAACGACGCGTGCTCGCAGCCGACGCGCATGTCGAGCGAGGACGACAGCACACCCGCGCCGCCGTACGCGAGGCCGTTGATCATGCCGATCGTCGGCTTGGGACACGCGCCGATGTCGTAGAAGAAGCGCGCGCGCTCGGCTCGCTGCCCGTCGAGCTCGGCCTCGCTGTACTTCTTGTCGTCCTCGCGCTGCTCGTGGATGTCGCCGCCTGCCGAGAACGCCTTCTGGCCGGCGCCGGTGATGACGATGCAGCCGATCGCCGGATCGGCCACGGCCGCGGCGATCGCGGCATGCAGCTCCGCCGAGAGCTGGCGGTTGAGCGCGTTGAGCTGATTGGGGCGATTCAGCGTAAAGATTGCGACGCCGTCAACGGTCTCGGTGAGCAGGTAGCCGGCCATAGTGCGGTGTAGCATACGCCGCGGAGGCGCCGAGATGAAGATCACCCACGTCACGACGAGGATTCTGCGAACACCCGCCGACAACCCGCTCGTGGTGGGGTTGCCGGCGCCGACGGACACACGCGAATTCGTCACGCTCGAGCTCGGCACGGACCAGGGGCTCACCGGGGTCGGCGTGACGTTCTTCGGCGGCGCGCTCACCGCGGCGTTGCGGGCGGCGGTCGATGGTCTCGCGCAGCTGATGATCGGTGAGGACCCGTCGCAGACGGAGGCGATCGCGGCCAAGGCCCGGCGCGCGGCGGGCAGTTCGGGGCCCGGCGGCATCTTCACGCTCGCGCTGTCCGCGATCGACATCGCGTGCTGGGATCTTCGCGGCAAAGCTGCGGGCCGCTCGGTGGCCGCGCTGCTCGGCGGGCTACGCGAGCACGTGCCGACGTACGCGAGCGGCGCGCTCATGCGTCCGCATCCGATCGACTATCTGGCCAAGGCCGGTCCGCGCCTGCGCGACATGGGTTTTCGCCAGATGAAGATGCAGTGCGGCAGCGAGCCCACGGTGAGCGCGTCGGTGGAGCGCGTGCGGGTCATGCGCGAGGCGATCGGTCCGGACGTCGATCTGATGTGCGACATCAATCAGCTCTGGAGCGTCAACCACGCCATCGAAGTGGGGCAGCGTATCGAGCCCTATCATCTGTTCTGGCTCGAAGACCCGACCGCGCACGACGACTTCGCTGGTCTCGCGCGCATCGCCGACAATCTCACCACACCGATCGCAGCCGGCGAGTATCACTACGGCATCGTTCCGTTCCGCCACATGATCGAGTCCCGGTCCATCGACATCGTGATGATCGATCTGCTGCGAGCGGGCGGCATCACGCAGTGGATGAAGATCGCGGGCATGGCGGAGGCGTTCAATCTGCCGGTGGTCAGTCACCTGGTCCCCGAGCTTCACGTGCACCTGATCGCGGCCATTCCGAATGGCCTCACCGTGGAGTACATGCCGTGGACGCTGCGCCTGTGGGAGGACACGCCCAAGCTCGAGCGCGGCGAGCTGGTCGTGCCGGCGAAGCCCGGCCTCGGTCTGGCCTTCGATCAGGCCGCGCTCAAGCGTTACCAGGTTGGCTGAGGCCGAGCTTTTTCGCGAGGCGACCGAGGGTCTCCTGCTCGGCCGGGCTCAGCGCAGAGAAGGCGTCGACGATCGCGCGGACATGACCGGGGAAGATCTTGCCGATGAGCCGGCGCCCGTCGGCGGTGAGGTGGACGGTGACGTTGCGACGGTCGTCGTCCCGGCGCTCGCGGCGGACGAGACCTCGCCGCTCGAGGTTGTCGATCACCATCGTCACATTGCCACCGCTCGTGAGCAGCTTGTCGCCGAGCGTGCGCTGGCCGAGCGGACCCAGATGCAGCAGGGCTTCAAGCACGCCGAGCTGGGTGGGCGTGAGACCGGCGTTGGCCGGCCCCGCGCTCAGCCGGGACTCGACCGAGCTGACGGCACGCGTGAGCTTGATGTATGCATCCAACGCTCGGGTCTCTGCCGGCCGGCCGGCATAATGGGTGCCCACGCCACCTCCCTGGGTCGATGAATCCCGACGCCGTCATTCTACATCAAATGATTCAAGATCAAACTAATAAGCTGCTGGCCCGGCCGTCGGTGGCCCGAGCCAGCACAGGGAGGTAGTGCGATGAAGCCAGTCATCCGTCCGGTGGATCGGGTCATCACGCCGGAGCCGGTCATCGAGGGGGCGGGCGTGCGTCTTCGCAGGAGCATCGGAACCCACGGGCTCGAGCATCTCGACCCGTTCCTGCTCCTCGACCACTTCGAGTCGGCTCGGCCCGCGGACTACGAGGCGGGTTTTCCGTATCATCCGCATCGCGGCATCGAGACCGTCACCGTCGTCCGCGCGGGCGAAGTCCGGCATGGCGACTCGCTCGGACATCGCGGAACGATCGGCGCCGGCGACATCCAGTGGATGACGTCGGGGAGCGGGATCATGCACGAGGAGATGCCGCAGGTTCGGCCCGAGGGCATCGGCGGGCTGCAGCTCTGGCTGAACCTTCCCGCGCGCGAAAAGATGACGCGGCCGAAGTATCGCGATCTGCAGGCGAGCGCGCTTGTCGAGACGGCGACCGACGAGGGCGCGCGCGTGCGCGTCATCGCCGGTGAGTCGGCCGGCGTCAGCGGGCCCGTGGAGGGATTGGCCGTCGCGCCGAAGTTCGTGGATGTCGTGCTGCCCACCGGCGGGGCGTTCCGCGACGCGGTGCCGCGGGGCCACACGGCGTTCGCCTACGTCGATCGCGGCAGCGTGCGGTTCGGCGAACGGGTCGTGCAGGCGCCCGCGCTCGTCGTCTTCGGCGACGGCGATCTCGTCGAAGCCGCAGCGGCCAACGGCGGCGGTCGCTTTCTGCTCGCGGCCGCGCGGCCGCTGCACGAGCCGATCGCGCGCTACGGGCCGTTCGTGATGAACACGCGTGCCGAGATCGAGCAGACGCTGGCGGAGATCCGCAGCGGCCGCTTCATCCGCGAAGAACCCCGCGACAGCTGAAGATGGGGGGCCCCGAAATGGCCTCCCATGCCCCCCAGCGCTCGTCGCGCCCCGAGTGAATCGTGGCGCTCCTCGATAGCGCCTGACGGCGGGAAACGCTCGCGTCCCCCGTCGTCAGGCGCGCTCAGCGCGCGGAGGGCTTGATGCGCAAGTCCTCGAGCGGCGCCGAGTACGGGAACGACGGGATCAGCGTGAGCGCGGCTTCATCCATGCGCGGTCCGTACGCGCGGATGAAGCCGTTTTCCCAGATCGGTACGAACAACACGCGATCGGCCACGATGCGCTGGATCTGGTGCAGCACCGACTCGCGCTTCTTGCGGTCCATCTCCTGGAGCTGACGGGCGAAGAGATCCTCGATCTCGGGGATCGAGCCGTAGGAGCCGGTGCCGCGGCCGGTCACGTACCCCTCCAGCCGCGTCGATGCGTTGCCGGCAGCGCCGGTGGCGCCGACGAAGAGATTGCGAATCTTCTTCTCGCGCCACGCCGTCAGCAGCGCCGCGCGCTCCATCGTGCGCATGCGGACGCGGATCCCGACGGCGGCGAAGTAGTTCACGATGGCTTCGCCCATGCCGGTGTAGGGCGGGAACGGCGTGAAGTCGCCGCCGTCGAAGCCGTTCGGATACCCGGCCTCCGCCAGGAGCGCCTTGGCGCGCTTGGGGTCGTACGCCGGAGGATCGATCGCGAGCGCGAACTCCTGGTGGCGCGGAACGATGTTGCCGGTGGGCGCGGAAAAGCCGAGCGACTCCGCCTCGTTGATCGCCTGGCGATCGATCGCGGTGCTTGCGGCCAGTCGTACGCGCCGGTCGGCCCACGGCGAGCCTGGCGTCCACTGGTCGGGGAACATCACCCAGAACACGCCATTCGTCCGCGTCGCCGTGAGCGTGAGGCTGCGCGTGCGGCGCACGTCGTCGGCGATCGGACCGTTGAGAAAGTAGACGACGTCGACCTCACCGCGCTTGAGGGCGGCCGCGCGCGTCGATTCATCGGGGATGCTGCGCAGCACCAGGCGCTTGACGCTCGGCGTCTTGCGCCAGTACTGATCGAAGGCTTCGAGAATGAGCTCGACGCCCGGGGTGAACGACACGAATCGGTACGGGCCGGCGCCGATCGGCGCTTTCTTGAAGCCGTCGTCGCCGACCTTTTCGACGTACTTCTTGGGCACGATCCACGCGGCGCCCGACGCGCTCGTGCCGTAGAAGGTCATGAAGTCCGGCCAGGGCTCCTTGAGCGAAAACCGGACGTGGTGCGCGTCGACCACCTGCACCTCGCGCACGCGCTCCTTGAGGATCGTGGCCGCCGCGCCCTTGTAGCGCTCGAACGAAAACTTCACGTCCTCCGCGGTTACCGGCTCGCCGTTGTGAAACTTGGTGCCCTTGCGCAGCAGGAAATCCCACGTCCGGCCGTCGGGCGACATCGTCCACGACTCCGCGAGGCTCGCCGTGTTCAGGCCGCCCGGCATCGGCTTCACGAGCGCGTCGTGCAGCGCGTAGAAGATCATGAACGGCGTGATCTCGGCGTCGGTCTCTGCGGGGTCGAGCCAGCGCGTCGCGAGCGTGACGTGCACGCCGAACGTGACCGTGCCGCTCGGCTCGGCCGCAGCCACGCCGACACCGAGCCGCGTGACACCGAGCAGCGTGACGATCAGCAGCGCGAAACCCGCACGCGCCGCGCGGGTCATAGATTGCGGTACGAGGCCAGCACGGCGGCGGCCATTTGCTTGGTGCTCGCCGTGCCGCCCTGATCGCGCGTGACCGCCTTGCCGTCGCGGTACACACGGGCGACGGCGGTCTCCAGCCGCGTTGCCTCGGCCGCGAGACCGAGGTGCTCGAGCATGAGCACGGCGGACAGTAGCGTGCCGGTCGGGTTCGCGATGCCCTGTCCGGCGATGTCGGGCGCCGAGCCGTGCACGGATTCGAAATACGCCCAGCCGTCGTCGCCGAAGTTCGCCGACGGTGCGACGCCCAGCCCGCCCGCGACCTCACCCGCGACGTCCGACAGGATGTCCGCGTACTGGTTCATGCACACGACGACGTCGAGGCTCTTCGGGAAACGGATGATGCGGCGCGCGGCGTCGTCGACGTGGAAGTGCTCGAACGCGAGGTCCCCACACGCGCGCACCGTTTCTTCCACCGTGCGCTGGAAGAGGCCATCACTCTGGGGCAGGACGTTCGACTTCGTCACGCACGTCACCTTGCCGGGGCCGCCGCGCGCTTTGCGACGCCGCGCGAGCTCGCACGCGAAGCGCGCGATCCGCGCCGCGCCGCCCGGCGTCACGACCTTGATGGCGAACCGCCCCTCGCCGTGGCGCTCGAGCCCGCGGCCGAAGCGATCGCGCACGCCCGGCATCGCGCGCGCAAGCTCGGCGAGCTCGCCCTCGCGGCCCGGATACATGCCCTCGGAGTTTTCGCGAATGACGACGAGGTCGATGCCGTCGGGATCGGCGAGCGGCGAGCGCATGCCCGCGTAGAACTTTGCGGGCCGCACGCCGGCCCACGCGTCCATCTCCCAGCGCAGCCAGCCGACCACCCGCGTCGTGGCCGGGCCTGCGGCGCCGAATAAGATCGCGTCGGCCTCACGGCAGATCCGCCTGGTGTTCTCGGGCACGGGGGAGCCGGGCGCGTCGATCTGAGGCGGCGTGAGAATCTTGATCGGCAGCCCCGCGCCGACCAGCACCTCACACGTCGCGTCGACCACTTCGACGCCGATACCTTCACCCGGAAGCGCGACGACCGTTTTCATGGGGCGACAGTATAATCCCCGCCATGAAAATCATCCTGACCGTGCTGGCCCTGCTTTCGATGCTGGCCGCCCCCGCCGTCGCGCAGGAGACGCCGCGGCGTGGCGGCGAGCTGGTTTTCGTCGTGGCCGCAGAACCGCCGAGCTTCGACGCGCATCAGGAAGAGACGTTCGCGATGCTCCATCCCGGCGCGCCGCAGTACAACACGCTGCTGCGTACCGATCCTACCGACCGCACCGGCACGAAGGTCGTCGGCGACCTCGCCGAGTCATGGACGATCTCGCCCGATCGCCGGACGTACACCTTCAAGGTTCGCAAGGGCGTGAAGTTCCACGACGGCAGCGTCATGACCGCGAAGGACGTCAAAGCGTCCTACGACCACATCATCTTCCCGCCCGCGAGCGTGCACTCGAGTCGCCAGGCGACGTACGGCTCGGTGGAATCGGTGGAGGCGCCGGCTGCCGACACTGTCGTGTTCCGGCTGAAATACCCGGAGGCGTCGTTCCTGACGAACCTCGCGCAGCCGTGGAACTGGATCTACAAAGCCGACATCCTGGCCAAGGACCCCAACTGGTACAAGAAGAACGTGATGGGCACCGGCCCCTTCACGTTCGTCGAGTACGTGCGCGGCTCGCACTGGGTCGGCAAGAAGAACCCCGACTACTGGGACAAGGGCAAGCCGTACCTCGACGGCTTCCGCGCCATCTTCATCCCGAGCTCGTCGGCGCAGGTGGCGGCCATCCGCGGCGAGCGCGCCATGATTCAGTTCCGGAGCTTCACGCCGGGCGACCGCGATGGCCTGGTCAACGCCCTCGGCAACAAGATCACCGTGCAAGAGAGCCCGTGGAACTGCTCGATCGGCGCGACGCCCAACGAGCAGAAGAAGCCGTTCGACGACAAGCGCGTGCGGCGCGCGTTGACGCTGGCGCTGGACCGCTGGGAGGGCAGCAAGGCACTCTCGCGCATCGCGCTGGTCAAGGAGGTCGCCGGCATCCAGGTGCCCGGCACGCAATGGGCGACACCGCCAGCCGAGCTCGAAAAGCTCGCCGGCTACGGACATGACGTCAACGCCGCGCGCGCCGAGGCCAAGCGTCTGCTGAAGGAGGCGGGAGTCGAGAATCTGTCGTTCACACTCGTCAATCGCGCGGTGCCGCAGCCGTACGAGCCGTTCGGGATCTGGCTCATCGATCAGTGGAAGCAGATCGGCATCACCGTGAAGCACACGCCGCTCGAGACGTCGTCGTGGTTTCAGGCGCTGAGGAATGGTGACTTCGAAGTCGCGGTGACCGCGCCGTGCAACAGCATCGTCGAGCCCGATCTCGACATCCACTGGTTCCTGACGACGTCGCCGGTGAACTACGGCAAGCACAAGGACACCGTGATGGATGATCTGTACTCACGGCAATCGCGCGCCATCGATCCCGAGGAGCGGCGCAAGCTTCTGCGGCAATTCGAGAAGCGGCTCTACGACGATGAAGTGCACTTCATCATGGGCTTCCAGTGGCACCGCATCGTGCCGCACCTCGCGAAGGTGCGCGGCTGGACGATCACGCCGAGCCACTTCCTGAATCAACAGCTCGACGGGGTGTGGCTCAGCGAGTAATGGGGAAACGCGGCATGACGACGATCCTCACCGAATCCGACGAGCTCACCGTCGATGCGGCGAACGGCCTGTGGCTGACGGCGGCCGATGCCGCACGCGTCACCGGCTGGACGCTCAAACCCGAAGGCATGTGTCGCGACGATCAGTGCGTCGCCCTGCCGCCGAGCGTCGTCGCCGCCGGCCGCGTCGACGTGGAAGCATTCTGGCGCCGGCTCGGCAATCCCGTCCTGTGTGCCGACGATCGAGAGACGTGGGTGCTCGGCGCGGGGGCCGACGATCGCAACGCCGCGCTCGCCGGATTGATGGCACCGGACTTCACGTTGCCCGATCTCTCAGGAACGCCGCACACGCTCTCGCATCTCCGTGGCAAGAAGGTGCTGCTCGTCACCTGGGCATCGTGGTGAGGCTGCCGCCTCGATCTGCCCGTGTGGCAGCGGCTCTTCAGCGGCCTCAAGGATCGTGACTTCATGGTCGTGGCTGTGGCCGAGGACAGTCGCGGCACGCACGACGTGCGGCCGTGGATCGAGCAGGCGAAGCCCGAATACTGGTGCCTGATCGATCCGGATCACCGCGTGGCCTCGCTGTACGGAATGGCCAATGTGCCGCGCGCCGTGTGGATCGACGAGCGCGGACGGATCGTGCGACCGCCCGAAACGGCCGGGTCAACGGACCATTTTCGCAAGATGGATCCCCAGACCCTGACCATGTCGCCCGCCGATCAGTCGGCGCGGGATGCCGGCAAAGCGTTCTACGTCAACGCGGTCGCGGAATGGGTCACGACCGGGCGACACGCGCTCGACGCGCCGGCGGCGCGCGAGAAGCTGCCGCGCATCACTCCGGAGATCGCGCTGGCGGATGCGCATTTCCGGCTCGGCGTGTGGCTCCGCAGGCACGGCGCCGCGGAGCAGGGCAGCCGCCATCTCGCCGAGGCGAGTCGGCTGCATCCCGAATCGTGGAACATCTGGCGCCAGTCAGCCGATCTCGAGGCCGTCGGCAACGCCGCCGGGCCGGGGTTCTGGGCACGGGTGCAAGCGCTGGGTGACAAGCCCTATCATCGGCCGCCGGATCTGCCCGGCTTTCCGACATAGCGGGAGCTTCACCGAATACCGTTGCGGTAGGCCCGCGAGCGAGCGGCTCAGCGAGTCGCGGCGAGTTCCGCGGGGTCGCCCGAGATTGTCGTCCGCTGCAGCAGCCGGTGGTGACGCGTGCTGTCGTACGGCGTCGCCCGGTGCAGCACGCAGCGGTTGTCCCAGACGACGAGGTCGCCCTGCGTCCACTCGTGACGGTAGCGGAAGCCGGGCTGCGTCACGTGCTCGAGCACCTCGCTCAGTAGGGCGCGCCCCTCGTCGATCGGGAGCCCCTCGATGTACGAGGCATGTGCGCCGAGGAACAGCGCGCGGCGCCCGTTGACGGGATTGACGCGCACGACGGGATGCCGTACCGGCGGATAGACCGCACGCTCCTCGGCGGTGAAGAATCCAGGGCGCACCTGATCGCGTGACCACCCGAAGTCGTGCACGGCCACCGCGTGCTCGACGCGAGCCTTGAGCGGCTCGGGCAGAGAGGGATAGGCGGCACGCGTGCTCGCGAACTCGGTCGCCCCGCCCTCGGGCGGCACGATGCGCGCGGAGAGCAGCGAGCAGAGCGACGGCACCGCCTTGAACGACGAGTCGCTGTGCCACAGCATGTTCGCGAGCTGGTAGACCATCCGGCGATCGTCGGGTGGGATGACGGCGCCGGTCGTGATGTCCAGATTCGACTGGCGCGCGAACGGCGTGCCCGCGGCGGGGTTGATGCTCTTCGTGATCTCGAGCGCGCCGAAGCGCCGGCTGAACGCGACCTGCGTGTCGTCGTCCAGCCCGGCACCGCGGAAGACGAGCACCGAGTGCTCCTCGAACGCCGCGCGGACCTCGGCCCACGTGGCGTCGTCGAGCGGCCGCGCGATGTCGACGCCGTCGACCTGCGCGGCGAAGACGGGGGTCAGCGGCGTCACCCGGATTGCCATGGGCCCTTATACTACCGGCGCGAGGTGAAACGCATGCGCAAGAGCATCACGGGCACGGGCGGGATGTTGTTGCTCCAGACGCTGAAGGACGCGGGGGTCGACTATCTCTTCACGAACCCCGGCTCCGCCGAAACCGGCATCTTCGCCGCGCTCGCGGAGAGCGAGGAGCAGCGCCTCGTCGTCGGCAAGCACGAGGGGCTGGTGGCGGCCATGGCGGATGGCTATCACCGTCTGAGCGGCAAGGTCGGCGTCGTCATCGCGCACGTGATGGGCGGGTCCTGGCAGCTCGCGGGCCAGCTCTTCAACGCGCAGCACGCGGGATCCGCGCTGCTCGTCATCGCGGGCGACTGGGCTTCCGAATTACAAGATTTCCGCGGGCTCGCGCCATTTCCGGGCCTGAGCCAGGCCGAGACGATGCGCGGGATCACGAAGGACGCGCGCGCCGCGTATACCGTGGTCGCAAACGGCGCTGCGATTCCGGTCGCGACGGCGCGTGCGCTGCGCGAGGCGTCGACGCCGCCGACCGGGCCCGTCTACCTGTCGATCAGCGCGGCGCTGCTCAATCGCGAGGGGCTCGAGGCCGAGATCGGCGAGGAAGCTGCGTACCGTATCGAGCCGCCCGCCGCCGCACGCGCCGGGACCGTCGACGCCATCGCGCGCCGGCTCGGCGCCGCGCGCTGCCCCGTGCTGATGTTCGGCGACGACGTGTGGCGCGGTGACGCTCAGGCCGAGGCCGTGCGCCTCGCCGAGTTGCTGCACGCACCGGTGTTCCCATCGCGCCAGGTGTTCGTCAACTTTCCGAACCGCCACCCGCTGTACTGCGGCATGTATCCCGTGTCGGGCGACTTCAAGAAGATGACGGGGCTCGAGCCCGACCTGCTGTTCCTCGTCGGCTGCCACGGCGTGCACGGCGCCGTCAACGAGCCGTCGGTGATTCAGATTGGCCCGAATCCGGTGCTGATGGGGCGGCACTATCCGCTCGACGTCGCGGCGCAGTGCGAGGTGAAGAGCACGCTGCAAGCGATCATCGAGGCACTGCCGCGTCTGCACGGCGGCGACGCGGTCGCCGGCTGGGCTCGCCGTCGCGAGAAAATCACGACGTACGCCAAGACGCTCATCGAGCGCGAGGAAAAGCTGGCGCGCGAGCACGAGGGCGACGCCGTCATCCATCCCGCCGTGCTCGAGGCGCACCTGGCCGACGTGCTGCCGCGCGAAACCGTGGTCGTGCAGGAGAGCTCGACGGCCCGCACGACGCTGCTGCCGTTCGGCCACGGCGGCATGGCGTGGACGCGCAGCGGCGGCGGCTCGCTCGGCTTCGGCGTGGGCGCCGCGATCGGCGCGAAAATCGCCGTCGGTCGCGAGCGGCCCGTCGTCTGTCATCTCGGCGACGGCGCGCTCGGCTACAGCGCGATCGGCTTCTGGACGATGGCGCGCTATCGCACGGCGATGCTCATCGTCGTGTCCAACAACGAGAGCTATCAGATCGTGCGCCACAACTGGGCGAATCAGATGCCCGACAGCAAGATGGTGCGCGACGGCAAGTATCCCGGCCTGACGCTCGGCTCGCCGAGCGTCGATTACGTCGCGCTCGCGCGCGCGCAGGGTGTGGAAGGCGAGGCGGTCACAAAGGTCAAGGATCTCGAGCCCGCGCTGCGCCGCGGCCTGGAGCGCGCGATGAAGGACAATCGGCCGTATCTCGTCGACGTCTCGGTCGCGCGCGAGGGCGTCGGCGCGGACGCCACCTGGGACATGGAGTGGGAGCTCTGACGTCGGCGCTCGCGAGCGAGCTCCAGACTCTCGATTCGCTCAGCGTTGCGGTCCTGACCGACGATGTCAGCGACAATTACGTAAGCAAGACGCGGTTCGCCGTATCGGAATTCAGCAATGTCGTGCGCACGGGAGCGAGCGTCATTTCCGGCGAGGCGCTGCTGTGCGCGAATCTCGGGTACGGCCTGAGGCTCGTCTCGAGCGTCGGCGACAGACGCCACACGCTGTTGTTCGACACGAGGCCCGAAGCGCCCATTTTCATCCGCAACTGCGCCAACCTCGGAATCGCGTTCGGCGACGTCGAGGCGATCGCCATCACCCACGGGCACTGGGATCACATGGCCGCGCTGCCCGCAACGATCGACCGGGTCGTCGCCGCAGGCGGACGCGTGACCGTCCACGTCAATCCGGGGATGTTCAACGAGCGCGCCGTCCGCCTCGGCGATGGACGAGTCGTCCCCGTGGCCAATGTTCCGCGTCCGCCGGAGCTGGAGCGGCATGGTGCGGTCGTCGTCAACAGCGCGGACGCTCGTGTGCTGCTCGATGGCCACTTCTATTACAGCGGTGAGATTCCTCGCGTCACGTCGTTCGAGAAGGGCCGGGAGGACCATCTGTGTCGAACGGCGGCGGACACGCCGTGGGAATCCGACCCGCTGCTGTTGGACGAACGCATGCTCGTCGCAAACGTTCGTCGCCTGGGCCTGATCGTGTTCAGCTCCTGCTCGCACGCCGGCATCGTCAACGTGTGCACCCACGTCAAACGCCTGTTTCCCGACACGCCGATTCACACGGTGATGGGTGGACTGCACCTCGGCGGGGTCATGGAGCGCAACATTCCCGCGACGGTCGAGGCGTTGGAGCCGTTCGGCATCCGCCACATCATCAGCGGCCATTGCACGGGGTGGCGTGCCTTGCACGCTCTCGCCACCGCGTTTGGTGACGCCGTCAGCCAGTCCGCCGTCGGGACGACGTACACCTTCGCCGCCGACGGAGCCGTCTGACGGCGCGATGACGGCGACATCGGCGACCGGAGCGCCGCGGCACGTCGTCGTGTGCGGCGCTGGCGTGATCGGCGCGTCGGCGGCGCATTTTCTCGCCCAGCGCGGCGTCACGGTTACGGTCGTCGAGCGCACCGGGGTCGCGTGCGCGGCGTCCGGAAAATCGGGCGGCTTCCTCGCCGCAGACTGGTGTGACGGCACGCTGCTGGAGCCGCTGGCGCGCGCGAGCTTCGCGCTCCACGCGCGGCTCGCCGATGAGCTCGGCGTCGACTATGGGTACCGCCGCGTGGACACGTTCGCACTGGCGGCGCGTGAGCGCGGCGACATGCGCGCCGGACATCGTGTGCCGCCACCGTCGTGGCTGGACGGGTCCGGCGCGATGCTCGGCGTGCTCGGGTCGACGGAGACGACCGCGCAGATCCATCCCGCACGCTTCACGAGCGCGCTGATCGACGTCGCGCGCGCTCGAGGCTGCACCGTCCGGAGCGGTGTCGTCGAGGCCGTCGACGTCCGCGACGGCGTCGCGCAGGGCGTCCACGTCGACGGCGCGACACTGGCCGCGGATGCGGTCGTGCTGGCGCTGGGGCCGTGGACGAGCCGCGTCGCGCACGGGCTCGCCCTGCCCGCCGTGTACGGCCTCAAAGGCTACAGCGTGACGCTGAAGGCGTCGGACACGCCCGCGCACGCGCTGTTCGTCGAATATCGCACCGCCGATGGGCGTGCGCTCGAGCCGGAGATCTTCCCGCGCCCCGACGGCGACGTGTACGTATGCGGCATGGCGGATCCGCAGCCGCTGCCCGAATCGGCCGACGGCGTGAAGATCGACGACGCCGCGTGCGATGTCCTCGCGCGCGCCGCCGGGCGTGTGTCGACGGTGCTCGCCTCGGCGACGATCACGCGTCGGCAGGCGTGCTATCGACCCGTCACCGACGACGGCCTGCCGCTGATCGGTCGAGTTCCGGGCGTGAGCGGCGCGTATGTGGCCACCGGCCACGGACCGTGGGGGATGCTGAACGCGCCGGCGACTGGCCTGGCGCTCGCCGAGCTGATCGTCGACGGCGCGGCAAAGGTCGTCGATCTTCGAGCATACGACCCCGCGCGGCGATAGCCGACGTCGCCGGCACGGCGCCACACCGTTCAGAAGTCTTGCAGCGCCTCGTGCGGGACGGCGACGCGGACGGCGTTGACGACCGCGAGCAGATCGATGACTTCCTGCGCGACCGCGCCCGCAACCGGTGGCAGCCAGCCGAGCGCCGCCAGCACCATGCCGACCCCGCTGAGCGCCATGCCGCCGACGGCGCTCTGCAGCGCGATCCGCCGCATCCGTCGCCCGATGTGGATGAGCTCATCGACACGCGCCAGCGAAGGCTCCATCACCACGGCGTCGGCCGCCTCGGTGGTCACGTCGCTCTGGCGGCCGAAGGCGACGCCCACCGTCGCTGCCATCATCGCCGGAGCATCGTTGATGCCGTCGCCGACGAACAGCACCGGGCCCCGAGCGACCTCCGCCGTGACGAGGGCCAGCTTGTCTTCCGGACTCTTGCTCGCGTGCACCTCACCGATCCCGACGGTGCGCGCGAGGTATTCGACCTCACGCGGCCGATCGCCCGAGATCAGCACGATCCGATCCACGCCATGGCGCGGTCTGAGATGGCTCACGAACGACCTGGCGTCGATCCGTGGCGTGTCCTGAAAGCGCAGCAGCGTCGCGGTTCGGTCGTCGACGAGAACGATGCACTCCAGCCCCGCCTCCACCGGCGGCAGGCTCAGCGGAGACAGGCCCGGCGCCTGGCGTCCCGTGATACGCACACGGCGGCCCGCGACGGTGCCTCGCAGACCGTCGCCGGGTTTCTCGCTGACGGAGTCGGCAATGGGGATCGCTAGCTGCCGCCGCTCGGCCTCACGAAGCACCGCACCCGCGAGTGGGTGTTTCGAGTACTGCTCGACGCTGGCCGCCAGGCGTAGCACCTCGTTCTCCGCCATGCCCTGAATGCCGACGATCTCGGTGAGCGAGGGCCGACCGTACGTGAGGGTGCCGGTCTTGTCGAAGACGAGCGTTCGGCACCGGGTGATCTGCTCGAGCACCGCGGGCTTCTTGATGATGATGCCGCGCGCGGCCGACAGGGAGATCGCCCCGATCACGGCGACAGGAATGGCAATGAGCAGCGGGCACGGCGTGGCGACCACGATCACGGCGAGGAACCGCGAGGCGTCGTGACTTGCGATCCATGCGGCCCCGCCGAGCGTCAACGCGAGCACCGTGTACCACGCACCCAGCCGGTCGCCGATCCGCCGCAGACGCGGACGGTTTCGCTCGGCTGCTTCCATGACCTGCACGATCTGCGCGTAGCGCGAATCGACCGGCCGCCGGTCGGCCCGAATCGTGAGCGCGGTATCGCCGTTGATCGCTCCAGACAGCACCGTCGACCCCGGTGTTTTTGCGATCTCGAAGGGTTCGCCGGTCAGGTACGCCTCGTCCATCCGGCCATGCCCGTCGATCACGGTACCGTCCACGGGGCAGACCTCGTGAGGCAGCACGACGAGTACCTCGCCGATCGCGATCGTCTCGGCCGGGACATCGACGAGCCGCGCGCCGTCCCGCCTGTGCGCAGTGCGCGGCATGCGGCGCGCAAGCGCGGCGAGCACCGACGATGCGCGGCGAGTCGCGCACTCTTCGAGGGCGGTGCCGCCTGACATCATCAGAACGATGATGGTGCCGACGAGCGGCTCGCCCAGGATCAACGCGGTGACGATCGACAGCCCCGCCAGCACGTCGGCGCCGATTTCGCGTGCCAACACCTCACGCCCCAGACGCAGGAGCAGCGGGACGCCGCCGATCAGGAGTGCGGCGTAGAGCGGCGCGGCCGCGATCCATGGTGAGGCGACACATGCGCGCAGCACGAGGTGCAGGGCGATCGCGCCGGCGCTCCCCAGCGCGATCCAGGTGTCCCAGGCGTGAGTGCTCACGCGCGCATTCTATGTCGCGCGGTCGTACGATACCGAGGTCGGTGCGCCGGGCCGCAGAAGGAGGTACCTCAGCGCACGATGGAGCTGGCGGTTGAAGAACGGCCTGATCAGCGAGTTCCGCGAGTACCAGGGCGACGAGCAGCGCGAAGATCGGTTCTGGTCGTAGCCGCCCGCGTCGGCGGGCAGGAGGCGGACGGATGGATCTCGGACTCTCGGGAAAGAACGCGATCGTCACCGGCGGCAGCCTCGGTATCGGCAAGGCGATCGCGCGCGAGCTGGCGCGCGAAGGCGCCAGTGTTGCTATCGCGGCGCGCTCGAAAGGCCCGCTCGAAGCGGCGGCGGCCGAGATCGCCGGTGAGACCGGGCGCCGCGTGATTGCCATCGCTACAGACGTCACGAGCCGTGCCCAGGTGGAGGCGATGGTCGAGCAGGCGGCGGCGCAGCTCGGCGGCGTGCACATTCTCGTCAACAGCGGCTCGGCGCCCGGCGGTTCGGCGACGGCGACGGGGCCGATCGAGAGCGTCGTCGACGAAGACCTGCTGCACGACTTCAACGTCAAGTACGTGGGCGCGCTCCGCTGCGCCCGCGCCGTCATCCCGCACATGAAAGCGCAGCGCTGGGGCCGCATCATCAATATCAGCGGCACGAACGCCCGCAACGCCGGCAACCTGAGCGGGGGCGCACGCAACACCTCGCTCGTGCATCTCACGAAGACGCTGGCCGTGCAGCTCGGTCGCTTCGGGATCACCGTGAACTGCGTCCATCCCGGCATCACGCGTACCGAGCGCACGCCACGCCTGCTGGCCGCGCGCGCCAAAGAGACGGGCAGCACACCCGAAGAGATCGAGAAGAGCGACTTCGCGCCCGACTCACCGCGCGGCAACGCGATCTGCCGAATGGTCGACGCGAGCGAGATCGCCTACGTCACGGCGTTTCTCGCGTCTGACAAGGCGTGGGCGATCAGCGGCGAGCTCATCGTCGCCACGGGCGGGGCGGGCCGGTCCGTGTACTACTGAGCCCTACTTCGTCTTCAGCCGCACATCTTCGAGCGGTGCCGACCACGGATACGGATCGATCAACATCAGCCCCGGCTCGGCCACGCGCGGTCCGAGCCCGCTCGGCCAGATGAATTCGTAGAGCGGCCCGAAGCGCGCGCGGTCGTAGAGCATCTGCTGGATCTGGTGCAGCATCGCCTCGCGCTTTTTTCGATCCGTCTCCCGCGCCTGCTGCTTGAACAGCGCCTCGACGTCGGCATCGGCGCCGCGCGCGTACGTCCCTTCGCTCGTGACCACGTCGACGATCCGTGTGGCGGCGTTGCCGAAGTTGGCCAGCGTGCACATGCACACGCCCGACAGCTTCTTGCCGGCCCACGCCGTCTGAAACGCCGCGCGCTCCATCGTGCGGACTTTCATCCTGATGCCGGCGGCGCCGAAGTAGTTGACGATCGTCTCGCCCGCCGACCAGTAGGGCGGATAGGGATAGAAATCGCCACCGTCGAAGCCGTTGGGATAGCCCGCTTCGGCGAGCAGCTTCTTGGCGAGGGCGGGATCGTACGCGTAGGGAGGCAGCGCCAGCGTGAACTCGAATTTCCGCGGCGCCATGCTGCCTGTCGGGCGCGACGCACCGAGCGTCTCGGCCTCGCTCAGGGCTTTGCGGTCGACGGCATGGTTCGCGGCCAGGCGCACGCGGCGGTCGTGCCACGGCGATTTCGGATCCCATTGATCGAAGAAGTCCAGATAGTGCACACCGATCGCGCCCGAGAAGCCCAGGCGGATGCTCGGATCGCGCTTGAGCTCCATCGCCGCCGGCGTGTCCAGCATGTACGCGACGTCGACCTCGCCGGCCTTGAGCATCGCCGCGCGGGTGGTGGGATCGGGCACCACCTTGAAGACGAGCCGCTTCACCGACGGCACCTTGCGCCAGTGGCCTTCGAACGCCTCCATGGCGAGCTCGACGCCGGGCGCGTAGCTGACGAACTTGTACGGGCCGAGCCCGACGGGCGCCTTTTTGAACCCGTCGTCGCCGACCTTCTCGACGTACTTCTTCGGCACGATCCAGCCAGCGCCGGTGGCGAGCGTCCCGTAGAACGTCATGAAGTCGGCGAACGGCTCGTGCAGGTGGAACCGTACACGCGTCGGCGAGACGATCTCGACGTCGCGCACGCGATCCTTGAGGACACGGCCGACCTTCGAGCGCTGGAAGCTGAACTTGACGTCGTCGGCGGTGAACGGGTCGCCATTGTGAAACTTCAGCCCCTCGCGCAGCTTGAAGTCGTACATCAGCCCGTCCTTGGATACCGTCCACGACTCGGCCAGGCTCGGCGTCATGAGATTCCCGGGCATCGGCTTGACCAACGCGTCGTGCAGCGCATAGAGCACCCAGAACGGCGTGAGAAATCCGCCGGTGACCTCGCCGGGATCGAACCACGACGGCGCGAGCGTGACGTAGAGCGCCCAGCGCATCTCGCCCTCGGGCTTCGTCGACGACGCGGGACGCGACTGGGCCCGGGCACTGGGCACCGGGACGCCGAGCATGGCGACGGTGACGATCGCGACGGCGACGACGCTGGCGAGGAATCGCTTCATGCTCCCTCCTGAGTGTCGGCTACCATACGCGCACTGGAGGCGACATGAAAGTCACGCTCGTCACGGTCTTGCTGATGACGCTTCTGACGGCACCCGCGGCGGCCGCTCCGGACGGCACGCTGACGTGGGGGCTTCACGTGACGCTGGCCGCGAAGTGGCTCGACCCGAGCGACACCGAGGCCTTCATCAACCCGTTCATGGTGCTCTACGCGATCCACGACGCGGTGGTGAAGCCGATGCCGGGCGGCGACAACACGCCGAGCCTTGCCGAATCCTGGACGATGTCCAAGGACGGGCTGACGTACGAGTTCGTGCTACGCCGAGGCGTGAAGTTCCACAACGGCGATCCGGTGACCGCGGAGGACGTGAAGTTCTCGTTCGAGCGCTACCGCGGCGCGGCCGCGAAGCTTCTGAAGGAGCGCGTGCGCGAGGTGCAGATCGTCGATCCCGGCCGCGTGCGCTTCCATCTCAAGGAGCCGTGGCCCGACTTCATGACGTTCTACGGCACGTCGGCCACCGGCGCGGCGTGGGTCGTGCCGAAGAAGTACGTCGAGCGGGTCGGCGACGACGGGTTTCTGAAGGCGCCGATCGGCGCGGGGCCATATCGCGTGGTGAGCTTCACGCCGGGCGTCCAGCTCGTGATGGAGGCGTACGACGGCTACTGGCGCAAGGTGCCCTCGGTGAAGCGCCTCGTGTTCCGCAGCATGCCGGACGAGACCACGCGCGCCGCCGCCCTGAAGTCCGGTGACGTCGACATCGTGTACCTGCTTTCCGGTCCGACGGCGCAGGACATCAAGCGCACGCCGGGGCTGCAGCTCGTCGCGGCCAGACCACCCGGCGTGCCGTATCTCGATTTGCCCGAGCAGTGGGATCCGAAATCGCCGTGGCACGACCGCCGTGTGCGGCTCGCGGCGAGCCACGCCATCGATCGCGAGGGACTGAACCAGGCCGAGACGCTCGGGATGTCGCGCCCGACGGGCGCGCTGATCCCGCGCGTGCTCGAGTTCTCCCGCGCGTACGACCCGCCGGCGTACGATCCGGCGCTCGCCAAGAAGCTGCTCACCGAGGCCGGATATCCGAACGGCTTCGACGCTGGTGACCTCACTCCGTTTCCGCCCTTCTTCTCGATGGCCGAGGGGCTCGTCAACTATCTGCAAGCCGTCGGCATCCGCACGCGGCTGCGCACGATGGAACGCGCGGCGTTTCTCAGCGCGTGGCGGGAAAAGAAGCTGCACGGCGTCATCATGGGGCTTGGCGCGCCGGCCGGCAACGCGGCGACGCGCATCGAGGTGTACGTGACGAAGAACGGCATCTACTCCTCCGGGGTGGTGCCGGAGATCGAGGACCTGTTCCAGCGGCAGGCGCGCGAGCTCGACCGGAAGAGGCGCGAGGCGCTGCTGTCCCAGATCCAGCAGATCATGCACGACCGCGTCATGCACGTGCCGATCTTCGAGCTGGCGTTTCTCTGGGGCGTCGGCCCGCGCGTGGAAGAGGCGTGCGTCGATCACATCAAGGGCTTCTCGTATTCGGCGCCCTATGAGGATCTGCGGCTCAAGCCGGGGCGCTGAGCGTCAGTCGAGCGTCAGCACCGCCTTGCCCGGGTAGCGCCGCGCCATGAGGTCCTGAGCGACTTGCGCGATGTCCTTCCACGGGCGCTCGACGCTGATGTGCGGACTGAGCTGGCCCGCCGCGACGAGGCCGGCGAGGCGCCGCAGGCCGATGCCCGCCGGCTCCTGTCCGAGCTCGACGAAGAGATAAAAGCCATACAGCGTCGCGCGGCCGCCGACGAAGAAGTTGCGCGCGTCGAAGGTGACCTCGCTCGTCGCAGACACGCCGAAGGTGACGCACATGCCCCCGCGCGCGAGCGCGCCGAGGGCGGTGCCCAGTGTGCGGCCGCCGACCGAGTCGAGGATCAGGTCGTATTTCGGCGTCGCGGGGATCTCGTCGCCGACCGTCACCTCGTGAGCGCCGAGCGCACGCAACGACGCCACCTGCTCACTTCGGCGTGCGGCCGCCGTCACGTGCGCACCGGCCAGGCGTGCGAGCTGGACCGCGAAATCGCCGACGCCGCCCGTCGCGCCGGTGACGAGCACGCGCCGGCCAAGCAGCATCCCGCCCTTGTCGAGCGAGTACAGGGCGGTGAGTCCGGCGACGGGGAACGTCGCGGCCTGCGAGAAGCTGACCTTGTCGGGCAGCTCGGCCAGCGCGTGTGTCGGCACCGCGACGCGCTCGGCCCATGCGCCTTCCGGCAGCAATCCCACCACGCGTGCGCCAGCGCGCGGCCCCGAACCGTCGGCCGCCGCGCGCTCGACCTCGCCCGCGAGATCCCAGCCCGGACGCCAGCCCGCAGCCGCTTGACCTGCGCGTCGCACCTCGCCGCGGTTGAGCGAGATTGCGCGCACACGAACGATCGCCTCCCCGCGGTCCGGTGTGGCGTCGGGGACCGATGCGATGGCGAGACGACCGGCAGCGGCGGGATCGACGACGACGGCGCGATGGCTCATGGCTGAGACCTCCTGGCCGAATACGGTATCCTCTGGACCTCGACCACGCCAGGAGGCACCGCCATGACGCTCACCGACCGCGTCGCGATCGTGACCGGAGCAGGCAACGGGATCGGTAAGGCCACCGCGCTGGCGCTCGCACACGCCGGCGCCCACGTCGCCGCCGTCGACATCGACGGCGGGCTGGCGAAAGCCACCGCGGATGCCGTCTCGCAGCTCGGACGCCGCGGCCTGGCCATCGAAGCCGACGTGGGGGACGTCGGTGCGATCGATGCGATGGTCCGGCGCGTGGCCGCGCAGCTCGAGCACATCGACATTCTCGTGAACAACGCCGGCGTCACGCGGCGCGCCGACATCATGGACCTGACCGAGGCCGATTGGGATCGCATCATGCGCGTGAACGGCAAGGGCGTGTTCTTCTGCTTGCAGCGCGTGGCGCGCGAGATGATTCCGCGGCGCAGCGGCGTCATCGTGAACATCGCCTCGATCGCGGGCAAGGGCTACGCCGGCACGTCGAACGCCATCTACGCCGCCAGCAAGGGCAGCGTCATCTCGCTCACGCGCACCGCCGCGCAGCAGCTCGCCCGGCACAACATCAACGTCAACGCGGTCTGTCCGGGCACGACCGTCACCGCGCTGTCGGAGGACAATGTCGCCACGCGGGCTCGCCAGGAAGGCGTGTCGGTCGAGGAAATGAAGCGACGGCGCAACGCCGCGATCCCGCTCGGCCGTCCGAACGAGCCGGACGATGTCGCCGCGCTCGTCGTGTTCCTCGCGTCGCCCGGCGCCCGGAACATCACCGGCCAGTCGTTCAACGTCGACGGCGGCGTCATCTTCGACTGAGCCATGGCGATGCGCACACGGCCGCCGTTTCGCGCCGATCACGTCGGCAGTCTGCTGCGTCCGCGCGAGCTGCGGGAGGCGCGCGCGCAGGCCAAGGCCGGCACCATCACGCCCTCGCGGCTCCGTGAGGTCGAGGATCGCTGCATCCGAGCGGCGGTCGCGCGACAGGAGTCGATCGGGCTGCGCGGTGTCACCGATGGCGAGTATCGACGCGACTTCTGGCATCTGGATTTCAT
>JBKOUQ010000084.1:0-12140 GCA_046723475.1 Candidatus Methylomirabilota bacterium
CCGCGCGCAGGTGGTCGGGGGCAAGGTGGCTGTACCGCATCGTCATGCTGATCGTCTGGTGCGCGAGCCCGTTATGATCAGCGGCGCGTCGAATGAGTTAATGGAGTATGGAGTACTCCCCAAAGTTTTGCTCACGGCGAGGAGCTTAGCGTGAGCTGCTCCGCCCGGTACTCGACTGCGGTCAGTCGCTGACCGTTCCGCGGCGGGCAACGAGCGGCGACCCGCACGCGTAGAAGCACGCAATCGCGCCCGCTACGCCACGCCGAGTTTTTTCCGCGCGAGCGCGGCCCCGGCCGCGAGCCGCTTGAGCTTCTCGAACGCCAGCCACCGCGGCACGGGGAAGAAGCCACAGTCGGGAACGACGGACAACTTGTCGATGGGAATGTACCTTGCGCACAGCGCGATGCGGTCGGCCACTTCCTCTGGCGATTCGAGATAGAAGGATTTGACGTCCACGACGCCACAGGCGACCTCGCGATCGACGCCGTAGTCCTTCCAGTCTTCGATCTCCGCCATCTCGCGGTTGGCGTACTCGAACACGAACTGATCGCACCGCGCGGACTTGAGCGCCGGGAACATCCAGCGATAGGACCGCTTGCCGCGCGGGCGCGACAGCAAGTTGCCGAAGCAGACGTGAAGGCCGATCTTGGCACGCACACCATCGACACACGCGTTGAACATCTTCACGTACTCGTCGATCTGTCCGGGTACGATCGCCGCCGACGGCTCGTCGATCTGGATCCAGTCGGCGCCGGCCGTGACGAGCGACTTCAGCTCGGCGTTGACGGCCGGCACCATGTCCCAGGTCAGCGCGAGGCGATCGCCGTTGTAGGCATCGCCGGGGCGGATCTGGATGTGGATCGAGAGCGTCACCGGCCCCGGGACGGTTGCCTTCACGGGCTTGTCGGTCTGCGTTTTGAGATATTTGAACTCGTCGACGACGCCGAGCCCCGTGGGCACGCTGATGCGGCCGACCGCGCGGTAGCGCGGCACGCTGTCGTACGCGTACAGCCCCGTCTTGCGCAGCGGCTCGACGTCCTCGAGCCCCTGCATCTTCCCGTAGAACGTCTGCACGAAGAAGAACCGGCGCATCTCGCCGTCGCAGATCACGTCGATGCCGGCGCGTTCCTGGTCGCGGACGGCGAGCTGCGTCGCGTCGTCGAACGTCTCCTTGACGTCGGTTTGGCCGTAGTCGCCGGCCTTGATCTTCTCGAGCGCCCCCCAGAACCAACCGGGGAACCCGTGACTGCCCATGACGTGCGTGGGAATGAGCGGCAGCGTTGCGGGCATCTCAGCAATCCTTTCCTCGGTGTCGTGTCAGAACAGATGCTTCTGGATTTTCCCGACGGACGTGCGCGGGAAGGTTTCCCGGAGCTCGATGACCTCGGGCACCTTGAACGCCGACAGCCGCTGCCGGCACCACGCGATCAGCTCGGGTGCGGCGACGGCGGCGGGCTCGCGCACGATCACGTACGCCTTGATGGACTGGTCGCGGACGGGATCGGGTACCCCGACCACCGCCGCATCGAACACCGCCGGATGCTGCTTCAGCACGTCCTCTACCTCGGACGCGGAGACGTTCTCACCGGCGCGCTTGATCATGTCCTTCTTTCGGTCCACGAAGAAGAACCAGCCGTCCGCGTCGGCGTAGGCCTGATCCCCCGAGTAGAGCCAGCCGTCGCGCAGCGTCGCGACCGTGGCCTCCTCGTTCTTGAAGTAGCCCTTCATCAGCGACACACCCGGTACGCCGCGCACGATGAGCTCGCCGGTCGTGCCGGGCGGCACCTCACGGCCCGCCTCGTCGATGATCTTCACCTCGTAGCCGAGCACTGGCATCCCCATCGACAGCGGCTTCGGCGGAAGGTCGAGCGGATGCATGAGCGGCAGCGACATCGTCTCCGTCATCCCCCAGATCTGCATGAGCGGAGCTCGGAAGCGTGCGTGCCATTCGTCGAATTGCTCCCGCGTGATGTTCTGTGCGTACGAGCAGGCGCGCAGCCGGGTACGCGCCTCGTCGGGATGCCGCGCCTGCGCCAGCAGCATGCGGATCGGCGCCGCGAAGAGCGCCGCCAGCGTGGCCTCGTGCTCGATCGCCTGCGCGACGAAGCGGCTCGCGCTGAAGCGTTCCATGATCGCGACGCTGCCGCCGGTCAACAGCATCGGGATGAAGGCGTGGAGCTGCGCGCCGGCGTGGAAGAGCGGTAGCACGATCAGGTGCCGGTCGGTCGACGCCACGCGCATGGCCTTGGCCATCACCTCGCCGCCGTAGATGTAGTTGGCGTGAGTGAGCAGCACGCCTTTGGGCTTCGAGGTCGTGCCCGAGGTGTACTGCATCGAGATCTCGTCGGCTGAGGCGACCGTGACGGCGGGCGCCGTCGCCGGCATGTCGGCGATGAAGCGAGCAAGTGGCCGACACTCGATCACGTCCTTGAGGCGTGCGCTCCGAGCGCACGCCGCCTGGCAGGCCGCGGCGTACGCGGGCTCGGTCAACGACAGACGCGCTTCTGAGTGCTCGAAGATGTAGGCGAGCTCGTCGGCCGTGGAGGCCGGGTTCGTCGGCACGATCACGGTGCCGGTCTTCGCCGCGGCCAGCCAGAAGATCACGAACTCGGGACCGTTGCCGAGATGCAGGTTGAGCTTGTCCCCGTGCTTGAGCCCGCGCGCGAGGAGGAAGTGCGCCGCGCGATTGACGTCGCGGTCAAGCTCCTCCCACGACCAGCGCCGGCCGTCCTCGGCGATCAGGAACACGCGCGCGCCCAGGCGTCGCGCCTTGTCCTCGAGTGCGGTGCCGAGCGTGCGGGTGCCGACGATGTCCATCATGCGCGTCCGATCTCGAGGCGGTCGGCCGCCGCGGTGATCTCCCCGGACATCAGTGCCAGCTGCACGCGCGCGAACGCGGGATCGTCGACCCCGACGTCGATGGACCAGCAGAGCGGGACGCCCGCGTCGACGAGACGGCGTTGCAGCTCGCGGCGTGCCGTGGGGCTCGCGTGCACGACCGCGGGGTCCTGCCTCGTGTCGAGCGCGAACGCGGCCAGCAACCCGGCCGATTCGCCCACGTTCCATTCCACCGGGTGGAGTCTAAAACACCCGTTCGTGATGTGGGTGGTGCCGAGATTCTTGGCGCCCGCGAGCAGGTTCTTCACGCGCACGGCGATCAGCGCGCCCATCGGGATCTGGAAGGGCTTCGTCCGGCACGAGACGCCGGCGTCGTCCGGGCACGCGCAGCGATGGATGTCGATCGGATACCAGCCGACGCCCACGGAATCCTCGACGTGTCGCGCCCGGGCTGTGGGGTTGAAGTCGGCCGACACGTCCTGCTCCACGATGCGGCTACGTGCGACGAGCCGGCGGCTCTCGCGGATGTAGGGGTACTTGCCGAGCGCGTCGGCCGTGTCGAAGACGTCGCCGCGCGGCTTCAGCTCCGGGAATCCGGGCGCGCCACCGGGCCGGGGCGCCTCGGTCTGCAACCAGTGGAGGAAGCCGAGACTCACGCGCTTGGCGTCCTGGAGCGCTCGCGCCTGCTCTTCGGGAGTGCGGTCGACGATACTCACGTCGCGGTAGTCGTTGCCCGGCCAATTGAACATCGTCACGTCACGCCGGCCCGGGAACTTCGCGGCGTCGACGAGCCGGCGGTACGTCCAGAGCCCGCCTTTCGTGCCGGGCGCCCGGTCCATCACCTGGTAGTCGAGCCACGTCGTCTCCTCACCGTAGATCTCTCCGCCATGGACGTGAATGCGGAGCGAGTACGGCTGGGTGTCACGATAGTGCTCGTACTTCGCCGGCTTCGCGATCACGTGACGTTCGCTGTCGTCTGTCTTCTCGAGCACGAACGTGTAGGTGAAGCTCTGCACGCACTCGGGCCTTGCCGCGGCGGGCTGCGCGTGCGGCTCTCCCGTCTGGGCGATCGTCTCGGCGCCACTGACGTACTCGGCGCCGGCGAGCGGCAGGACGTCGCCGAGCTCGGTGGCGTCGATGACGACGGCAGGAACGAACCGCGTCCACCGGCGGGAGTCGTCCAGGCGCACCCCGGTGACGGCGGCGATGCGGTCGTTCGCGGTGTCGGCGCTCCAGGCCTTCGTACGACGGAAGACGCGCAGGCGGCCGCTGTCGACGTATCGTGCGAGCAGCGATTCGAGCACGGCCAGCGCGACGCGCGGCTCGAAGGCCAGCCGCGTCACCCAGCAGGTACCGGGGTTGGGGTGCCGCTCGGCCGCCAGGATGGGCGACCGCGCGCGATACTGGGCGCGGATGCCCTCGCGCAGCGCATAGTACGCGCGCGTTCCGCCGAATCGCTCGATGTGCTCGTGCTCGTCGAGTGCGGAGACGCCCTGCGCGGTGAGCTGTCCGCCGATCCAGTCGGTTTCCTCGGTGAGGCACACGGTCCGTCCCGCGCGGGCGGCGGCGAGCGCGGCAGCCACGCCGCCGGTGCCGCCGCCGACGACCAGCACGTCACAACGCACCTCCTCGACGCGGTCCGGCGCGAGCCCCCGCCGCACGGCGTCTGCCGGGTCTCCGGCCGCGCGCACGGCCATGACGTCGAGCACGTCGCGCGTGACGGCGGATGGGCTCATGCGCCGAGATAGAGCTTGCGCACCATGTCGGTCTTCGCGAGCTCGGTCGCGCTGCCCTCGAGCGACACGTGCCCGGATTCGAGCACATACACGCGATTGGCGAGCTCGAGCGCCATCGCCGCGTTCTGCTCGACGAGCAGGATGGTCAGGCCGCGCTCCGCCAGCCGCCGGATCGTCTGGCCGATCTCGCTGACGATGATGGGGGCGAGCCCGAGCGACGGCTCGTCGAGTAACAGACACTTCGGTCGCGCCATGAGACCGCGCGCGATGGCGAGCATCTGCTGCTCGCCGCCGGAAAGTGAGCCCGCGCGCTGCGTGTGCCGCTCGCGCAGGCGCGGGAAGAGCTCGTACGCCGCCGCGAGGTCGCCGCCCAGCGCGTTGCGGTCGGTGCGCTGATACGCCCCCATGCGCAGATTTTCGAGGACGGTGAACTTGGGAAAGATCTGTCGGCCTTCGGGGACGAGCACGAGCCCGCGACGAACGCGCTCGAACGCCGGCACCGCGGTGATGTCCTGATCGAGATAGCGCACGGCGCCGCGGGACGGCGTCTTGAGCCCGGCCACCGTGCGCAGCGTCGTCGTCTTGCCGGCCGCGTTCGGGCCGACGATGGCGACGATCTCGCGCTCGCGCACGCGCAGCGACACGCCGCGGAGCACGTGCACCTTGGCGTAGTGGCAGTGGACGTCCCTGAGCTCAAGCATGCGCGCGGCCCAGATACGCCTCGACGACGGCGGGATCGTTCAGTACCTCGTCCGGACGGCCCTCCGCGACCTTGCGCCCGTAGTTCAGCGCGATCACGCGCGCCGCGAGCCCGCGCAGGAATCCGACCTTGTGGTCGACGATGCACAGCGTCGTGCCCGCGTCGTGGAGCCGACGGAGCACCGCGGTGAGACGGTCGACTTCCTCGTGGCCGAGTCCGGAGGCCGGCTCGTCGAGCAAGAGCAGCTCCGGCTCGCACATGAGCGCCATGGCGAGGCCGAGCATCTTTTCCTCGCCGTACGAGAGATTGCCGGCGGGCTGGTCGGCGGCGCGCGTGAGCTCGCACAGGCCCAACACCTCGCGTACCCGCGCGGCGAGTCCGCGCGCCGCGCGGCCCTCGATGCCGACGAGCGTGAGCGCTCGGTGCCGGCCGCGCGCATGCTTGAGGGCCAGATGACTCGCCACGAGCACGTTGTCGAAGACGCTGAGCTCGGCGAACACCTGGGGATTCTGAAACGTTTTCACGAGGCCGCGCGCGGCGATGACGTCCGGCCGCAGCCGCTGAATCGCCTCGCCCTTCCAGATCACGGCGCCGTCGCTTGGCGGCACCATCCCCGCGATCACGCTGAGCAGCGTGGTCTTGCCGGACCCGTTCGGCCCGATGATGCCGACGATCTCGCCGCGCGCGACGGTGAATGAGACGTCGGAGACGGCGACCAGCCCGAGAAAGCGCTTGGTGACGCCGCGCACCTCGAGCAGACTCCCCCCGCGCGCGCCGCTCACGCGGCCCGCCGCACACGCCACGCGCGCAACGTTCCCACGACCCCGCGCGGCATGACGAGGATGGTGAAGATCAGGATCGCGCCGTACAGGATCGCGCGCGCTTCCGCCCGCAGGTCGATGACGTGCGGCAGCGCCGTCAGCACGAACGCGCCGACAATCGGCCCCGTCAGCGTCCCCTGCCCACCGAGCAGCACCATGGCCAGCACTTCCATCGACTGGTTGATGCCGAGGTAGCCGGGGTCGATGTAGCCGGTGTAGTACCCATAGAGTCCGCCCGCGAACGAGGCGAGCGCGTTGCCGATGGCGAACGAGACGAGCTTGTAGCGGAACACGTTGATGCCGAGCGTCCGTGCGAGGTCTTCGTTGAGCCGGATGGCGCCGAAGGCGCGGCCCATCCACGACGCCAGCACGCGCGCGCAGATGAACACGGTCGCACCCAGCGCCGCCAGCGTCAGGTAATACCAGGCCACGGGCCCCCGGATCGCGACGATCCCCGTGCCCGGCCACCAGATCGTCGGCTTGCCCGACACGACGAGGCCGAGCGTGCCGTTGGTCACGCTGTTCCAGTTCACGATGATCAGGCGCAGCATCTCGGCGAACGCCAGCGTGACCACCGCGAAGTAGAAGGTCTTGAGCCGGAACTTGAAGCAGATGCTGCCCACGACGACGGCGAGCGCCGCCGCGGCCGCGGCCGCCGGCAGCGTCGCGAGCCAGAACGGCAGCCGGACGTGGAGCACGAGCAGGTGCGTGACGTAGGCGGAGAGCCCGAAGACCGCGGGATGAAACATCGACAGCTGGCCGGTGAAGCCGAAGATCAGGTCGAACGTCACGGTGAGAATGCCGGACAGGAAGGTATAGATGAAGATCGTCAGCACGAAGTCGCTGCGCACCGCGAGGGGCAGCGCGGCCAGCGCGCCCCAGAGGACGAGGCGTCCGATCAGCTCTCGTCTCCGAACAAGCCGGCCGGGCGGAACAATAATATGGCCACCAGCACCGCGAGCCCGTACGCATCGCGGAACGCCGTCGGCAGGAAGATGGAGCCGACGGCCTCGATGACGCCGAGGATGACGCCGCCCCAGAGCGAACCCATGAGGCTGCCGATACCGCCCAGGATCGCCGCCTCCATCCCCTTGAGCACGTACACGCCGCCGAGCGACGGCTCGAGCGAATAGAGGCTCGCGTACAGTGCGCCGCCGAGACCGGCGAGCCCCGTCGAATACAGCATGACCGCGGTGACGAGACGTTCGGTGTGCACGCCCATGAGCGTCGCCGCCTCGGCGTTCTGCGCGTAGGCGAACGAGGCGCGCCCGAGCCACGTGCCCGCGAGCGCGACATAGGTCAGCGCGATCACGACGACGATCACGGCGAACACGAGCAGCTTCATCTTGGGCAAGCTCACGTCGCCTAGCCGCAGCGCGCCGGGCAGCACGTAGTGCATCTCGATCGGGGTGGCTGACCAGTACCACAGCACGGCACTCTCGAAAACGGAGATCAGCCCGATCGACACGAGCAGACCGTTGACGAGATTGCCGCGCGTGAATCGGAAGAACGCCTTGTTGCAGACGTAGCCGGCGACGGCGGCGATGAGCGCGGCCGGCACGACCGCGACCGGATATGGCAGCCCGCCGCGCTCGGCCAGCGCGAACGTGGCGTAGGCGCCGATCATCATGAACTCGCCGAGCGCGAAGTTGACGATGCCGGTGATCCCGAACGTGAGCGTGATCCCGAGCGCGATGATCCCGTACATCGAGCCGACGATCGCCCCGTTCAGGACCTGTCCGGCGACGAGCGAGAGCACGCTTCGGCGCGCCCTACTTCGGGTTGATGTGGTTCACCTCGATGGCGCCGCCTTTCTTGAGCCGGACGACATCGAAGTTGAAGACCTCCTCGCCCTTGTCGTCGAAGCGCAGGCGCCAGAGCCCCTCGTAGGTCATCGACATCAGCGCGCGCTTCACGGCGGCCGGATCGTCGACGGTGCCCGCCTTTTTCATCGCCTCCACCAGCATGTAGACGTGGTCGTAGCACGACGACGAGCAGAGCGGCGCCTGGTCGTACGGGAAGTCGCGCTTGTAGAAGTCGCGGTATGCCTTGACGAACTTCTGGACTTTCGGATCCTTCTTCTCGGCCTCCTCGAAATACTTCGGCACGTACACCACATATTCGTCGAGCGCGTCCTTGTTCTTCAGCCCTGGGCCGAGCGAGCCGCGCACGAGGAAGAACTTCGTCAGCTGGCCGGTCTCCGTCGCCTGGCGCACGATGTCGTAGATGTAGGAATCCGCGTAGCCGGGGAACAGATAGTCCGGCTTCCAGGCCGCGATCTTGGCGAGGACCGTCGAGAAGTCCTTGGTGCCGGGCTCGAAGTAATCCAGGCGCGCCTCGATGCCCTTGCGCTTGAACATCGCGACGTAGATGTCCTCCATGACCTTGCCGCCCTGGTCGTTCTGGTACAGGAGCGCGATCTTCTTCACGCCGTGTTTGGCGAGATCGTCCACCATCAGCTCGCCGAAGCCGTTCGGGCCCGCGTCCCAGTTCCACGTGCGCATGAGGAACTCGTGGCCGGGCGTGCCGACGTAATCGTGGATGCGCGTGGCGCCGCCCCACATGAGGATCTTGCCGTTGAACTCCGCGGCGTACGGTCGGATGGCGAGGAACACGTTCGAGAGGAACGGCCCGAAGATGTATTTCGCGCCGTCGACCTCGATGAGCCGCTTGAGCTGCACCGAGGCTTCCTTCGGCTCACCGCGCGTATCGAGCGCGATCAGCTGAAGCGTGTAGGTCTTGCCTCCCACGCTGAACCCGCCGGCCTTGTTGATCTCGTCGACGGCGAGCGCGGTCCCCTGTGACGACATCCATCCATAAATCGCATTGGCTCCCGTCTGCGCCTCGATCTGGCCGATCTTCACGACGTTCTGCGCCTCCGCCGAGACGACAGCCAGCGCGACGGCGAGCAGGCTCGCGACGATGACGTCCGTACGCTTCATTGGATCTCCTTGTCGGTTGAGAAGACGGCCTTCGCGATGATCTCGCGCATGACTTCCGAGGTGCCGGACGCGATCGTCCACAGCCGAACGTCGCGGAAGAACCGCTCGACAGGAAACTCACGCATGTAGCCGTAGCCGCCGTGCAGCTGCACCGCCTGGTAGGCGACGCGATTGGCGACCTCCGTCGCGTGCAGCTTGGCCATCGATACGGGCGTGGCGCACTGCTCGCCGTCGGCATACAGGCGCGCCGCGTGATACACGAGCTGGTGGGCGGCCTCGAGCTCGGTGGCGAGATCGGCCACGCGGTGGCGCAACGCCTGCCGAGTGGCCAGCGGCGCACCGAATGCGGACCGTCCCTGCAAGTACGTGATTGTATCGTCGAGCGCTTGATCCGCGCCCGACAGCGCGAGCACGGCGGCGAGCAGCCGCTCGCGCTGCAGCCCCGCGGCGAGCTGGTGGAAGCCGCGTCCCTCGACGCCCAGCAGATTGTCGGCGGGCACCGGGGTGTCGTGAAACACGAGCTCCGCGGTGTCGGAAGCCCGCATGCCGAGCTTGTCGAGTGTTCGACTGACCGTGAAGCCCGGCCGATCGCGCTCGACGAGGAACATCGAGATGCCGTCGTGGCGACGCTCGGCCGTGCCGGGCGCCGTCCGCGCGGCGACGAAGTAGAGATCGCCGTACACGCCGTTCGTGATGAAGATCTTGTTGCCGGTGAGCCGGTACGCGCCGCCGTCGCGGATCGCGCGCGTCGTGAGCGCCGCCATGTCCGAGCCCGTGCCGGGCTCGGTGATTCCGAGCGCGCACACCGTCTCACCGGCGACGATGCCGGGCAGGTATTTGCGCTTCTGCGCCTCGGTGCCGAAGCGGGTCAGCCAGGGCGTCGACATGTCGGTATGGACGAGCACGCTGAACGCCACCCCGCCGGAGCGACAGCGCGCCATCTCTTCGCCGAGCACCACGCTCGCCATGAAGTCGCCGCCGCCGCCACCGTACTCCGCCGGGATGTCGAGGCCGAGGAAGCCGAGCTCGCCGAGGCGCCGCCAGAACGTTTTCGGGATCTGCCCGGCCGCCTCCCACGCGTCGACGTGCGGGACGACCTCTTTGTCGATGAAGGCGCGCAGCGCTCGGCGCAGCATCTCGTGTTCCGCGGTGAACGGCGAGTGCGGCATGGGGCGCGATTATAGCGTGGCGAGGTGCCTCGGGACCGTTAGGGCCGCGCGGCGCGCTTGCGCTCCAGATCGCGCAGCTCGGTGCGTCGGATCTTGCCGCTGATCGTCTTCGGCAGGTCGTCGACGAACTCGATCTCACGCGGATACTTGTACGGCGCGGTCACGCGCTTGACGTGCTCCTGGAGCTCGGCCGCAAGCTGCTCCGACGCCGTGAAGCCCGGTGCGAGGACGACGAACGCCTTCACGATCTCGCCGCGCAGAACGTCGGGCTTGGCGATCACCGCCGTCTCCGCCACGGCGGCGTGCTCCACGAGCGCGGACTCCACCTCGAAGGGTCCGATGCGGTACGAGGCGCTGTTGATGACGTCGTCGGCCCGACCCACGAACCAGACATAGCCGTCCTCGTCCATGGCGCCGCGATCGCCGGTGACGTACCAGTCCCCGCGGTGGCACTTCGCCGTCGCGTCCGCGTTCCTCCAGTATTCGCAGAACATCCCGACCGGACGCTCGGGCTTCACGCGGATCGCGATGTCGCCCTCGGTCCCGCGCGGGAGCTCGTGACCGTCCTCGTCGACGATCGCGAGCACGTGGCCCGGCGCGGCCGGTCCCATCGAGCCCGGCTTCCACGGCGTGGCGGGGAACGTTCCCGCGACCAGCACCGTCTCCGTCTGACCGTAGCCCTCGTAGATGTGATGCCCGGTGCCGTCCTTCCACGCCTCGACGACTTCGGGGTTCACCGCCTCGCCGGCCCCGAGACAGTGACGCAGGGTGGGGAATTTGAACTTTCGGAGCGGCTCCTGCACGAACATTCGATAGGCGGTGGGTGGCGCGAAGAACGTCGATATCGGAAACCGCTCGAACATCGCAAGGGTCTCCGCCGGCTCGAACTTCTTGCCGCGCGCATCCCACACGAAGAGGGCAGCGCCCATGTTCCACGGCGCGAAGAAGCAGGTCCACGCCGCCTGCGCCCAGCCCGTGTCCGAAATCGTCCAGTGCAGATCGTCCGGCGTGTTGTCGAGCCAGTACTTCCCCGTGATGACGTGGCCGATCGGATAGGACGCATGCGTATGCAGCACCATCTTGGGATAGCCGGTGGTGCCGGACGTGAAGTAGATCATCATCGGATCGCCGCTGGCGTTGCCCGGGTGCGGCATGTCCGCACGCGCGCGGCCGACAAGCGACTCATACGGGAGCCAGCCGCCGCTACCGCGCCCGACGACGATGCGGTGCTTGAGGCTCGGACACTCGGCGAGAACTTGATCGATCTTCCACTGGTTCTCCTCGTCCGTGATCACCACCGAGGCGTCCGAGATGCCGAGCCGGTACTGGATGTCCTTCGTCGTCAGCAGCGTGGTGCCGGGCACGGAAACAGCGCGCGCGCGCAGGCAGCCCAGCATGATTTCCCACCACTGGTACATGCGCGGCAGCATGACGAACACGCGCTCGCCCGCCGTCACCCCCAGCCCCTCGAAGACGTTGGCGACGCGGCGCGATCGCTCACCGAGCTCCGCGAAGCTGAACCGCCGCGGCTGCCCGTCGGACGCGACCCAGAGCAGCGCCAGCTTCCCGGGATCGCGCGCCCACGTGTCGAAGACGTCGAACGCCCAGTTAAAGCGTTCGGGGACCGAAAGCGAGAACTCCCGGCACGTCGTGGCGTAATCGGTCATGTTGCGCGCCATCGGATCCTCCGGCCGGGCAGCATATCACTCGACCGCGACGCCGCCGTCGACACCCCAGCAGCTCGCTGAACGTTGCTTGACACGGCGCCGGTTCCGACAGATCGTGGCGCGCATCGAGGGACTCGCGTCGCACCCGACGTGATCGAGCGGACGGCCACCGTCGGGAGCACCTGCGCGACGTGGGTCGGAGTGTCTCTGGGGCGGGGAGGCAGCGTCGGGAAATGGAGGACGACCTGTCCGCGCACGGTGTTCACC
>JBKOUQ010000113.1:0-15005 GCA_046723475.1 Candidatus Methylomirabilota bacterium
CGACGACAATCCGATTACGCCGGAAAAGGTCGCGCTGGGGCGCCTGCTGTTCTTCGAGACGCGCGTGTCGAGCGACGGGACCGTCAGCTGCTCGCGATGCCACCAGCCATTCCTCTACGGCACCGATGCGTTGTCGAAGCCCATTGGCGCCGAGCATCGCGTTAACCCGCGCAATGCGCCGACCGTGCTCAACGCCGCGTTGCAGCTCGCGGCCCACTGGCGCGGCGACCGGAAGAACGTGGAGGACCAGGCGACTCAGGCGCTCACCGGGCTCGCCAGCTTCGGCAACCCGACCTACGACGTCGCGATGGCCCGGCTCAAGGCGATCCCCGGCTACGCCCCGCTCTTCGCGAAGGCGTTTCCGGGCCACGCTGACCCGTTCACGCCGGACAACTGGGGCAAGGCAATCGGCGCGTACGAGCGCACGCTCGTCACGCCGTCGCCGTTCGACGCGTACCTCAACGGCGACGACAACGCGCTGTCCGCCGACGCCGAGACGGGTCTCCGCGAGTTCATGCAGCTTGGCTGCGCCGGCTGCCACAACGGCCCGGGCGTCGGCGGCGGCATGTACCAAAAGTTCGGCCTCGTGGAGGAGTACTGGAAGGCGACCGGTAGCAAGGACGTCGACAAGGGCCGCTTCGACGTGACGAAAAATTCCGCCGACATGTACGTCTTCAAGGTCCCGTCCCTGCGCAACGTGGCGATGACCCCGCCCTACTTCCACGACGGCTCGGTGTCGACGCTGTCCGAGGCCGTGCGCATCATGGCGCGCGTCCAGCTCGGCAGGACGCTCGGCTCCGAGCAGGTCGGCCACCTCGTGGCGTTTCTCGATGCCCTCACCGGAAAACTGCCGGTCGAATTCGTCGACAGTCCCGTGCTGCCGACGTCGCCCTTCGCGGGAACGCCGCCCGCGCCACCCGTCGGTGCGGGCGCGCCGCAATCGCCGACGGCGGCGCCGCCCGGCGCGCCTCAGCGCAAGTGACTGCGGTGGCGTCTACCGCTCGCTGTCACTGCGGGATCGAAGGGGCGGATTCGGCCGCTACCGGGCCGAGGCGACGCGCGTGCCGGGGACGCTGGTGTACGTCACGGTGCCGTCGACGCCGATGAACCGCTGCACGTCGCTGCCATATTGCTGCGGATTGTCGTCCGCAGAGCGCGACGCCGTCCGGCGCACCGGAGTCGGAGCAGGACGAACGGCGACGCTCACGCCGGTGCGTGGAGCGGCGCTGGCGGTGACACGGTCCGTGTCGCGTCCGCCGCGATACAACTGCATCACGCGGCTGACGTAGTTGCGCGTCTCGCGGTACGGCGGCACACCGCGGAAGCTCAACACGGCTCTCTCACCGGCGTTGTAGGCCGCGACGGCGAGCCGCACATCGCGCGAAAAGCGGTCGAGCATCGCGCGCAGATGCCGCGTGCCGGCGTTGATGTTCTCGTAGGGATCGAAGGCGTCGCGCACGCCGAGAACCGCCGCCGTCTCGGGCATGAGCTGCATGAGTCCCACGGCACCGCGCCGCGACACGGCGAGATGGTCGAAGTTCGACTCGACGCTCATCACCGCCCAGATCAAGCGCTCGGGCACCGCGTGCTGCGCCGAGGCCTCCGCGACCATGGACGCGTACGTGTCGTGCGACCACGAGGGGCGCTCACCGCTCAGCGAGTCGCGGGTGAACGCGGCGCGCCGGTACTTCGGTGCAACCTGCGCGACTGGCGCGGCATCGTTGATCACGCGTTTCGGCGTCTCGGCATTGGCACGACCGGTACCGGCGACCACGCTGACGACACAGAGGGCGATCAGGTAGCGCGCACCGGCGCCTTGCAGCATGGTGGCTGGTAGGGCAAATTCGATACCGAACCTGCCCGTGCTGAAATTTCGCGTGGTTGCATGCGGTCGGGGGTGAAACGCGCGTGCGGGGACTCTAACCGCCGCTGCGTGTTTGCCGATCAGAAATGATTCACGGCGGCCGATCAGAAATGATTCACGGCGGTCTCGGGCCCGGCGCCAACCGCCTGCATATCGCGCACGAGCGCGGGACGCTCGAGCAGCACCACGACACCGGCCAGCGCGAGGAGCAGGCCGGTCACGAGCACCGGCGCGGTGAGCCCGACGGCGTCCGAGGCCAGGCCGATCAGCCATGGCGAGGCCGCATCACCGAGCAGGTGCATCACGCCCGTCGTGACGGCGAACCCGCGCGCGCGAAGATCCGCGGGCAGTACGTTGGCCATTGCCGCGTTCAGCGGCCCGATGTTGATGAACAGCAGCACGAGCGTCATGAAGGTGGCGGGCCAGAACACCGCCGGCCATGGTGCGAGCACCGCCGGCACGGTGAACGCAATGGACGCGACGAGCGTGACGCCGGAGAGCAGGAAGTGCGCTCCCGGCATGCGGCGCGCGAGAGCGTCGCTCAGGCGTCCTCCGAGCAGCGTGCCGACGAATCCGGCGATCACCAGCAGCAACCCGAACGTCGACGTGGCCGTGCTCAGCGGAATCCCGCGCTCGCGCACGAAATAGGTCGGCATCCACGTGGCGAGCCCGCCCATCGCAAACGTGTAGATGACCTGCGCGACGGTGTTGGCGACCCACGAGCGCCGCGAGGCGAGCGCGCGCAGCGAGGCACCGATCGCCATCGGCGTGCCCGTCGCCGACGCGGTGTCGCGCGCGCCGCGGCGCGGCTCGGCGAGGGCAAGGAGCACGAACGCGAGCGCCATTCCCGGTGCGCCGGCGACGAAGAACGCCGCGCGCCACCCGAAGTGCGTGCCGACGAGTCCGCCAACGACGTAGCCGAGCGCGCTGCCGACGGGGATGGCGGCGTAGAACATCCCGAGCGCGCGCGCGCGGTGCTCGGCCGCATAACAGTCGGACAGCACGGACGGGGTGATGACCGCATAGGACGCCTCCCCCACGCCCACCAGCGCGCGCGCGAGCAGCAACACGGCGTAGGTCGGGGCCAACCCCGAACCGACGGTTGCCGCGCTCCAGACGAGCACACCGCCCGCCGCCAACCGCATCCGCGGCCCACGATCGCCGGCCCAGCCGATGAACGGGCACACGATCGCGTACGTCACGATGAACGCCGATTGCAGAAGCCCGCCGGCGGCGTCCGAGATCTCGAACGAAGCGAGCATCAGCGGCAGTGTGGCCGCGCCGACGTAGCGGTCGAGATAGTTGAGCGCGTTGAGCCCCGTCAGCACGCCGAGAATGGCGCGCGGCGAGCTGCGCAGGCTCACGTGCGGGCCAGCGCCGCGAGGGCCACGGCTTCGTCGACGAGCGCACGCCGCTCGGCGATCAGCTCGACGTGCAGCCGGCGATCGACGACGAACCGCGCGAACGCGCGGGCCTGGCGCGCGGCGCGCTCCAGGCGCTCACGCCATGCGAGGGCCACGAGGCCCGTGGGCGCCAGCAACAGCAGGAACGTGGCGAGCGCGCGACCGCCCGCGACGCGGTCGACGAGCCAGGCCTCGAGGGCCCAGCACAGCGGATAGAGCACGAGTCCGGCCGCGATCTTGTCGGTGGCCTCTTCCTCCTCGGTGCGGTGCATCGCGGCCACGGCCACGCGCGTCAACCCGTACGGCAGCACATGGCACGCGATGCCCCAGAGCGCCAGCGGCAGCGAGACGGCCAGTGTCGCGGCGGTCACGAGCGTCCACCGCGCGACGACCGCGGCCGTGTACGGCTGGCCGAGCTCCGCGTCCGACAGGCCGCTCGCGTGCAGGCGCGCGCGGTAGCGCTCGAGCCGGTCACGGAATTCCGCCACCCGATGCGGCGCGCGGTCCGCCAGCGCGCGGGCGGCGCGCATCACGTCGCGTCGCCACGCCAGCGAAGCGCCGGGGTCGCCGTCGTGTCGGTGGCCGCGGTCCTCGCGCCACGCGCGTTCGAGCGCGCCGACGAGCTCGAGCGTGTACTGATCCTCCGCCTCGACGATCTCCGCGCGGATCGCCGACGCCAGCCGCTCGGTGAGACAACGCACCGCCCTCTCGCGCTCGGTGCGATAGAGCGCGATGGCATCGTGAACGACCACCGGGTCACCGATGGCGACCAGCGCCGACGCCTCGCGAAACGTCCCGGGCGACTCGAAGACCAGACCGACCGGCAGGAGCGTGACGTCGTAACGACCGGCGTCCGCCTCCGCCCCGAGCAGCAGGCGCGCGGCCCCCGTACGTAGCGGCAGCAGCGTCGGCTCGGGCCGGGACGTGCCCTCCGGAAAGATCAGAATCGCGCCGCCGCCCCGCAGATGCGCGATGCCCGCGGCAAACATCGCCTCGTTCTTTCGTGGATCTTCGCCCGCCTCCGCGCGCCGGTTCACCGGCAGCGCGCCCACGGCGCGCAAAAATGGGCCGATGAGCGGATGCCGGAACAGCGGCGCCTTCGCGAGCGCCGTGATGCGGCGCGGAAACGTTCCCAGAATGAGCATCGGGTCCACCAGCGCATTGTGGTGGTTGGCGGCGATGATGAGCGGCCCGCGCGCCGGGATCCGCTCGGCGCCGATGATGCCGACGCGCCGATAGAACAGCCGAAGCAGCAGGCGGATGACGCCCCGCACGAGGCGATAGCCCATGGCGGTCGTGAGCATCGTAGCGTACGCTCGGCGGCGGACACCAACAATGGCCGCGCCACGGCCGACGCGCCAGGAGCTCTCCGAGCAGGATGCGCGCGACCTCGCCCGTCTGGGCTACGCGCAGCAGCTCTTCCGCGAGATGGGCGGCTTCTCCAACTTCGCCATCTCGTTCTCGATCATCTCGGTGCTCACCGGTGCCGTGCTGCTCTACGGCTACGGCCTCAAGCTCGCCGGCCCCGTGATCAACACGGTCGGCTGGCCGGTGGTCAGCGTGCTCACGCTGTGCGTGGCCGCGTCGATGGCGGAGCTCGCCTCCGCGTATCCGACCGCGGGAGGGCTCTACTTCTGGGCGTTTCGCCTCGGCGGTCGCGGCTGGGCGTGGCTGACCGCGTGGCTGAACATGATTGGCCAGGTCACGATCACCGCCGGAATCAACGTCGCGGCCGCGACGTACCTGATCGGTGCGGTGACGCGGATCGCCGGTCTGCCCGCGGACGTCGGCGTGCCCGGCTTCGGCACCGCGACGAGCTGGTCATTCCAGCTCGCGGTCATGGTCCTCATCATGGTCCCGCAGGTGCTCATCAACGTGTTCGGCATCGGCCTCACCGCGAAGCTGAGCGACTTCAGCGTCTGGTGGCACGTCGGCGGCGTGCTCTTCATCGTGCTCGCCCTGGCCCTGATCGGCGCGCATCACAACGACGCCGGCTTCCTGGTCCGCCACGTGACGACGGTCACGCCGCTCGACGCCGCGTCGGCGGATTTCGGCGGCCACACCGCACCGGCGCTCGTCATCGGCGACGTGAAGATCCCGTCGCCGCTGTTTGGGCTGATACCCGGCCTGGCCGCGCTCTACGCGGCGGCGCCGCTCGCGCTCGTGTTCGTGCTCGGGCTGCTGCAGGCGCAGTGGACGTACACCGGGTACGACGCCTCGGCGCACGTCGCCGAAGAGACGATCATGGCGCGGCTCAACTCCGCGTGGGGCGTGTTCCTCTCCGTCGCCGTCTCCGCGGTCGTCGGCTACGCGCTGCTGCTGGTGCTGACCTGGTCGATCCCAAAGGGCGACGTGGCGACCACCGCCAACGATCCGTATCCGGTGCTCCAGGTCGCGTACAGCAACCTGCCGCCGGCGCTCGGCCACCTGGTCGCCATCGTCATCGGCGTCGCCATGTGGCTCTGCGGCCTCGCCTCGATCACGTCGATGGCGCGCATGTGGTACGCGTTCGCGCGCGACGACGGCATGCCGGGCGCCCGCCTCCTCAAGCGCGTGCACCCCACCCTGCGCACGCCCGTCTGGGCGATCGTGGTCACCAGCGCGCTCGCGGTCGTGATTACCGCGTATGCCGCGGCCTACTCGGTGGTGACGTCGATCAGCACCATCACGCTCTATCTCGCGTACGTGATCCCGATCTGGCTCAACTGGCGCAATCGCCGTCAGCGGAGGGGCGAATACACCACGGCCGCCACTGCGCCGTGGAGCCTGGGCCGCGCCGGGCCCGCGATCAACGCCGTTGCGATCGTGTGGGTCCTCATCATCAGCGTCGTCTTTGCGCTGCCGCCAAACGAGCTGGTGCTGTGGACGATGCTGCTGCTCGGCGTGCTGATCGCGCTGTACTGGGGGCTGTCGGCGCGACGGCGGTTCGTGGGACCCGCTGCCGCGCGCGCCGGCGGTGCGGGCGTGAGACCCTAGAGAGCCGACCCACACTCGCAGACGCGATGTCTACCAGCATCCGAGCGCATCAAGACCGGCGCGGGCTCGCCCGCCGCGGCCGACGCCTTCAGTACCTGACGATCGCCTGGAATTCGGCGGAGTGCCTTGTCTCGATCGGCGCAGGGGTCCTCGCGGGCAGTATCGCTCTGGTCGGTTTCGGCTTCGATTCGGCTCTCGAAGTGACGAGCGGCCTCGCGGCCGTCTGGCGGCTGGCGCGCGACGAGGACGAGGGCGCACGCGAACGTGCCGAGCGTCGCGCGCTCCGGGTCATCGGCGTGTGCTTCATGGCGCTGGCGGTCTATGTCGCCGTGGAGGCGATCCGAGCCCTCGTCAATCGTGAGCCCCCGGCGGCGAGCACGGTGGGAGTCGTGATCGCGGCCCTCTCGCTCGTCGTCATG
Source organism: Candidatus Methylomirabilota bacterium (assembly GCA_046723475.1). Taxonomy (GTDB): domain Bacteria; phylum Methylomirabilota; class Methylomirabilia; order Rokubacteriales; family CSP1-6; genus AR12. Next base: position 6,663 of record JBKOUQ010000113.1, read on the forward strand.
CCGGTGCTGGCTCATCTGAAGCGCCGCGTCGCGATCCGGCTCGGAAGCGCGGCACTCGGAGCCGAGACACGTCAGACGGCGCTGTGCGCGTTGCTGTCAGCGATTCTGCTGGCAGGACTCGGGCTCAACGGCTGGCTCGGCTGGTGGTGGGCTGATCCGCTGGCGGGTCTCGCGATGGTTCCACTGCTCCTCAGGGAGGGCTTCGAAGCGCTGCGCGGGAAGACGTGCTGCGCACCGTGACGGCTGTGCGCGGCGAAAGCGTCGTCCCCCCTCTAGACGCCGAGATCACGTTTGCGCGTCTCGAATTCTTGCCGGTCGATTTCGCCGCGGGCGTAGCGCTGGCGGAGGATTTCGAGCGCCCCGTCACGCTCGCGCGGGCGGCCCTGCCTCACGAGCCAGCGGATGCCGATGACGAATGCCGCGATCGTAGCGGCCCAGAACGCGAGCATCATCAGCATCATGAGGATGCCGCCCGCACCCCACATCCACATCATCGGGTGCATGCTCCACTGCCACTCCCACGTCCGGTCCTGTGCCGACGCCGAGAGTGGCAGCACGAGCACAGCAGCCGCGGCTACGCTGATCAGCCTCCAGCGCATCCGTGATTTATTTGGCCGACTGCGCGCGCTGAGCGTACTTCAGCATGATGTCGCCCATTGCCTTCATCATTTCGCCGCGCATCGCCATCATCTCAGCCTGCTGCTTGGGATCGCCGCTCATCATCATCGGCATCATCCCCATGCCGGGCCCCATCATGCCGCCGCCCATCATCCCGTCGCGCATCATTCCTTCGCGCATCATTCCGGGCCCCATGCCGCCGCCCATCATGCCGCCGTGCCCCATCATCTGGCGGCACATGTCCATCATGTGCTGCATGTGCTCCATGTCGTGCGCCTGATCGCCCGGCGCGGGCGCGGTCGACGTCGTGCCCGATGCCGGCGCCTGGTGCTGCGCGCCGCCGTGGGGTTGCGATGGTTGCTGTGCGCTGGCAGCGCTCACGGCGAGCAACGGCAGTGTCAGACCGATCACGAGCGTAGCAAGAACCTTCATGGTGTCCTCCGGACAAACGGTTGTCTGGTCGAGTTGCCGCCTCACAAGGTCACGTGCCGCAGCCGCAGCGCGTTGGCGATCACCGATACCGAGCTGAACGTCATCGCCGCACTCGCGATGATCGGGCTCAGCAGCACCCCCACCCACGGATAGAGGATACCCGCAGCGATCGGCACGCCGAGCGCATTGTAGACGAACGCAAAGAAGAGGTTTTCTCGGATGTTCCGCATCGTGGCTCGGCTGAGATGGCGGGCCCTGGCAATGCCGCGCAGATCACCCTTCACCAGCGTGATGCCAGCGCTCTCGATGGCCACGTCCGTGCCCGTTCCCATGGCGATGCCGACGTCGGCCTGCGCGAGTGCCGGCGCATCGTTGACGCCGTCGCCCGCCATGGCGACTCGCCGTCCTTCGCTCTGCAGCACCTTCACGACACCGGTCTTTGCCTCGGGAAGGACCTCGGCCTCCACGTGATCGATCGGCAGCTTGCGGGCAACGGCATCCGCAGTGCGTCGGTTGTCACCGGTGACCATGACGATCCGCAGTCCAGCCTGACGCAGCGCCGTCAAGGCCTCTGGCGTGGACGGCTTGATCGGATCTGCGACGGCGACGAGCCCGGCCGCGCGACCATCGACGGCGACGAACATGACGGTTTGACCGTCCTCACGCGAAGCGTCGGCCTGAACGCCCAGCGAATCAGCGTCAACACCGAGATCGTGCATGAGGCGCGAATTTCCGAGCGCGACCGCGTGGCCTTCCACGCGTCCGACAATGCCTTTGCCGGTTTCAGATCGAAACTCCTCCGACGCAGGAGCGGTGATTCCTCGATCGGCGGCACCAGTCAGGATTGCCGTCGCGAGCGGATGCTCGCTTCCTCGCTCGAGGCTGGCTGCAAACCGCAGCACGGTCTTCTCATCGTGCCCGGACGCGGTCTTCACCGCTGTCAGCTGCGGCTTGCCCTCCGTCAATGTCCCGGTCTTATCGACGATCAGGGTGTCGACCTTCTCCATCACCTCCAGCGCTTCGGCGTTCTTGATCAGCACGCCGGCCATGGCCCCGCGGCCCGTGCCGACCATGATCGACATCGGCGTTGCGAGACCAAGGGCACACGGGCACGCGATGATCAACACCGCCACCGCGTTCACGAGACCGTAGGCGAACCGTGGCTCAGGACCCCAGAGGCTCCAACCGATGAACGTGAGCACGGCGACCGCGACGACCGCCGGCACGAACCATGCGGACACCCGGTCGGCCAGTCGCTGGATCGGCGCGCGCGTGCGCTGCGCCTCACTGACCATCTGCACGATACGGGCGAGCAGCGTCTCGCTGCCGACGCGCTCGGCGCGCATCACAAAACTGCCCCGTCCGTTCACCGTGCCACCGGTCACGCGGCTTCCCGGCGCTTTTTCCACCGGGATGGGCTCGCCTGTCACCATCGACTCGTCGATCGCACTCGTGCCTTCGAGCACCACGCCGTCGACCGGGACGCGGTCACCAGGACGGACGCGCAGGCGGTCGCCTGCTTGGACCTCCCCGAGCGCGACGTCCTCCTCGTTCCCATCGGGGCGGATGCGGCGCGCGGTCGGCGGCGCCAGATTCAGCAGCGCTTTGATGGCACTACTGGTTTGGCTTCGCGCACGCAGCTCGAGGACCTGGCCAAGCAGGACGAGCACGGTGATGACAGCGGCCGCCTCGAAATAGAGCCCGATTTCGCCGCCGTGACTTCGGAAGGACACTGGAAAGACGCCGGGCGCCACGGTGCCGACGACACTGTAAAGATAGGCCGTCCCCGTTCCGATCCCGATCAGCGTGAACATATTCAGGCTGCGATTCACGATCGAGGCCCAGCCGCGCTCGAAGAACGGCCAGCCGGCCCAGAGCACCACAGGGGTGGCGAGGATCAGCTGCAGCCACGCGAGGAGGCGGCCGGGAATCAGCTGCCGGAGCGGCGCGCCGGGCAGCATGTCGCCCATCACGAACGCGAGCAACGGAAGCGTCAGCACGAGACCGATCCAGAACCGCCGCGTCATGTCGAGGAGCTCGGGATCTGGTCCGCCCTCGGCGCTCACCGTCATCGGCTCCAGCGCCATGCCGCAGATCGGACAGCTGCCGGGCTCATTGCGAACGATCTGCGGGTGCATCGGACACGTCCATTTGGTGTGCGGCCGTGCTGGAGCCGGCGCGATGAGTTCGAGCGCCATGCCGCACTTGGGGCAGCTGCCCGGCCCGCGCTGGCGGACCTCCGGATGCATCGGGCAGGTGTAAATCCTCTGGTCGGCGATGGTCGACGGCGGCTCACCTTCCGCCCTGACGTGACGTTTCGGGTCTACCGCCGTCATGTCGTCACCATCGTGCCGCCCTCGAGCGCGCGCTTGGTGTCCCGACACTCGACCCAGGCACCAGCGGCTATATGGGCGTACCAGGATGAAAGCACCTCAGCGCCTCCGTTTGCGCCGAGCACGCTCTCGGCGGCAACCAGGCACCGGCCAGCAGGCACAACACCGATGCGGATCGGGTGAGACGTCGCGTCCATCGTGTCGCTTCGCCTGTCTAGCGTACTCGCCCGGTCGCTCGAAGCCACATCGCGAGCGCGCTGTGATAGTCCGAAAGCGCGGCGACCGCGTTGAACCGGGCCCGAGTCACCGCTACCTGCGCATCGAGCACTTCGAGCTGGATCCCGCGGCCGCTCGTAAAGCGCTCCTTGACGACGCGCGCCTCCTCCTCGGCCTGCTCAACGCCCTTGCGGCTGGCCTCCACGGCCTTCTCCGCCGCAGCCAGCATGAGGCCGGCCTGAGTCACGTCGCGGCTCACCTGCTGGCGCGCCAACGCTTCGCCCTCCTTCGCGCGGTCGGCCTTCGCCTTCGCCGTCTTCAGCGCGTTCTCGCGCATGAAGCCATCGAACAGTGGCAGCGTGAGCACGACACCGACCGAGTGCCCCTCGGAGCTATCGCCGCGCATGCGCATGGCGTCCGCCTGCGACTCCCACGCGCGATTCTTCATCCAGCCCCAGTCGTACATGTAGGACAGCGAGAGCTGCGGCCAGTAGTTGCCGTACGCGGCACGCACGTCCGCCTCGGCCGCCTCGCGCTGCTTCACGGCCGCGCGGATCTCGGGCTGCGCCATGCTCGCCTCGCGGAGCCCTTCGTCCACCGAGACGCCGACGCCGGGCGCCTCGAGACGATCCGGCACGGAAATGGTCGAGGCCAGATCGAGGCCGAGCGTCGTTTTCAGCGCGACCAGCGCCTGCTCGGCGCGGCTCTGCGCCATCGCGTGCATCTGCTCGACGTTCGCGAACTCGGCCTCGTCGCGCAGCACGTAGAAGCGTGGTACGCGCCCCGCCTCGAATGTCTCGCGCGTGACGCGCATGCGCTCGGCGATCTCGCTGCGCAGCTCCTCGGTGACGCGCAGATTCTGCGCCTCGCGGACGGCGGCGACGTAGTCGAGCCGCGCCTGCATCGCCACGTCGACCTCTGTCGCGCGCAGCATCTCGCGACCAGCCTCCGAGCGCCGGGCCGCCGCCCGATACGCGTAATAGTCTCGGCCGCCGGCGAACAGCGGGTACATGAGCGTGAGGTTCGCGTCGCGCGATTGGTCGGCGTTGAACACCTGGTAGTTGCGCGCCATCGTGTTGCCGGCCGAGGTGTAGACGTTAGGCGCCATCCGCTGCTCCACGAGGTAGCCATTGGCGGAGGCCTGGGGCCAGAACGACGCCGTCGCCTCACGGCGCATCGACTCCATCGTGCGGGCATCCGCGTCGGCGGCCTTGAGACGCAGATTGTGCTGGAGCGCGAGCTCCACGGCGTCATCCATTCCCAGCTCGCGGTCGACGCGCGGCAGCGTCTGGGCCGATGCGTATGATGCGGTCAGGACGACGAGCAGAGCCGCGATCGGCCAGTAACGATCAGTGCCCGGCATGTCCGTTCTTCTCCTTGGGTGCCGACGGTGCAGTGCGTGCGCCGGCATCGCCGGTTGACGCCGCCGGCTCGGGCGCCGTGGTGGCTCCGTCAGGCGCGGCGCTGATCCGCGCGCCCGCGTAAAGACCCTCGGCTCCGCGGACCACGACGTGCTCACCCGCTGTGACCCCCGCGATCACCTCGACGCGCTCGGCGCCTTCCAGCCCCACGTGCACCTCACGCGGCCGCGCCTCGTCGTCCTTCGCGACCCACACACGAACGACGCCGCCCATGCGGCTGAGCGCGGAACGTGGCACCGTAAGCGCGTCCTCGCGCTCGCCGGTCACGAACCGCATGGTCACGTACTGTCCCGGCAACAGCGCGCGGTCGCGGTTGTCGACGATCGCTTCGACGATTGCCGTGCGTGATCCGGGATCGACGAACGGAAAGACGGACGTCACACGGGCGTCGACGGCGCGTCCCGCGAGCGTCATCACCGCGATCGGGGATCCGACTCGAATGGCCGCGACGTCCTTCTCACCGACGTGTGCCTGCAGGCGCACGCGATCGATCTGCGCGATCTTGAGGATGGCCATGCCGGGCTGCACCAGCACCCCCGGTGCGACGAGACGCTTGACGACGTAGCCGGCGCCGGGCGCCGCGATCGTCACGTAGTCGCGCACGATCCGGGCTGTCCGGGCCACGGCGGCATTCTGCGCCACCATCGCATCGGCCGCCTCCCGCTTCATGCGCGCGGCGACTTCCATGGCGCGCGCCTGCTCGAGCTTCGCGAGCGCGGCGTCGCGCTTGGCCTCGAGCGACTGCGCCATCGCGCGGTCGTTCTCATAGTCCTGACGCGAAATCGCGCCGGACGCGACGAGGCGCTCCGACCGCTGTCGTACGCCGGCCGCGTACCCGAGCTCGGCCTCCACCATGGCGAGCTCACGCTGCATCTGGCCCACGCCGTGCCGCGCCGCGACGAGATCGGCCTCCATCTGCCGGCGATTGGCCTCGGCCGCCGTCGCCATCGCCTCGGCCTCGCGAGCGCGGGAGGCGAGCTCGACGTCGTCGAGGCGGGCCAGCACCTGCCCCGGTTTCACCGCGTCGCCCGGATAGACGAGCATCTCCACGATCCGGCCCGTCACGCGCGGGTAGATCTCCTCCTCATTGAACGGTGCGACGCTGCCCGTGTAGGTCACGCTGCCCTGGATCGCGCCGGATTCGACGGGGGCCAGTGTCACCGGGAATGCGTTGCCTCCCGAGCTGACGCGCATGTTCATGTCCATCGCGGGGCGGGCCGTCTTGTGCGACCAGTACGCCCACGCAGCGGACGCGAGCACCAACGCAAGCGCGATGACCGCTAGAGCGCGGGGCGGGCGGCGATGGCGGAGCACCGGTGCATCCTCCTCGTCGTGGCCGTTGCGCGACGTCTCGATCCGTTGCTCGTGCTCTGTCCGCGTCCACCTCATCTCGTTCCTCCCGCCGTCTGCGGTGCGCTCGTCAGCGCTGCGCGCTGCTCCGGTGTCAGGACCTCGAGCACGGCCGCCTGGTGCGCCGCGCGTCGCTCGCGCAGCCGCGCGCTCGCCTCCCGGAAGGTGGCCGAGCGCGCCTGGAGATCCGCGAGTCGGGCGCCGCGACGCTCTGCGGCTTCGGCCATGAACGTCTCGAGCTCCGTACCCGCCGCGGCGACGTCGGCGTCCAGCGGCCCGGATTCCTTCTGCCATGCCGCGGCCAGGCTCTCGAGCCGCGTGCGCTGCGCCGGTGCGAGCGCCAGCGGCGCCGTCAGCAAATCGCGGGCTGTGTACTGCGGCGCACGCGGCGGCGCGGGTACAGCACGCTCGCCGGTCGGGCGGGCAGCCGCGGGCCGGGACGGCAGCGTCTGCGACGCGACGTAGCCCACGACCACGACGCAGAGTCCCAGCGCGACGATGAGCGGGTGGAAACCGGTCATATCTGCACCTCGTGGCGGCGGCGAGCGCGGACGCGCGCGATCACGCCGCGCAGGCCTCGCGCGATGTCGTCCGTGTAGGTGTGCACCACGGGCACGACGAACAGCGCCAGCACCGTGCCGATCGTGAGCCCGCCGATGATGACGGTCGCGAGCGGCGCGTAGGCGTCGATACCCGTGCGCGGGAAGAACGCAACCGGGATCAGCGCCACGATGCTGATGATCGAGGTCATCACGATGGGCCGCAGCCGCACCGGACCGGCCATCAAGATCGCCTCGTCGCGCTCCATGCCCTCGCGGCGCAGACGCAACACGAGGTCGATCATGAGGACCGCAACGGTCATCATCATGCCCGTCAAGATCACCACCGCCAGGATCGACACGGTCGAGAACGTTTGCCCGGCCAACAGCAAGCCGCCGATAACGCCGGTGGCAATGAGCGAGAGCGAGAAGACCATGTTCAGCGGCTCGATGAGGCTGCGGAACTGCGCGACCAGCAGCAGGAACATGAAGATCACGGCCAGGTACAGGCCGCGCATCAGCCGCTGGAACGATTCCTCCATCTGGGTCATGTCGCCGCGCATCTCGGCGCCGTAGCCGGGCGGGAAATCGATCTCGCGGTACGCCTCCGTGAGCAGATCCATGGACAGCTCCATACTCGGCGGCCCGCCCTTGCGGTAATAACCCAACACGGAGACGACCCGGCGGAAGTTGTCGTGCTCGATCAGCGTTGGTCCTCGCTGCTCCTCCACCCGGGCCAGCGCGCTGAGCGGGACGACCTCGCCTTTCTTGCCGACGATTTTCACCTGCTCCAGGTCAGCTCGGTCGCGGCGCTGCTCACCGCGATAGCGGAGCAGAATGGTGAATTGCCGCTTGTTGTCCAGGCGGTAGAACTCGTTGGTGAGACCGCCCTTAAGCGCGTAGTAGGCCTGGTCGGCGACGTCCTGCACGCTGAGCCCGAGCTCCTGGGCGCGTGCGCGATCCACGACGACCTGGAGCTGGGGCAACGTGTTCGACCACGTGGTGCCGACCTGATAGAAGCCCGGGATCGACTCGGCGAGCCGGCGCCCCTGCTCGCCCATCTCGGAAAGCCGCTGGAGGTCCGATCCGAAGAAGATGACCTGGATCGGGGCGGCGCTGGACGCCATGACGTCGGCGCCCATCTCCTTGATTGCCAGCCGGCGGATGCCCGGGATCGTGCGGAGCGCCTCGGCATGAACGGCGTCCATGATCTGCCAGATGTCGCGCTTGCGCTTCGACGAGTCCACCAGCGTGACCATCATGAACGCGGAGCTCACCGAGCCCATGCTGTAGCCGGTGAAGTACGTGCCGCCGGGCTCGAACCCGACCTCCGACGAGACCTTCACGATCTCGGGTTGCGTGAGGAGCAGCCGCTCGATCTCCGCCGCGATCTCCGAGGTGCGCGCGAACGACGTGCCCGGGGTGGCCTCGAGC
>JBKOUQ010000138.1:0-8889 GCA_046723475.1 Candidatus Methylomirabilota bacterium
TCGACCGGACGACGTTCGAGCCCGATCTCGTCTGCATCTACGCCAACCCCGCGCAGGTCATGCGGCTCACGCAGGCGGCGCTGTGGAAGCGCGGCGGCAAGCTCACGTCGTCGTTCGGCGGTCGTGTCGACTGCGCCGATATCATCGTGACGACGATGCGCACGGATAGTCCACAAGTGATCCTGCCGTGCTCGGGCGATCGCATCTTCGGCCAGACCCAGGACCATGAGATGGCCTTCACCATCCCGTGGTCGCAGATGGAGGAGATCGTCGACGGACTGCGCAACACGCACGCCGGCGGCATCCGGTATCCCATCACCCAATTCATGGAGTACGAGGCGAAGCTGCCGCCCCGTTACATGGAAGCCAACCGCGTGTGGGACACCGAGAAGGGCAAGGCGACGTATACCAACCGCGATCGCGTGGTCGCGGCGTACAAGCGCTCGTTCGCCGACCGGGTGCCCGTCTACCCGATCGTGGCCTCGTTCGCGGGCACGCTCGACGGGCTCTCCATCGAGGAGTACTGCACCAATGTGCCCAAGGCGATCACCGCCATGCTCAACTATTACGAGCGCTACCAGCCGGACGTCGTGCTGGCCTACAACGACTTGGCGAAGGAAGCGGAGGCGTTCGGCTGCCGCGTGAAGTACTCGGACTACGTCGTTCCGTCCATCGACCAGCACGTCCTGCAGGACGACAAGACGGCGCTCGCCAGGCTCGCGATGCCCGACCCGTACAAGACGGCGCGGCTGCCGGGGTTCCTCGAGCAGTGCGAGGCGCTCGTGAAGGCCAAGCCACCGGCGGCGATCGGCGCGGTGGCGGTGGGCCCGTGGACGATCGCGATGCTCCTGCGCAACCCCGAGACGATGCTGCTCGACACGTTCGAGGACCCGCAGTTCATCCACGACCTCATGCGCGTCACCACGGATTTCTGCAAGACGTGGGGCGACGCCATCGCAAAGACCGGCATCGGGCTGTCGTATTCGGAGCCCACGGCGTCGATCAGCCTGGTGTCACCCGACAACTATCGCGACTTCATCGCGCCCTACCACAAGGAGCTCGTGGAGTATTTCAAGGCCAAGAAGGTGGGCGTGACGACTCACATCTGCGGCACGACCTATCCGATCTTCGAGGACCTGCTCAACGTGGGCTTCACCACCGTCTCGTTCGACCTCGACCAGCAGGGCGACCCGAGCCTGTACGTCGACCAGCTCCAGCGCTTCGTGGAGGTCGCGCGCGGACGCGCCGTCGCCATCGGCAACGTCGACGCGACGAAGTTCGAAAAGACCTCGAAAGACGCCATGGACGCCGACGTCAAGCGGTGCATCGACACGGCCGCCCGCCACTCGGGCTTCATCCTGTCGACCTCGTGCGAGATCCCGCCGAAGTCGGACCCGCAGATCGTGAAGTGGTTCATGGACGCCGCGCACGAGTACGGCCGCTACGACCGCATGTTCAGCTGACCCGTGATCGGCCAGGCGCACGCGCGGCTGGGCGGCGATCGCCTCGTGGCCGGCGCCGGCCGCTTCGTCGAGGACGTCCGCGTGCCGGGCATGCTGCACGCGGCGGTCGTGCGGTCGCCACATGCCCACGCCCGCCTCATCGGCACCGACAGCAAGCGAGCGCGCGAGCTGTCCGGCGTACGGCTCGTCCTCACCGCCGACGATGTCCCGGCCGCCGCCATCATTCCCAATCGGGTGCCCGCGCCGGCGGGCGCCGAGCGATACCTGCAGCCCGTGATCGCGCGCGGCGTGGTGCGCTACGTCGGCGAGCCGGTCGCGCTCGTCGTCGCCGACGACGCGTATGTTGCGCGTGACGCCGCCGAGCTCGTCGACGTCGGGTACCAGCCACTGCCCGCGTGCGCTTCCGTGGCCGCGTCGCTGGCGCCATCGGCGCCGCGCCTGTTTCCGGGCACCGATGGCAACAACGTCGCGACCATCACGATGCGCGTCGGCGACGTCGACGCCGCGCTGGCGCGCGCGGCGGTCGTCCTTCGCGAGCAGTTCCGCTATCCGCGACAGACGGCGGCGGCGCTCGAGACGCGCGGGCTGGTCGCGGTGCCTCCCGACCCGCGCGGCGGCGAGCTGCATCTGATCGGCTCGACGAAGTGCATCCACATCAACCGAACGATCCTGGCGCCGATCTTCGGCATTCCCGTCGGCGCGCTCCGGTTGACGGAGGTCGACGTCGGGGGCGGCTTCGGCGTGCGCGGTGAGCTGTACCCCGAGGACGTCCTCGTGCCGCTGGCCGCGATGAAGCTCGGCCGGCCGGTGCGATGGATCGAGTCGCGACGCGAGAACCTCATGGCCGCCAACCACGCGCGCGAGGTCGGCTACGACGTCGAGGTCGGTTTCGACGCCGATGGCCGGATCCTCGGCATGCGCGCGGTGATGCGCGCGGACATCGGCGCGTACGTCCGCACCGCCGCGCTCGTGCCGGCGGAGTTCGGTGCCGCGCTGCTCCCCGGCCCCTACCGCGTGCCCGCCTACGCCTGCGATCTCTGGTCGGTGGTGACCAACAAGACGCCGGCCGGCACGCTGCGCTCGCCCGGGCGGCCCGAGTGCAACTTCGTCCGCGAGCGGCTCCTCGATGCGGGCGCGGCGCGATTGGGTCTCGACCCCGCCGAGATCCGCCGTCGCAATCTGATCCAGGCCGAGGACATGCCGTACGACTGTGGAACGAAGTCGTTCGGCGTGAGCACGGTGTACGACTCCGGCGATTTTCCCGCGCTCTTCGACGAGCTGCTGCGCCGCCTCGATTATCCGCGCGAGCGCCGCGAGCAAACGGCGATCAACGGTGCGGCCTCGGGTGCGCGACGCGGGATCGGACTCGCCGTGTACGTGGAGAAGACCGGGCTCGGGCCGTTCGAGACGACGCACGTCGAGGCGCGCCCCGACGGCCGCCTGGTGGTGGACACCGGCGCTTCGTCGATGGGACCGGGGCTCGAGACGGTGCTGGCGCAGATTCTCGGCGATGCGCTCGGCCTGCCCGCCGCGTCGTTCGACGTTCGTCACGCGGACACCGCGATGGTGGAGAGTGGCATCGGCACGTATGGCTCGCGCGGGACGGTGACCGCCGGCAACGCCGCACACCTCGCGGCGCAGAAGCTGATCGCCCAAGCGCGGCGCCGTGCCGCCGCGCGGCTCGGCGTCCCCGAGAACGCGGTCACGTACCTCGGCGGTGCCCTCGAGGCCGGTGGCCTACGCGTCACGCTGGCCGAGCTTGCCGCCGAGGAGCGCCTGGCCGCCGGTGCGTCCTTCGAGGTGAAAAAAGTCACCTACGCCGGCTGTGCAGCGGCCGTGGTCGTCGACGTCGACTCAGCGACCGGTGCTGTGCGCCTCCAGCGGATCGTCGTCGGCGCCGACGTGGGTCGCGCGATCAACCCCGCGCTCGTGGACGGCCAGCTCGTCGGCGGCGTGGCGTTCGGCATCGGCAACACGCTGCACGAGAGTCTCGAATACGATGCGCTCGGCCAGCTCACGTCGGGCACGCTGATGGACTACGCGCTGCCGCACGCCGGCGATATTCCACCGGTCGACGGGTTCTACCAGGAAGTGCGTGCGACGACGAATCCGCTCGGCCTGCGCGGTCTCGGCGAGTGCGGCAACCCGGGCCTCGGTGCCGCGATCGCCAACGCCGTCTGCGATGCGCTCGGCGCGCGCGATGCGACGTTCACAGCGCTGCCGGTCACACCGGAGCGGATCTGGCGATTGATTCGTTGAAACGCCAAGGCCGACCCCCGGGGTCGGCCTTGGTCTCGGACTGTGGGGCCCCAGCCCCACGAGATCCTAAGGTCGCACTACCTTTTATAGGCTCGCCTGGGACTGTGGGGCCCCAGCCCCACGAAGTCCTCCGGCTCGCACGTCCCTCTTACAAGCTCGCCTCGGACTGTGAGGCCCCAGCCCCACGAAGTCCTACGGCTCGCACTACCACTTCACGGGCTTGCTGGGGCGATGCGCGTAGCCGCTTTCGCGGCCACCGCCGCCACCGGGCCGCCCACCACCGGGACGCCCGCCACCCGGACGACCGCCGCCGCCGCCGCCCGTGCGCGGCGCCTGCGGGTTGGACACCTCGACGGTGATGCGTCGCCCGTCGAGCTCGCGACCGTTGAGCTGCGAGATGGCGTTCTGGGCCTCCTCCGCCGTTCCCATCTCGACGAACCCGAAACCGCGCGACTGCCCGGAAAACCGGTCCGTGATGACGGTGGCCGACAGCACGTTGCCGCTCTGTGCGAAGAATTCGCGCAATCCCTCGCTGGTGGTGGAATAGGCGAGACCGCCGACGTACAGCTTGGACGCCATAGGGTTCCCCCGAACTCTCTTCCGCTGTCTGCTCGCCCCGCGAACCGGAAGAGGCCATTCTCGTCGGGCGCGAGGCCGGCCGGTCGCGGCCGACAGAGAAATTTTACACGCGCCCTCGCGAGGCGCAACCTCGGAAACGGTTCTTCATATTTTTCCGACGCGGATTTAGCGAAACTCGTCGGGCCGGATCTGGTAGCCGATGATCTTGCGGTAGAGCGTCTTGGGATCGATCGCCAGCAGGGCCGCCGCCTTGCCGCGGTGGCCGTTCACCTGGCGCAGCGTCGTGATGATGTGCTGGCGCTCCATCACCTCGAGGCTGGCGCCCGGCGCTGCCGTCGACGCGGCGGCGACGGGCGCGGCCGTGCCGCCCAGCACCTCCGGAGGGAGGTCGGCCGGCTGGATCTCATCGCCGTGCGACAGGATGACCGCACGCTCGATGGCGTGCAGCAGCTCGCGCACATTGCCCGGCCACGTGTAGGCCTCGAGCACCGCCAGCGCGGCCGGACTCAGCCGCTTGGCGCCGTAGGCGGCGTTCGCTTCGACGAAGTGCTGGGCGAGGAGCGCGATGTCCTCCGGCCGCTCACGCAGCGGCGGCAGGGTGACCGTGATCGTGTTGATGCGGTAGTACAGATCCTGCCGGAACTCGCCCGACTTCATCGCCTCGCTGAGGTCGCGATTGGTGGCGGCGACGATACGAACGTCCACGCTTCGCGCGCGCGTCGAGCCCACGCGGAAGAACATGCCCGTCTCGAGCGCGCGCAGCAGCTTCACCTGGCTGTCGGGCTCCATCTCGCCGATCTCGTCCAGGAACAGCGTGCCGCCGTCGGCAAGGTCGATCAGTCCAGGCTTGGCGGCAACGGCGCCCGTGAACGCGCCTTTCTCGTGGCCGAACAGCTCGGACTCGAGCACTTCGCGCGGCAGCGCGCCGCAGTGAATCGGCACGAATGGACGCTGCGCGCGTGCGGAGCGCTCGTGGATGGCACGCGCCACGAGCTCCTTGCCGGTGCCGCTCTCGCCGAGCACGAGAACCGCGGAGTCCGTCGGCGCCACGCGCTCGACGATCCGCAGCACGTCGTGCATGCGCGGGCTTCGGGTGAGCAGGCCGCCGTACGGCGCACCGTCGGCCGCGTGCGCCCGCAGCGCCTGGTTGTCGCGTAGCAGCTGGCCTTTCTCGGCGGCCTTGCGAATGACGACGTCGAGCTCCTCGATCTTCGTGGGCTTCGTCAGATAGTCGTACGCGCCGAGCTTCATCGCCTCCACGGCCGTGGCCACATCCTGGAACCCCGTCATCACGATCACTTGAGGATGCTCGGGGAAGGCGCCGAGCTCGCGCAGGACGTCGATGCCTTCCTTGCGCGGCATTTTCATGTCGAGCACGACCACGTCGTAGGCGGCCTCGCGCAGCGACGCCAGCGCGGCGTCGCCGTCGCCGACGCCTTCGACGTCGTGGCCGCGGCGCCCGAGCTCGCGCACCAGCAGCTCGCGCAGCCGGCTCTCGTCGTCGGCAACCAGCACGCGGAGCCGTCGCGTCATGCGCGCTCCATCGGCACCGTGATACGGAAGACGCTGCCTTTGCCGGGACGGCTCTGCACCTCGATGCGGCCGCCGTGATCGGCGACGATCCCCTGCGCGATCGCGAGTCCCAACCCCGTGCCCTGCCCCGGGGGCTTGGTGGTGAAGAAGGGGTCGAAGATGCGCCCGATGATCTCGTCCGGGATGCCGGGGCCCTCGTCCTCGAACTCCACTTCGACCTCGTCACGAATCGCGCGCGTGCGGATCGTGAGACGGCCGCGCCCGTCCATGGCCTCGAGCGCGTTGGACGCGACGCCGAGGAACACCTGCCGGAACTGGCCTTCGTTGATGACCACGGCCGGCACGTCGTCGGCGAGCTCGGTGGCAAAACTGCTCTCGACGAAGCGCGACTGGTGCGAGAGCAGCTCGATCGTCTTCTGCACGACGCCGTTGAGATCCGACGAGGCCCGACGGTCGCCGGGCTCGCGCACGAACTGCAGCAGGCTCCCGGTGATGTCCTTGCACCGGAACGCCTCCTCCTCGATGAGCGTCAGATAGCTCCGGAAGTCGGCGAGCTCCGCGCGGTCGGCGAGGCCGCTCTCCGTCAACCGCACGGTGAGCGCTTCCGCGCAGCCCGCGATCGTCGCCAATGGGTTGTTCAGCTCGTGTGCGACGCCGGCGGCCAGCCGCCCCGCTGTCGTCAGCCGCTCGGTGAGCAGCATTTGCCGCTCCAGCTGCTTGGCGCGCGTGACGTCCGCCACGAGGAGGACCAGGTGCGCCGCCGCGTCCGCCAACGGCGCTGCGGTGAATCGCAGCACGCGGATGTCGCCGCCGACCGCCACCTCGTGTTCCATGGTGTCGACCCGTCGGGACGTGAATGCCGTGCGCAGAAACGCGTCGACGTTGCGCGCGCCGCTGGGCGGCAGGAGCGCGGGAAACGGCTTGCCGATCGGCGCCTCGCCGAGGGCGCCCGCGCCGGCGCGGTTGGCCCGTACGATGTGCAGATCGGCGTCGAGCACGAACACGCCGAGCGGCAGGGTCTCGAGCACGACCTCCACGAAGCGCTTCTGCTGATCGAGCTCGCGCGTGCGGTCGGCCACGCGTGCTTCGAGGCGCTCGTAGAGTCGCGCATGCTCCACGGCGATGGCGGCCTGGTCGGCCAGCGCCAGCAACAGCTCCTCCTCGGCCGGCGAGAACTCGTGCACGTCGCGCCGGAAGACGAGGATCGCGCCGATGGCGCGGTCGCCGATGCGCAGCGGCGCGGCGAGCATCGAGCGGAGGCCCTGGGCGCGCGTCAGCTCGGGATAGCGATGGCGCGGGTCGTTCCACAGATCCGCGCTCTGCATCGGCCGCAGCTCGAGGACCGCCAGGCCCGTGATGCCCTCCCCCTCGCGCACCCGCACGCTGGAGACCATGTCGTTGGGCAGGTCGAGGCTCGCCACCGAGGACAGGGACCCTTCCTCGTTGCGCATCATGATGCCGCACGACGACACGCCGAGCACCGTGCGCGCCTGCTCCATGATGACGTGGATCGTGCGCTCGAGGTCCAGGCTCGCCGTCACGGCGCGGCCGGCCTCGAGCAGCGCGCGCGTCTCGCGGGCGCTGCTCACGCTCTGCTCGAAGAGCTGCGCGTTCTGGATGGCGATGGCGGCCTGCTCGGCGAACGCCTCCAGCACCCGCTGGTGGTGAGCGGTAAACGCCGCGCGCCGTGTCGAAAAGGCCGAGATGACGCCGAGCTGTCTGCCGCCGACGCGCAGCGGCACACACAGCATCGAGCGGATCCCCTCGCGCTCGTCGACGTCGCGCCGGGCAGAGCGCGCATCGTGACGGACGTCGTCGACGCGGATCGCCTGCCCGGTCTCGGCACAGCGTCCCATCAGTCCCTCGCCCACGGGCAGCGCGAGCGCGCGCCACTCGTCGGTGCGGAAGCCGTGCGCCGCCGCGTTCACCAGACTCGTGCCCGGCGCATCGAGCAGGCCGATCGCGCAGCCGGTGCTGCCGATCAGCGCGGTCACCGATCGACTGATGCGGTCCAGGACCGAGGCGAGGTCGAGGCGCCCCGTGATGAGCTGGCTCGTGGCGTACAGCGCGGCCATCTCGTCGGCGCGGCGACGGCTTTCTTCGAGCAACCGGCGCTGCTCGATCGCGGAGGCCAGCGGCTGCGCGAGCTCCTCGGCGACCTCCACCGCGTCGTCGTCGAACGCGGCCGTGCGCGCCGACACCAGGCCGACCGCGCCGAAAACGCCGCCCTGGCTCACGAGCGGAACGAGCGCGGCCGAGCGCCACCCGCGCGCGCCGAGGGTGGCGCGGCTGGCCGCGGGCACCGAGGGGTCCGCGAGGTCGTCGATGCGCACCGCCGTCCGCGTCGTGACGACACGCTCGACGAGCGTTCGCTCCAGCGGCAGCCGCACGTCGCGCGCGGCATCGCCCGGCACCGTCCGGGCCGTCACGTCGAGCACCTCGAACTCGCCGCGCTCGGCGTCCACGAGCAAGACACCGAGCGCGTCGAAGGCCACGAGCCGCGCGAGGCCGTTCGCGAACGCGCGCAGCACCTCGTCGAGCGACTCCGTCGATCCGAGCAGCCGGGTGATCTCGGCCAGCAGGCTCATCCGCACGCCGAGGCGTTCCTGCTCCCAGCGCTGATGGATCGCGCGACCGAGATCGCGGCCGAAGCCGGCGGGCAGCGGAGCTCGCCGACCGAGCAGCACGAGGCGGCCGACGGGCCGGCCCGCCGGGCCGAGCGGCACGCGGAGCGCGTCCCGCGGCGAGGAGGCGGGCTCGTTCAGCAGCGTGCGGCCGCGCGTCGCCCCGACGGTGACCGCGATCGCCGGTCCACGCGGTGGACGGAAGTCGAGGCGTGCGCCCGTCGCGCCGCTGACCGCGATCAAGCGACGCAACGTGCGCATGAGCACCGTCTCCATCGAGCCGTCGGCGGCGAGCGTGCCGAGCACGGCGGCCGCGTCGTGCTTCGTCCTGGCGGCGTGAGCACCGCCCCGGGCAGGCTCCCGGTGTGTTCGCCGTTCTTGACCACGAACCGGCCGGTCACCACGACGTGCTCGATCCCATCGGGATAGCG
>JBKOUQ010000178.1:0-6584 GCA_046723475.1 Candidatus Methylomirabilota bacterium
AGCTGCTCGACGGCGCCCGCACGGTCACCCTGCGCGGCGAGCACCGCGGCGAGATCGAGTCTCGTCCGCGCGGCTTCGAACGTCGCCCCGCACGCCGCAAACGCCGTGAGCGCGGTGGCGAGCTGCGCGCGGGCGCGGGCCAGGTCGCCGCTGTGCCGCGAGATCCGGCCGAGCACGCGACCCGTGAGACCGGCGTTGTACGCATTGCGGCTGCTCTCGCCCATGACCGCGGCCTCGCGCGCGGTCTGCCGGGCGCGCTCGAGCTCGCCGTTGAGCAGATAAGCCTCGCTGAGATAGACGAGGTGTCGTACCACGCCCTGACGCAGCGGGATGTCCGCAAGCTGATCGACGGCCCGGCGCAACAGCGGAATCGCCGCGGCGGCGTCGCCGCGCTCGAGATATGCGAGCCCCAGGGCGCCCGATGCCAGACTCTCCGCGGTGCGATCGCGCGAGGCCTCGATCGCCTGACGCGCGGTGTGCACGCCCTCGTCGTAATCCCCGCGCAAGACGTGAACCCACGCCGCCGTGTAGCCCGCGCCCGCGATGAGGCGAGGATCGGGCAGGCTCGTGCCGATCCTCCGCGCGTGCTCCGCCGCATCGACGGCGGCGTCGAGGTCGCCGGCGACGATGCAGTTGAGGCCGAGGGCGAAGTACACGAGCCCCAACCAGTACCGCGTGTCGGGGCGGTCGAGCAGTGGAATGGCGCGCGTGGCGTAGGCGACGCCGGCCCCCGCGGCGGCCAGGCCATAGCTGTTGAGCGCCAGGACGTAGAGCGCCTTGCCGATGCGCACGGCATCCGCGCTCCGCTCGGCGTCGGCGAGCGCGCGCTCGCCGGCGACGTGCGCGGGTGCGTGGTCGCCGAGGTAGAAGCGCGTGAGAGCCTGCCGGAAATGATATTCCGCGGCCAGCGCCGCGTCCGGCACAGCCTCTAGCTCCGCGGCGTGTCGGGCGAGCAAATCCAGGACCTCGCGCTGCCGGCCCTGCGTCGACATGACGAACGCCTCGCGTAGGGCCAGATCCAGACGCGCTCGATGACGCTCGTCCTCGGGCAGCGCCTCCACGCCGGTCTCGGCCTGCCGCAAGGCGCTCAGCGCGTCGTCGAGGGCATAACGGCGCGCAGCGAGCTCGGCGAACCGCACGAAATACGGCAGCGCGCGCCGCGCGTCGCCCGCGCGGACATAATGCTCGCCCACCTGATCGGCGACCTCGTCCGGGCGCTCGCGCCGCTGCGCCTCCAGCGCTTCGGCCACCGCCCGATGCAGCACGACGCGCGTCGGCGTCATGATGCGCTCGTAGGCGACGTGCCGGATGCGCTCGTGCGTGACGTCGAAGCGCTCACCGACGGCGTGCAGGATCCGCCGGCCCACGAGCTCCTCGATCGCTTCCGCCGTCTCGCGCGCGCTGCGCCCGGCCGCGGCCTCGAGCAATGCGAAATCGAACTCGCGGCCGATGACCGCGGCCGTCGCGAGGATTGCGCGCGCGCGCTCGCTGAGCCGATCGAGGCGGGCGTCCACGAGCTCCTTCACCCGCCGGGGCAACGGCAGCCCGACGCTGACGGCGACGTCGCGGTCCTCGAGGGTGCGCATCGTCTCGACGATGACGAACGGGTTGCCTCCGCTCGTGTGCCACATGCGCTCGCCCAGTCGTGCGAGCGCCGTCGCATCACTTCCCGCTCGCGCGACCGCCTGCACGAGCGCCACGGTCTCCGGACGCGTCAGCCCCTCGAGCGCGACGCGCACGATTCCATCGTCGCGCTCGCCCAGGACCGTGCGCAGACCGTGGCCCGGCTCGCGCGCCAGCTCCTCGTCACGCAGCGTGGCCAGCACGGCGATCGGCTCGCCGGCGAGTCGCCGGCGCAGGAACACGAGAAGACGCACGCTCAGCGCGTCCGCCCAGTGCAGGTCCTCGAGCACGACGAGAATCGGACTCCGCGCCGCAACCGCGCGAAGGAGCGCGGCGATCGCCTCGAACAGCCGTGTCCGGCTCTCCGCCGTCGGCGGTCCCGGCGCGACCGCGCCGAGCTCGGGAAACAGCCGCGTCAGCTCGATGCGCCACGGCTCGCCGACGCTCGCGCGCTCGCACGTCTCCGCGATCGGCCCGCCGCTGCGCAGCGCATCGACCCACGGGCCGAACGGCAGCTGCTCACCTTCCCACGCGCGTCCGACCAGCACGCGATCGCCGTCGTCGAGCGTGCGCGCGGCCAGCTCCTCCACGAGCCGGCTCTTGCCGATGCCGGCTTCGCCCGTGACGATCGCGAGCACGCCGCGTCCGGCGCGCGCACCGCGACGCGCGAGCTCCAGCCGCTCGAGCTCGGAGGCGCGGCCGATCAGCGGGACACCGGCCACGGGCATCGCGGGTCGCCACGCCGCGCTGCGGTCGTCGCGAGCCTCGATGGCAGCCGGCGCGTTCGGCGCAGGGGTGGCGGGCTGCGGCAGCAGCGTTCGGTACAGCGCGCGCGTCTCCGCTTCGGGCTCGACGCCGAGCTCCTTGCGCATGACGGCGAGACACGCCTGGTACTGCCGCAGCGCGGCGCCGCGGCGTCCCTGCGCGGCATAGAGCCGCATGAGCGCGCGATGAACGGGCTCCTGCAGCGGGTCCAGAGCGAGCAAGCGCACCGCCGTTTGAATCGCGCGCTCCGCCGACGCCGCACGCATCTGCAGGCGGAGCAACCGTCCGAGCGCGTCGACGGCCTGCTCGCGAAGACGCACGCGCTCGGTCGATAGCCATTCTTCGAATGCCGGCTCGGTCACCGCGAGCCCCTCGGCGAGCTCACCGCGATACAGGGCGCACGCCCGGTCCAGCGCGTCGAGGCTGCTCTCGTGCAGGCAGCGCTCGAAACACGTCACATCGACGTCGACGCTCTCGGCGTCGAGCGCCACCTGGTCGCCGCGCTCATCGAGCACGGGCGCGGAGGCCGCGGTCAGCTCCGCGCGAATCGTCGCGAGCGCCTGGCGAAGGCTGTGCCGGGCACGGTCGTTCGCGACGTCGCCCCAGAGGAGCGCGGCGAGCTTCTCGCGCGCGCGACCAACGCCGGGACGGCGCGCGAGGTACGCGAGGAGCGCGAGCGCCTTGCGGCTCGCGACGCGCAGCTCGGTGCCATCCGCCAACCGCACGTCGACGCCGCCGAGAAGCGAGATGCGAATGCGTGTCATGTGCCTGGGCGCGGCAGTCTAGCATCGCGCGACCGGCCACCGTCAATGTCGGCACTCTTTACACTCTCGGCACCGCCCCGTCAGCGAGCTTCGCGCGCCTCCGCACGCTAATCGCGCGTCCTTCCGAGCGTCGGATCTACACCGACGCGGCATCGACGGAGGCCCGGGACTTGCTCCGTGTCCGTTCAGGAGGAAACGGCCATGAAATTCGTTGCAGTCGCGCTGGTGCTCATGAGTTTGGCGGCTGGCTGTGCCCGACACTCTGCGTCGTCGTCCCCGAGTGCGTCGCCGGGCTCGTACACGTCGAAGTCGGCGTGCGAGAAGGCTGGCTATACGTGGGACAACTCTGGAGTGTGCAAGTAGCCGTCGCCTGACAATGTCTACGCTCGGGGGAGGCGCAGCGTCTCCCCCGAGCCGAATCGCGCGGCTCGTGCGATCATCTCGTCCCGATGACCCGGTCGTCGCTCTTGCTGTTGTTCGCCTGCCTGCTCGGAATCCCGCTCGGCGTCGGCGCGTTCACGTTCGTCTACGCGAAAGGCTTTTCGTACCTGTCGACCGATCCACGTGCATGTGTGAACTGCCACATCATGAACGAGCAGTACAGCGCGTGGCTGAAAAGCGGCCATCGTCACGTCGCGACCTGCGTGGAGTGCCACCTGCCACACGCCGGCGTCGCCAAGTGGGCGGCGAAAGCCGATCACGGATTCCGGCACTCGGCCGCGTTCACGCTGCAGAACTTCAAGGAGCCGATCGAGATCACGCCGCGTGACCGCACGATCGTGCGCGAAAATTGCGCGCGCTGTCACGCGGCCTTCATTCACGCGGTCACGGGAGCCGCCGTGCGCGGTGAGCCGGACTGCCTGCACTGCCATGGACGGGCCGGCCACAGCGCGGCCGGCGGCTGAGAGGGGCGAAGCGCGATGAGACGAGCGTGGGTCGTGTTCGTGTTAGGCGTGGCCGCTGTCGCGGGCGTGACCGTGCTGCTGCTCGCGCTGCTCACGAACATCTTCGAGCGCAAGCAGGAGGCGCGGCAGCCGTTCGTGCGCGTGGCCGAAGTGACCGAAGACACGCTCGATCCTGCCGTGTGGGGCCGGAACTGGCCGAACGAATACGACACCTACCTGCGAACCTCCGAGCCGACCGGCACCCGATACGGTGGGCGCGGCCTGGCGGGCGGCGACGCCGGCCCGGCGCCCCAGAAGCTCGACCGGTACCCGTGGCTGAAGCGAATCTTTGCGGGCTACGCCTTCGCCCTCGACTATCGCGACCGTCGCGGCCACGCGTTCGCGCTGTTCGATCAAGAGCGCACGAAGCGCGTGACCGAGCGTCAGCAGCCCGGCGCGTGTCTGCAGTGCCACGCCTCGAACCTGGCGCTCTATCGCTATGCGGGCCGAGGCGACATCCAGAAGGGATTCGAGACCGTCTCGGGCATGCCCTACGGCAACGCGCACGACATGAAGGACGACAAGGGACAGCCGCTGGTGCAATATCCGGTCGCGTGCGTCGACTGTCACGATCCCAAGACCATGGCGCCGCGCGTGACGCGGCCCGGATTCATCGCCGGGATCAAAGCGTTGAAGGCCAAACAGGGCATCGCCAACTATGATCCGAACCGCGACGCCACGCGCCAGGAGATGCGCGCGTTCGTGTGCGGGCAATGTCACGTCGAGTACTACTTCAAGCCGCCGGGGAAGGTCGTCACCTACCCGTGGGCGAACGGCCTGAAGGCCGAAGACATCGAGGCGTACTACGACGCCGAGAAGTTCTCCGACTGGACGCACGCGGAGACGGGCACCAAGGTGCTCAAGGCGCAGCACCCCGAGTTCGAGGTGTGGAGTCAGGGCGTGCACGCACGCGCCGGAGTCGTGTGCGCGGACTGCCACATGCCGTACCAGCGCATCGGCGCGCTGAAGGTGAGCGATCACTGGGTGCGCAGCCCGCTACTCAACATCAACCGCGCGTGCCAGCCATGCCACGCCGTGCCGGAAAAAGAGCTCGAGGCGCGCGTGCTCGACATCCAGGACCGGCACGCCGCGATGCTCGAACGCGCGGCGAAGGCCACCACGGACATGCTCGACGCGATCGTCGCCGCTCGGAAGGCCGGCGTCACCGACGAGGCGCTGGTCAATGCGGCCGCGCTCCATCGCAAGGCGCAGTGGCGTCTGGATTTCGTCGCCGCCGAGAACTCGATGGGGTTTCACGCGCCGCAGGAGATGGCGCGGCTTCTCGGGGAGACAATCGATTACGCGCGTCAGGGGCAGCTGGCCGCCGAGCGGGCGGCGGCGAAGAAGTGATGACGCACCGGTGACGAGGGAGCGACATGGCGATCACGCTGGCGCAGGCAACGACGGTCGTGGAGGCGGCGCTGAAGAACGCGCGCGAAACGGGCTGCGCGCCGCTCGCCGTGGCGGTACTCGACGACGGCGGTCATCTCAAGGCGTTCGCGCGTGAGGACGGCGCCGGCATCCTGCGCCCGCAGATCGCGTTCGGCAAGGCCTGGGGCGCGCTCGGCATGGGTCTCGGCAGCCGCAACTTCGCGCGGCGCATCGCCGAGCAGCCTGGCGCGCCGGCGTTCTTCAATGCGCTCGCCGCGATGTCGGAAGGCCGCGTCGTCCCCGTGCCGGGCGGTGTGCTGGTCCGCGACTCCGCGCGGGCGGTGATCGGCGCCGTCGGGATTTCCGGTGACACCTCCGACAAGGACGAGGCGTGCGCGCTGGCCGGCATCGCGGCGGCCGGCCTCGCCGGGGATACGGGTTAGACGCGCCCGAGCGCTACTTGCACTTCGGTGCTTCCCTCAGGTTGGCTTCGATCTTGTCGCCGACCTTGAAGCTTTCGAGCGTCTCCTTGGGTGCGTCGAACTCGTGTACGGTGCCGTCTGTTTCCTTGACCGTCAGCTTGTTCTTCGCCATGTCGACCTTCACGACCTGGCCCTCGACTTTTTGCTGGGTCACCACGCGCCCCTGCGCGTCACAGGCGGGCTTGGCCTGTGCGAACGCCGTCGCGGACCACATCGCGAGCGCAGCAAGTGAGAGTGCCGTTGCTGCCGACGCCCTGTACATGGCGTGCCTCCTCATTTCTTCATGATGTCGTAGATCGCACCGGCGGCGGCGCCGACGCCGGTGCCGATGAGGGCGCCCTTGCCCGCGCCATACCCGGTCCCCGCGCCGACCGCAGCGCCCGCGCCGGCGCCGACGGCAGCGCCGCCCATCGTGCCACACGCCGTGAGCGCCACGCTGAGCATCGCAACTCCACTGACGACCGTGAGGCTTCGCCTCAACATGGGTCCCTCCTGCTCGTCTCTGACTCGACAACGAGTGAGCTGCGCATCGGGTTCCCGGTCGCGCGAGCCACCATCACGACGCGACGCCGAGCTCCAGCCGCGTGGGGACGGCAGTCTTGTCGGCCCGCTCGGCCGCACGCGCGTCGCCGACC
>JBKOUQ010000197.1:0-17112 GCA_046723475.1 Candidatus Methylomirabilota bacterium
TCGAGTGCGATCCGCGCCGCGTTGAAGCTCATGTGGCCGCCGCGGCCGATGTCGATGCGCACGCCACGCGCCATGGCCTCGAAGATCAGCGGATGCACCTTGCCGTCGCGCGACACGAACGCGCCGGGGTGCTTCGTGAACGGATGCGCGAGAATGTCGCCCGGGTCGAGGAGCGGTAGCGCGTCATCGAGAACGCCGTCGGGATCGATCGCCGTCCCATCCTCCTCTGCCCAGAGACGGCCGAGGTGCACGTAGACCGGCACCTTCGCGGCGCGCGACGCTTCCTTGCCCAGCCGCAACGTCTCGATGCCCCAGCGCGAGTATCCGCCGACCTCGGCGTGACACTTGATGCCCTTGACGAAGTCGCGATTCTTCTCGATGGCGTTGATCGTCTCCCTCACGTTGATGCCGTGCGGTCCATAGAGGCCGACGTGACGATGTCCGAGGAGACCGCCCACGAGGTAGTTCGAGACGAAGGCGTAGACGCGCGTTTCGGCCCGGTCCTTGATGAACTTTCGGAAGCCCTGGATAGTGAGCGGGGCGGCGCCGCCCTGATCGACGACGGCGGTCACGCCCGAGCGAACGCCGACCTCATCCGGGTTCATGCCGAAGTCCCCGGTGACGTGCTGGTAGATGTGGCTGTGCGTATCGATCATGCCGGGGATGACGAGCCGGTTCCGCGCGTCTATCGTGCGAGCGGCCGTGCCCGCGATCCGCGGCGCCACCCGCGCAATCGTGCCGTCTTTCACGGCGACATCGTGGACAGCATCGATCGCTTGGGCGGGATCGATCACGCGGCCGCCGCGGACGATCAGGTCGAACTTCGCCATTGCGTCTCTCCTGGTCCGGGACGCGTCGCTCCTTCGTGTCTTCACGGTCGCGATCTTCCGTCACGGCTCGGGCGTCTGCAACTCGCGTACGACGTCATGGCCTGATAGGCTCATGGCCCGGTCACCGAAGAAGCGGTAGTCGCGTCGGTGAGGAGGAGCCCATGCTGAGAGCCACGATCCTGTTCGCGGTCGGCTTGTGCGCCAATATCCTCATCGGCCTGCCGGCGATGGCGCAAGCGCCGACCGAGCTCACGCTGACCCGCATCGATTGCGGCACCGGCGCCGCGCCGGTGGACGTCGGACGCTTCAGCGACACGTTCGCGTACAAGGACCTCAACCTGACGTTCACGTACAGCTGCTACCTGATCAAGCATGGCAACGAGTACATGGTGTGGGACACCGGCTTCGCGCCCGGAACGAATCCCAATGCGCCGAACGTCGGCATCGTCGATCGGATGAAAGAGGTAAACGTCACGCCCGACCAGGTCAAGTACGTCGGCATCAGCCATTTTCACCCCGACCATACCGGCCAGCTCGCGCCGTTCACGAGCGCGACGCTGTTCATCGGCAAGGGCGACTGGGACCAGATCACGTCGCCGACGCCCATGCAGGGCGCCAATGTCGCGGGCTTCAAGAGCTGGATCGATGAAAAGAGGAAAGTCGAGCCGCTGACCGGGGACAAGGACGTGTTCGGTGACGGCAGCGTGATCGTTCTCAGGGCGCCGGGTCACACGCCGGGCCATAGCGCCCTGCTGGTCCGGCTAAAGGACATGGGGCCGGTGTTGCTGACGGGCGACGCCGTCCACTTTCACGAGAACTACGAGAAGAACGGCGTGCCGAGCTTCAACTTCGACCGCGCGCAGACGATTGCCTCGATCGAGCGGATGAAGCAGATCGTCGGGAACGTGAAAGCGACGGTCGTCATCCAGCACGACATGCGCGATATCGCCAAGCTGCCGGCGTTTCCGGCGGCCGCCAAGTAGCTCGGATTGACTCCGGAGGGATTAGCGATGACGCGGACGTACAACGTGATCGACGCTGACGGGCACATCCTCGAGCCGCTCGATCTGTGGGACAGCTACATCGATCCCGCATTCCGCGACCGCCGGCCGCGGTTCGTCATCGACGAAAACGGCAAGGAACGCCTGAGCGTCGAGGGCAAGCTGCTCGGCAATCCGCGAGGGATCGGCAGCCTGGGTTCCGTCGGCGCCCGGCAGGGTATCGTCAAGCCCAACACCCTGAAATATGCCGAAGGACGCAAGGGCGGCTTCGATCCGCACGCGCGCATCGTCGACATGGATGCCGACGGCATCGATGCCGCGTTCCTCTATCCGAGTCTCGGGCTGTTCACCGGCGCCGTGGAAGATCCGGGCCTGGCCGCTGCGATGTGCCGTGGCTACAATCGCTGGCTCGCGGACTACTGCAAGCCGTATCCCGAGCGACTCTTCGGAGTCGCCATGCTGCCGATGCAGTCGGTCGAGCTGGCCGTCGACGAGATGCGCTACGCGCGCGAAAAGCTCGGGATGCGCGGCGGGTTCTTGCGGCCCAATCCGTATCACGGCAAGAAGATGATCAACGATCCGATGTACGAGCCGTTCTGGTCGATGGCCGAGGCGCTCGACTTCTCCGTCGGCTTTCACGAGGGATCGACCAACGCGATGCCGACCGTCGGCGTCGACCGCTTCGAGGAGGACCGGGCCGCGCGCCACATGATCTCGCACACGATGGAAATGATGCTGGTCGCGCTGAGCGTGATCTGGGGCGGGGTCGTCGACCGGCATCCGCGATTGCGCGTGGCATTTCTCGAGTCAGGCGGCGGCTGGATCGCGCCGTGGCTCGACCGCATGGACCGCCACTTCGACGATCAGGGCTTCAACGAATCCGCGCCGAAGACGAAGCCGAGCGAGCTCTTTCAACGTAATTGCTGGATCTCCTTCGAGCCGGTCGAGAACAGCATCGCGGTGCTGGCCGACTACATCGGGCCGCACAAGATCATGTGGGCCACCGACTATCCGCACTCGGACGGCTTCTTCCCCGGCGCGCCGCAGATGCTGCGCGAGCGGCTCGGGTCGTTGTCTCCCGAGGCGAAGCACCAGGTGCTGGCCGGCGGCGCCCTGGGCTTCTACGGTCTGAGCTGATCCAGGAGCGCAACTGCGGCAAGGAGCCGCGGCGGATAACCGCCGAACGACTAAACAAGGACGGTCATAATCGACATGCATACCCACTGGAGACCAGCCGCGGCTGGGACGCTTCGATGAGTGTTCACACGTCGGCACGGTCGGACACGGCGGCAGGGCTTCCCTACGACCGGCGCCGCCTGGAAGACGTCGGCTACATGACCTGCATGACCCTCACCCTGCTCGGCAACTATGCCCAGACCGGGCATTTCGGCGGCCCGCTGGCCTACACGCCGTTCAACGTCGCGGCGCACCTGGCGGGGCCGGAGCTGGGCGGGCTCCGCTACGATTACCGGCGCCCCAAGCATCCGTACGGCGACAAGTTCATGCTGGCGGCAGGACACTGCGCACCCACCTGCTACGCGCTGTGGATGGTCCTGGGTCAGGCGCTATACCGGAAGCATCAGGCGACGGGCGATCCTCGCTATCACGTGGCGCCGGACGTCGCGATGCTGCCGGTCGACGCGCTGGGATTCCGCCGCGGCGCCGGTGCGCTGAGAACGCTGCTCGCGGACCAGGGGCTGTCGGACCATCCGCTGTTCGCCCAGGCCAAGGGGCGAGGCATCCGGGCGCTGTCCGGGCACATCGAGTCCACCGATCTCACCAATGACGTCAACGGCGGCCCCTCGGGCGTCGGGGTCGCGACGGCCGCGGGAAAGGCGGCGTTCTGGGACATCATGGGCGCCCCCATGGGGACACCGAAGGTCATCGCGCTCGAGGGCGAGTTCGCTATGACCGAGGGACACGCCCAGGAGGTCAAGACCCAGGCCATCGCGCTGCAGGTCGGCAAGCGGCTCCGGATCTTCCTGTCCAACAACAACGCCGGCATCGACGATTCCTTGATCGGTGGCGTGGTGTCCAGCCGATTCACGGGCTATCGCTTGATCGACCAGTGGACCTCGTACGGGTGGAACGTGCTGTCGCTGCCGGATGGTCACGACTACGACCAGATCGTGGGCGCGCTCCGGACGATGGAGGACTGGGATCCGGCGGATCGTCGTCCGATGATCGTGATTGGCACGACCACGAAGGGGTACTGGCCCGGCGCGGTGAACGGCAAGATTCCCGGGGCGGGCGACCAGGTGGTGGGCTACCCGAGCCATCCGTACGCGATGAAGATGAACTCGGAATACTTCGTCGCCCTGGCGCGCACCTTCGAGGCGCGCTACGGTGTCGAGTTCCAGGGGATCAGCCAGGGACCGGTCACCGACCCGCGGGAGCGGCTCATCCAGTTCAAGACCAACATCGACGTCGTCATGTCAGTGCTCGAGCGCGATGGCCTCGGGGACTGGCTGGCCAATCGTCTGGTCGAGATCGGCGACTCCGTGCCGGCCGAGATCCCGCTCCGCGTCGACGTGAAGCACGACCCGTTCCTGGACGATCGGCTCAAGGTCGCCAATCTCCCCGCGGAGCCGCAAACGCTCACCGTGAGGAATTCGATCTCGGGCAAGGACAAGCAGCTCAAGATCGCGCTGTTCCGCAAGGCGGGCGAAACGGCGGGCGCCCGCCGGGCCGTGTCCGAGATCGTCAAGTGGCTGAACTACGTCACCGACAACCGCGTGCTGACGCTGGCCGCCGACCTGTCGGAATCGATCAACCTCGAGCACGGCAGCATCTGGGGCCACTACGATCCCGAAACCAACGCGCTGGGGACGCGGCTCAAGGCCGCGATCGAGGAAGCGGGCAACGTGTCGAGCGCCATCGGCCTGGTCGGCCAGAGCGCATCGCTGGACCCCGACAAATTTGCCGGGGTGTGGGCGTTCAGCGGCACCTACGGCGCCTTCACGCCGCTGATGTATCTGCCCGCGCGCGTCTGGAGCCAGCAGAACCAGGACAGTAAGTTCCGCACCGGCGTCCTGCACATCCTCGCGGGGCACTCCGGCCCGGAGACCGCCGCCGACGCGCGCACACACTTCGGAATTTTCGCTCCCCAGGTGTGGAAGCTGTTCCCACGTGACCAGGTCATCAACCTGAGCTTCTGGGACTACAACGACGTGGCTCCCGGCTACTTCGCCGCCGCCGAGATCGCTGCGCGGGAAAAGAAGGTTGGCGTCATCATCATCGAGGTGGCGCGCCCGGACTTCCGCGTGGCCGATCGCAGCACGTTCGCCGACTCCGATCTGCGGGCCGCCGCCAGAGGTCTCTACGTCATCCGCGACTTCGCGCCCGGCCAGCCCCGACACGGATACGTCGTGGCCCAGGGATCGAGCTCGACGTTCAATCTCGTGAGCGTGCTGCCGCGGCTGACGGCAGCCGGCATCAACGTGAAGGTCATCGCGGCGATCAGCGAGGAGCTGTTCGACCACCAGCCCGAAGCGTATCGGAACGCCGTGCTGCCGCCCGAGGCCCGCCAGGACCTCATGTTCGTGATGACCGGAACGCGCCGCATGTGGCCGCTGCGCAACGTCGGCTCGCTGACCGATGAGTATTCCCTCACCGCCGATCAGGACAACGTGTGGCTCACCGGCGGCACCGAGGCGGACGTGATCGCCGAGGCGCACCTTGACCCGGACTCGATCTTCGCCGGGGTGCTGCGGTTCGCTCAGGAGCGTCCGACGCGCCTGAGCCGGCAGCGCGCCCTGCTGAACGCGCTGGGATAGCGCCGAGCGAGACTACCCAACGCGGCGCCAAGGTCCTGAGGAAGCAGGATGACTGAGGCGATCCGTATCGCCGTCCTGAACTTCGTCCACGAGACGGTGACGTTTCTGCCCAACGACACCACGCTCGCCGATTTCGTGTACGACGGTTCGCCGGCCAGAGGCGAGGCGCTGCTCGCCTGGGAGCCGCGGTCCTACATGGGCGGCTTCGTGAAGGTGGCGCGCGAACATGCCGGCGTCGAGCTGGTGGGCATCGAATCGCCGCTCTGGCCCAGGACCGGCACCGGCTCGGGCTGGATCACGACGGAGGCGTACGAGCACTTTCTCGGCCGCATGATCGCCGAGCTCGAGGACGGCGGGCGATGGCACGGCGTCTATCTCGCTCTCCATGGCGCGATGGGCGTGCGCGGCGTGCCGCGGCCCGAAGCCGACATCGCGCGTCGCGTGCGCGAGGTCGTAGGCCGCGACGCCTTCATCGCCGGCACATTCGATCCGCACGGCAACGAGGACGCCGAGTTCCTGCGCCAGGCCGACTTCGCGTTCTGCGCGAAATACTTCCCGCACTACGACAGCCGCCTGCAGGGTGAGCGCGCAGCTCGCATGCTGATCCGCGCGATCCGTGGCGACTACACACCGTCCAGCGTCACGGTGAAGGTGCCGATCCTGACCGCGACGGTGCTGCAATGGACGGGCGCTTCACCGTGGATGGACCTGGTCCAGCGCGCTCTGGTCTGGGAAGCGCGCGAGCCGGACCTCTATATGAACGTCTTTTTCGGCTTCCCCTTCGCCGACGTGCCGGATGTCGGCATGACGATTCAGGCGATGACCAACGCCAAGCCAGAGCTTGCGCGCAAGGCGGCTCTAGACGTCGCGGCCTTTGCATGGCGCCGGCGCGAAGCGTTGCTGAAGACCGCGACGGTGCATCCGATCCCCCACGGCGTGAAGCTCGCCGAGGAGGCGGTGGCGCGCGGCGCCTGGCCCGTGGTGCTGGCCGACCATTCCGATCGCTCTGGCGCGGCGACGTGGGTCCTGCAGCAGGTAATCGCGCAAGACCTGGGCGACGTGCTGATTGCCACCATCGCCGATCGCGCGGCCGTCGAGGCGGTCGTGGCCAGAGGTCTGAAGGCGGGCGATCCGTTCGACATGGACGTTGGCGGGCGCGCCGACGAGTCCGCCGGCCAGCCGGTGCGGATCGAGGGCACGATCGCGGGTGTGGCGAAGATCGCCGGCAAGCACTGGGTGAGTGTCGCCTTCGGGCGAGGCAACGTCGTGCTGATCAGCGAATACCTCACCCAGGTGATGGACCCACTCGACCTGGCGGCTGGGCCGGGATTCACGATCGATCAGTTCAAAGTATTCGCGATCAAGTCGCGTGTGCACTTCCGCCGCGGCTTCGACGATTCCGGCTTCGCGAAGACGATCCTCTTGGTCGAGCCGGAGCAGCCGTTCCTCGGCACGGTACGGCTCGACGCGCTGCCCTACCGGAACGTCGACATCGCCAAATTCTATCCGTACGGCGACGTGAGTTTTCCAGAATGAGGAGCCGAGCATGCTGATCGTCGACTGGCTGGGATGGAAACGATAGGAGAGACGCCATGAGACCCAACAAGCTGCGCGAGCTGTTGAAGGCCAACAAGCCCACGCTCTCCACCCACATTCACACCACGTGGCCGTCCGTCGTAGAAGCCATCGGGCACACGGGTCTCTACGACTACGTGGAGTTCGTCGGAGAGTACGGCCCCTTCGACCTCCACGACCTCGACAACCTCGCGCGAGCCGCGGACATCTACAGCATGTCGATGCAGCTCAAGGTCGACCAGGAGCCGCGGGGCTTCCTCGCGCAACGGGCCATTGGCTCGGGTTTTCACAGCATCCTGTTCGCCGACTGTCGCTCCGCCGCCGACGTGCAGGAGTGCGTGCGCATCGTGCGCCCGGAGACGCCGGAGGACAAAGGCACCTACGGCGTGGCCACCCGTCGGTTCACCTACATGGGCTATGGCGGCGGCAAGGCCTACGTGCAGGCCCTGCGCGACATCGTCGTGGCCATCATGATCGAGAAGCCGGGGACGGTCGACACGCTCGAGGACGTCCTCGCCGTCAAAGGTGTCGACATGGTGCAGTGGGGCGGCTCCGACTACTCGATGGGCATCGGACGGGCCGGCGAGCGCTACTCGCCGGAGCTCCGCGTGGTGGAGCGCCGCGTGTTCGAGACGGCGATCAAGATGGGCGTGCCGCCCCGCGCCGAAATCGCGACCGCCGATCAGGCGAAGTACTTCCTCGACATGGGCGTCCGACACTTCTCCGTCGGCACCGACATCACCGTCCTGCACCAGTGGTGGAAATCCCAGGGTGAGGACATGCGCAAGGCGCTCGGCGGCAGCTGATTCGCGGCGGCGATCAGAGCGCGCCGTCGGCCTTCAACGCGGCCACGGCCTGCGCGCTCAGACCCAGCCAGTCGCTCAGCACTTGCTCCGTGTGCTCTCCCAGCATGGGAGACGCCGCGACGCGTGTCGGTCCACCATCGACGCGCACGGGCCAGCCCGGCATCTTGAAGGGCCGATGCACGGGATGAACCATGGTCTGCATGATGCCGCGCTGCTCGAACGTGACATCCTTGTAGAGCTCGTCGGTGTCCAGCACCGCGCCCGCGGGAATGCCGGCCTCGCCCAGCAGCTTCATCGCATCGAGCTTGTTGTTCTTCCGGGTCCACGCCGAGATGACGTCATCCACCTCGTCCTCCCGCGCGAGACGGTCGGCGGGAGTGAGATAACGCGCGTCACCGATCAAGTCGTCCCGACCGATCAGCTTCAGCAGGCGATCCCAGTGCTCGGGGTTCGCCCGGCTCGTCATGATGTAGACGTAGTCGTTCGGCCCGCCGGGCGCGCAGGGATAGAGTCCCATCGGCGCGTTGTTGACGCCCGGTACCTTGCTCCCGCCGCGTTCCGCCGCCTTGCCCGTGAAACCCTGGGTCGCGAAGTTGAGCCGCATGTAGTGCAGGATCGCGTCCTGCATGGCGACTTGAAGCCGATGTCCCTCGCCCGTCTCGCGCCGTTTGTACAGCGCGCTGACGATCGTGATGGCCATCAGCATGCCGGTGCCGGTGTCTCCGAGTGAGATTCCGGGTCTGATCGGCGGGCCGTTCTTGTCTCCGGTGACGCTGAACGTGCCGCCGCACGCCTGGGCGATCATGTCGAAGGCGAGGTTTTGCTCGAACGGGCTCCCCTCACCGAATCCCTTGACCTGAGCATAGATAATGCCCGGGTTGATGGCCTTCACGACTTCGTAGGACAAACCGAGCCGCTCGATCGCGCCGGGAGCGAAATTTTCGATCACGACGTCGGCGTGGCGAATCATGTCCTTGACCAGCGCCAACCCAGCAGATGACTTCAGATTGACGGTGATCGACTTCTTGTTGGCGTTGAACGCTTGGAAGTAATACGGATCGTTGTCCGGCTGTCCGGGGCGCAAACGCCGGCCGGGGTCGCCCAGCTTCGGATTTTCGATCTTGACGACCTCGGCGCCCATCCAGGCCAGGGCCTCCGTGCACGACGGACCGGCCTCGAACTGGGTGAGATCGACGACCTTCACGCCGCGCAGGAAACCGAAATCCGAGAGGTTCGGGGACATGACGCGCTCCCTCACGGCTGGTGCGATCGCAGAAAGACGCACACCTGGTCGATCGTCTTGTCGAGCAAGTCCTTCGGCTCTCGCCAGGGGAAGACCGTCGACTGGGCCTTCGGCGCGAGCGCGGCAATGTCCACGGACGTCTGATAGGGGTGCGCCGGCGTATCGTCTGGCATCACGAGCATCGGCGTCTGGCAGGACCGGACGAACTCGCGCGACACGCTGTAGACGAAGTCCGGGCGCGCGCGATAGAGGTTGTGGAGATATCCCTCGATGCTCTCCATGGTGATCTCGGGCCGCCGCGCTCGCAGCTCGGGGGCCCAGACATCGCGCCCGGAGTTGTACATGACGTCGGGATTCTCCGGCCGATGTCCGACCGGCTGGCACAGCACGGCGGCCACAACGCGATCGGGAGCCCGCTCGATCAGCTTGAGGCCGAAACACCCCCCGATGCAGTAGCCCATGTAGAAAAACTTCTGAATGCCGAGGTGGTCCATCAGCCCCAGCTGGTCGTCCGCGAACGCGCCCCACGGGTCGCTGGTGGGAATCGGCCCCGCGGACTCGCCGCCGTTCGCGTTGCGCTGATCCATCGTGATGCAGCGGAAGTCGTTCTTGAATACTTCCATCGCGTTGAACACCGCGGTCGGCCACTTGCTCACACAAGAGTTCAAGCCCCCGCCCGGAGTGACGAGCAGCGGGAAGCCCGAGCCAACCGTCTCGTAGCGGATGCGGACGCTACCCTTTTCATAGAATGGCATCGGAGTCTCCTTCGGCACTCCTCGGTGCCCGTCCTGTGCTTGAACGCATCTGCGTAACCCTCAGTGGTTAACTATCGAGTGCGGCCACCGCCTCGATCTCGATCAGCGCGTCCGGAATCGCCAGATTCGAGATCTGCACCAGTGTGCTCGCTGGTGGGTTCGGCCCGAAGAACTCCGAACGCACCTCACCGTACGCCTCGCGATAGCGCACGTCGGTGACGAAGACAGTGACCTTGACGACATCGTCGATCTTGCCGCCGGCGGCCTCGACGATCATCTTGATCTGCTCGAAGATCCGACGTGTTTGCGCCTTGATGTCGCCCTTGCCCACGAGATTGCCGTCCTTGTCGAAGGGCAACTGGCCCGCCACGTAGATGGTGTTGCCCACGCGCCAGCCGAGAGTGTAGCGCGGCCGCTGGTCCTTCATGCCGGGCGGAGCGATCGGGATGCGCGTCATGGCGATTCCTCCATTTCTCGATCGAGCGGCGTCGCGCCCCTGGCACGGGCCGCGATAGTATGATCGATCCTCCCGCGCCATGGACCGCCCGAGATGCGGCACGCGAACTCGCCGGGGTCGATTTACGAGCGTGTAATCGACGTCAGGCACACTCGGATTCCCGGCCCGCGTTGTTCAGGCCGCTGTCGCACGGATCAGCGTGTTCGTCCGGCCGCATGACAAACAGGGCGCCAACGAGACGACGAACTCCGAGAGCCGGCCGAGCGCGGTGACCGCGGCGGCGGCCTGTTGCATCGTGAGCCCGGTGTGAATCGCGAGGCAACTCTCGCAGTACGCTCGACCGGCGTTGTGGCGAAGGAACCGTTCGGACGACATCTCGGCCAACCTACTGTCCATCATGATGCGTCCGGCGGTGACCAAGTTCCCGCGCTATACGCCTGCAACGCTCGCACGACGACGGCGCGAAGTGTCGTGCCCTCACTCGTGGCGCGAAGACGCGCAGCACGATGCAGATCGCGCGAGATGCCTCGTACATGATATGTCCCCGTGCTCATCTTGCGACCATTCTTGTCGTCCATGAAGTCTTCCTCCTCTTGGCGTCACCCCGGTATCACACGGGACACCATCAACGTCTGACCGCACACCGAACAGCGCCCATGTCCGCGATCCAGCGCCGCGACAGTATCGCCGACCGCCCACTGCACGTGGAGCCGCTCGACGCCCAGCTCGATAGCCAGGCAGCCGTCACAGAACGAGCGGCCCGGCGCCTGCGACAGAAAGTCGCGGAGAGCACGGTCGAGGTCTGCGGAAAATCCGTCCCCCGCCGCGGCCACTGTGGCTACGAATCCTTTGCGATCTGGTAGAGCCGCCAGCCCTCAGCATCTTGGCGACCCAGCGCGAGTGCGGCGGTCGGTGTCGGAGCCTCGACCACATAGCGCGCGACGATTCGCGCTTGCTCGCTGTGGAACTCCAGTCGCCACTTCATGACTCCTCACCTCCAGACCGCCCCTCGCGAAAGCCAGTTCAGGGGCACCGTCGATCGGAACGTGATGAGATGCGCGGAGCACGCGAGGACACGGTTCCACCGCGGATGATTGGGACGTCGTTACCGTACCATGCGCTACTCTCGGGTGTCTACATAATTTATACATTAGATATATGTTATATATGACTTTAGGAGGCCCTGAATGTTCGAAAGCGAGGCGCGCGTTTTGATGATCCTGCCTCGTCACCTCGTCGATCGCGCCCGAGTGCTCGCGGGGCGCGCCACGACATCAATGAGGCTGCCCGTGAGCCTGCAAATCATCCTTCGGGCGCTCATCGACGAAGGCCTGAAGCGACCGGCGGACCCGGACCTCTTGGCCAACGTGACGCGTCAGGCTGAGACGGTCCGTCGCATTCGCCGCGAGGCCCGGCAGCGGCCGACCGCTGCCAAGACGTCAGTACCGGCGAGAACACGCTCACGGAGGGGATCGCGCTCGTGACCATGCTTCTCGGAGCGGCATGACGGCGGCGTGGTCCGTGATGTTGAGCAGCATCGCGCTGACCCAAGGCGCGGTCATCGCGACGTCGATCTGATCCGCACAGTCCGCGTTCGACCGGCTCCCGGCGGGGGCATGGCATCGCCGATATTGATCAACGAACGCTTTGCGACGCCGCTGACTCTCAGACTACGAGCCCCCTGAAGTTCACGTCGGTGCCCGCCCGCAGCAGGGCCGCTAGCCGGCGAATCCGTCGGTCGCTTCGATCAGATGATGCACGATGCCCGGCTCGCTCACCGCGTGCCCGGCGTCCGGCACGACGATGAAACGCGCCGTTGGCCAGGCCTCGTGCAGATCCCACGCTGTTCTCGCCGGGCAGGCGACGTCGTAGCGCCCCTGCACGATGACGCCGGGAATGTCGCGCAGGCGGTGCG
Organism: Candidatus Methylomirabilota bacterium; assembly: GCA_046723475.1. GTDB lineage: Bacteria > Methylomirabilota > Methylomirabilia > Rokubacteriales > CSP1-6 > AR12. The sequence goes on from JBKOUQ010000197.1 coordinate 12,359, forward strand.
CGTCGTTGATCAGCTGGCCGTCGGTGAAGAAGCCTTCGTGCGTGAAGTAATGGTTCTCGATACGTGCGAACGCGAGCGCGAACTCGTCGCCGCCGTACTTCGAAACGAGCTCGGGATCCGGTAGCAGCGTGATCGTCTCGGCCTCCCAGGTGCTCCACGCGCGGGCGGCGCGCACCTGCTGATCGCGGTCGGCATGCGTGAGACGCGCGCGGTAGGCGGCGATGAGGTCGTGACGCTCGGCCTTCGGAATCGGCGCCAGGAACCGCTCCCACGCCTCGGGAAACAGCTCGGACGCGCCCCACTGGTAGTACCAGGCCAGCTCGGCGCGCCGGAGCGTGAAGATCCCGCGCAGGACGAGGGCGCTCACGCGGTCGGGATGCGTCTCTGCATACGCCAGCGCCAGCGCGCTGCCCCACGAGCCGCCGAATACGAGCCAGCGCTCGATACCAAGCCGCTCTCGCAGACGCTCAGCGTCGGCAACCAGATGCCACGTCGTGTTGGCCTCGAGCGAAGCGTGCGGTGTGCTCCGACCGCACCCGCGCTGATCGAAGAGGACGATGCGATAACGCGTGGGGTCGAACAGTCGTCGGTGGTCGGCGCTACAACCGCCGCCGGGACCGCCGTGGAGGAACAACGCCGGGCGCCCCTGCGCGTTCCCGCACACTTCCCAGTACACGTCGTGACCATCACCGACCGCGAGGCGACCGTGTTCGTACGCCTCGATCGGCGGGTAAAGCGTACGGCGTGTCGGCGGCGGCGCATCAGTGTTGTCCACGGAGTCGCGTCCCCCGTTTTTGGAGGAAGTAGTCGTCGAGCGATGATTCTCTCAGAATGGCGAGAAAAACAACCAGGTCGAGCCGAGACTGGTGGTGGCCCCAACAGGAACCGACGAAGGGACTGTTGCCGGCCTACCACTCGAAGTCCTGGCGCTCGCCGGTCGGTTACCGCACGCGCGAGCGGCCAGTCCCGCCACGCGCACGCGCACCATGTCAACGCGGTACACTCGGCGCCGCGCGAGGGGAGGAGCCATATGGCGCTCAGAGTGCGTCGCGTCATCACGGGACACGACGCGAACGGCAAGGCGATCGTCGCGATCGACGAGGTGGCCACGCATCTGTTCGAAGGACGTCCGGGCGCGACCGGCTGCAACGTGTGGACGACCGAAGGCTTCCCGGCGAACAACGATGGCAACGACGACGCCGGACTGCGTAAGGTCGGCACGACGCTGCCGAACGGCACGATCTTCCGCATCCTCGAGTTCGCGCCGGGCCTCGCTCCACGGAATCACCGGACGGATTCGATCGATTACATCGTCGTGCTGTCGGGCGAGATCGACATGGAGCTCGATGACACGACCGTCCACCTGAAGGCGGGCGACGTGATGGTGCAGCGGGGCACGATCCACAACTGGATTAACCGCGGCACCGCGGCGTGCGTGCTCGCGGTCATCCTTGTCGCTGCGAAATCCGTGGAGGCCGGCGGCAACGTCTTGCCGGCTGTCGGGTGACGCGCGTGAAGTTCGGGCTCTACGCCTCGATCGCCAGTCCGCCGCGCGGCGAGCATCTCGACCGGGCCATCGACGAGGTCATCGCTGAGGCACAGCTCGCCGAGTCTGTCGGTTTCGATTCCTGCTTCTTCGGTGAGCACCATCAGGACAAGGACGGCTTCCTGCCGTCGCCCCTCATCGTCGCGACGGCCGTCGCCGCGCGCACGCGGACGCTACGCGTGGGCACGTCGGTGATCCTGCTGCCGCTCCACCATCCCATCCGCCTCGCCGAGGACGTGATCACGCTCGACCTCGTCGCCAAGGGCCGCGTGGTGCTCGGCGTGGGCATCGGCTATCAGTCCGCCGACTTCAATGCCTATGCGGTACCGATGCACGATCGGCGCGCGCGCTTCGAGGAGAGCTTCGAGATTCTGCGTCATGCGTTCTCGGGAGAGACGTTCTCGTTCCATGGCAAGCATTACGCGCTGGACGAGGTCCGTGTGCTGCCGCGGCCGTATCAGAAATCGGGCCCACCGATCTGGATCGGCGGCAGCATCGCCACCGCGGCGCGCCGCGCCGGCCGCATCGCCGATGGATTCGTCGGCACGCCGAGCACCGGCATGGAGAACGCGGCGAGCCTCGCCAGGATCTACACGGACGCGGCGCGCGCGGCCGGCCGCCGCCCGCAGGTCGTCCAGATGCGCGACGCGTGGGTCGCGAAATCCCGCGCCGAGGCGGATCAGGTGTACGGGCCGCACGTGATGACCGCGTACAAGTACTACTGGGACAACCAGCTCGCCGAGTTCCGCAGTATTCCTGCGGGCACGCCGTTCACGCTCGAGAATCTCGCGCCTGACCGATTGATCCTCGGCGATCCCGAGACCTGCGTCGGCGAGTTCAAGCGCTGGCAGCAGGTGACCGGCGCGGATTACTTCCTGCTTCGTCTCCGCCACGCGCACTCGGGCGGACCGCCGCACGACAAGATCATGGACGCGATCACGCTCTTCGGGCGGAAGGTGCTCCCGCACTGCTGACGTTCTCGCAGCTGTGTCGGAGTTCATCATGTCGGACGCGTGCGGTCCGGCACCGTTATCGCCTCCACGTGCGAGGTGCGACAAAGAGCGTTGAATGCCGACACGTCCTGGGCGAGGCAGCGGTCGAGTTGTGCGAGCTCGGCGTCGATGCGCGTGGCGAGCGACTCGTAGGTCGCGACCAGCGCCGCCGTGGGCGGGGCATCCGAGTACTCGGCGAGCGGCAGGAGCGTCGCCAGCCGCGAGTTGAGCTTCGATGGAAACATGCGAGGGTCTTCGGACTTGACCTGCACCAGCGCACTCTCGATCGCCGTCAAGCGCTCGGTGAGGCTCCGGGCGGCGTCCTTGACCGCCTGCACGTCTACCCGTCGCGCCCAGCCCTCCACCTGCCCGCGCACGTCGCGCAGCGTGAGCACGGCCTGGTGGGTCTCGCAGAGCTTCGCGTGCACGGTCGAGACCCACTCGAACTGCCGTCCGAGGTCCCCGTCGCTCGTGCGCACCCGCGGATCCATCGCGATCTCGAACCGCTGCGTCCACGAGCGTCCGTCCACGGTGAGCCGGACTTGGTACGCGCCGGGTGGGACCCTGGGCCCGGCGAGCATCTCCGCAGTCCCTCCCCGTCCCTTGTTCTCCGGGAGCTTCGGCGCGTCGGGCAGCCTCAGGTTCCACACGAAGCGGTTGCTGCCGGGGTCCGTCGTGAGCCGCGGCTCCTCGTCCGTGGTCTCGGCCGACGTCTTGGCGACGGGCAGAGAACTATCGGTGTCGGCGGGCTTATCGGGTCGGCGGCTGCTGAACGTCCGGAGCTCACGCTCGCTCACGTCGAGGAAGGTGAGGCTGATGTCGCCCGCGGGCTTGTCCCGTAACCAGTAGTGCACGATCACGCCGTCGGGCGGATTCTCGCCGGCGTCGAGCAGCACCTCCCTCTTCTCGCCGGTGGGCGTCTCGACCTGGCGATACGAGTAGCCGACGGCGCCGGCCAGCCGGTAGCCGAGACCCCCGGGCGCCGGCTTCATCCCGTGGCCGCGATAGGCGCGCCAGCGGATCGTGCGGCGCGGTGCGAACAGATGCGCCGGCGCCTCGGCATCGGGCGCGGCCTGATGAAGCGGCGTCACATCATCGAGAATCCAGAACGAGCGGCCATGCGTGGCGACCACGAGGTCGGTGCCCTTGACGATCACGTCGTGAATCGGCGTGACGGGCAGGTTCGTGGCGAAGCGCTGCCAGCGGGCGCCGGCGTCGGACGAGATCCAGAGGCCCGTCTCCGTTCCCACGTAGAGCAGCCCACGCCGGTTCGGATCCTCGCGGATCACCCGTGTGAACTCACCGTCGTCGATGCCGTCGGTGATGCCGGTCCACGTCGCGCCGTAGTCCGTCGTGCGGAAGAGGTACGGCCGCGTGTCGTCGAGCTTGTAGCCGGTCGCCGCGACGTAGCAGGTGCCGGCGTCGTGGGGCGAGGGCTCGATCACGCTGATGAGCGCCCATTCGGGCAGTCCGGGCGGGGTGACCGTCCGCCAGGTCTTGCCGCGGTCGTGGGAGATGTGGACGAGGCCGTCGTCCGTGCCCGCCCACAGCACGTCGCGCTCGTGAGGAGACTCGACGAGCGCGAAGATCGTGCAGTAGATCTCGGCGCCGGTGTTGTCGCTGGTGACCGGCCCGCCCGACTGTTGCAGCTTGTCCGGGTCGTTGCGGGTGAGGTCACCGCTCACGACCTCCCAAGAGTGCCCGTCGTCGGTGGAGCGGAAGATGTGGTTGCCCGCGACCCACAGCTCGGTCGGTTCCCAGCGCGAGTAGAAGACGGGAAACGTCCACTGGAAGCGGTAGCGGTGCTCGGCGGCGGCCACGCCCATGCCGTACTGCTCGGGCCACACGGCGATCATCCGCTCCTGCCCCGAACGGTGGTCGTAGTGGATCAGTCGTCCCGTGCCGGGCCCGGTACCGATGGCACCGCCAACCACGATGGCGCGGTCGGTCGGCTTGATCGTGATGTAGCCGCTCTCGCCGCCACCGGGCTGGATCCAGTCAGCCTGGGTGATGACGCCACGGGTCGACTGGCTCGGCAGGCTGATCGCCCAGTTGTCCTGTTGCGATCCGTAGATCCGGTACGGCTCCTGCTGGTCGGCGCAGACGTGGTAGAACTGCGCGGTCGGCTGGTTGTAGATCGTCGACCACGACATCCCGCCGTTGAACGACACGCACGCACCGCCGTCGTTGCCTTCGATCATCCGCCGCGGGTTGGC
>JBKOUQ010000039.1:0-18675 GCA_046723475.1 Candidatus Methylomirabilota bacterium
TGAAGAGCACGATCCGACGGGGTTCGGCAAGAGCTTCAGCTGGTGGGGCGGCTTCGCTCAACTCTACGCTCAGCCGATCCGGAACATCACCGCGTATGCGCGCTATGACTGGCTGCAAGCGACCAAGACGTTCGATGACACGGCGGTGGGCGGCGCCACCGGCCCCGTCCGGCCCCGCGAGTGGGACATCGTCGTCGGTGCCCAGTGGTACGTGCTCGAGAATTTAAAAATCGGACCGGAGTTCATGCACCGGCACTACGACGGCGACAAGACGGCCGCGGGCCTGGGCTTCGTGCATCGGCCCGAGGTCAACGAAAACTTCATCGGCCTGCGTGCGAGCGTCGGATTCTGAGCGAGCCCACGCAATGCGATGGATTCGACAGGCACGATGCGTGATGGCGGGCGGCGCGGCGATGACCCTGACCGCGCTGCTGAGCGCGTGCACTCCGCTGCCGGGAGATACGGTCGATCCGGTCTTTCTCAGATACCGGGGTGCCGCGGCCACACCGTCGCGAGCGTCCAGCGTGGGTGAGTCGACGCCGCGTGGCACTACCTCGTCGCCTGCCGCGCCCGAGGCATCGCCTATGCCGCGCCCGCTCGGCGATGGCACCTGGGTCGGACGGTACCGGGACAGCCGCGGCGCGGGCGAGCTCACGCTTTCCCTCGTACGCCGCGGGTCGGGCGTGACCGGAATGTGGAGAGACCGCACAGGTGGTGGTGGACCCGTCACCGGCTCCGTCGAGCGCGGTGACGCACGACTGCAACTTCGAATGGAGAATACTGCGCCGGGGTGCCCCGGGACGTTCGAGGGATGGGCGGAGGCCCGTGGCTCCGCGCTCATCGGGGCCTACCACGGCACGGATTGCCAGGGTGTCGTCGCCGATGGATGGCTCGAGCTCAATGCGAAATAGCGCCTCGACGAACGTCGTGTGGGCAGTCTCGCTCGCAGCGGTGATTCTGTTCATGCTGTCGCTCTCGCTGCCATCGGGGGTGGGGGCGGCCGACGACGGTCAGAAAATCCTCGAGCAGAACTGTGCGCTCTGCCACACGCTGGACCGTGTCCGCAGCAAGCACCTCAGCCATGAGGAATGGCAGAAGGTCATCGACAAGATGATCGGTCTGGGATGCCCGATTCGCACCTCGCGACGCAACCAGCAGGTCGTCGTCGACTATCTCGCACGCGTTCAAGCCCCGGAAGCCGTCGCGACCGGGGCCGCGCCGGGCGCCGCGAGCGCGGCCGCGGCCGGAGCATCGTCAGGCGCGAAAGCAGCTCGCGCGTATGTTCTGAACGAGGAGTCGCGCGATGTCTGGGTCATGGAGGTGCCGACACGGACCGTCGTTGCCAAAGTGAAGGTCGAAAGCTTGCCGCATGGCATCACCCCATCCCCTGACGGGAAGGCGTTGTACGTGACGAACATGGGGTCCAACGACGTCAGCGTCATCGATACGACGACGCTGACATCGATGCCGATGAAGGGAACCGGCGTCAACCCGCACGAGTCCGCGACCAGTCCAGACGGTCGCTGGCTTTACGTCACCAATCCCAGCAGCAACACCGTCACGATTCACGACATGCAGACCCACCAACCTGCCGCGACGGTCGCGGTCGGCCGCTTCCCGCACGGTATTGCGATCAGCCCCGATGGGCATCGCGTGTACGTGGCCGACAGCGACGACGAAGATATCTCGGTCATCGATACGAGCAGCCGGCAACTGATCGATCACATCCCAACGGGTCCGGATCCGCATGACCTGGCGATCAGCCCCGATGGACACAGGCTGTATGTCGTCAGCACTGCGACGGACCAGCTCCTGATGATCGATCTCGATTTGCGGCAGGAACCCAAGAGGGTACGGCTCGCCACGGGCCCGTACAGCGTCATCATCGACCCGCGTGGCACGACACTGTGGGTGGCAAACGGGACCGGACGTTCGATTCAACGCCTGGACGCGCTGACGGGTGACGTCACCGCCACGGTGCCTGTCACCGGCGGCCCGCAGGGACTCGCGCTGACGCCGGACGGGCGCGAGGTCTGGACCGCGAATGCGGAGGCCAACACGATTTCGATCGTCGACATCGCGCAACTGAAGGTCGTCGCGACGGTTCCGGTTGGGGTGGGCCCTCATCATCTCGCGATCCTCGGACCGCACGACTGAGGCGTTCTCCTGGCGTGAAACCGCGCAGGCCAAGGGTCTTCCTTCCCGCGCATGGGACCTCGCTCGTTCGATTCGCAGCAACCACGGCGTCGCGGAGCCCTCGATCGACGACCGCCCACCTGCTCGCGGAGCCGTCTCGAGGAACTCTGTCCAAGCGACGCCGACGGGTATGCGAGAAATCGGTGGCAACGACACGCCGTAGCACGTCGCAGCACTCCTAACAGTCTCAAAGCGTACGAGGCACGTTCGTCGTTGACGGGGAGCGGGCTCCAATGGAGACAGGTCGCTTTTCGTGCCGGCGTGGTCACGCTCGCCCGGAACCATCAAGAACGGTCATGGCCGCATGTTCCCGATGACGGCTGAGCTGCGCTCAGTGCTCGAGGCCAGCGCGGGGCGACGTCGAAGATGCAAGTCAAGAAGAAGCGGATCATTCTCTGGGTTTCCACCGCGACGGCCGGCCGATGAAGTCGCTGAGGTCGTGGCAGCAGGCGGCGATCGCGGCCGGTCTGCCCGGGCTGATCCCGCACGACCTTCGCCGCTCCGGCGTCCGGAACCTGGAACGCGCTCGCGTACCCTGATCGACGGCGATGGCGCTGGTCGGTCACAAGACGCAGGCGATCTACTCGCGGACGCAGGCGATCTATACGCCGCGCTACGCCGTCACCGACGAGCGCATGCTCCGAGAGGGCACGGCGAAGCTTGCCGTCTATCTCGGGGCAAAGTAAAGGCCGTGGCCGAAGCCACCGCCCCATAACTGCTCAACAATATGGTGGGCAGGGACGGGATTGAACCGCCGACACCAGGATTTTCAGACCGGCCGCCACGCGCGCAACTCGGCCTTACTTATCCCGCTGTACTTTAGCAAGCGCCGAGTCATTGGTTCTCGTGGGCTCTCGTTGGTCGCTCGAGGGGTCGCGCGGGCACAGAACGGGCACACTCACACGACGTGAACGAACACCGCCAGACGATCGCGGCGCTCGCGATACAACGCGAGCACGAGGTGGGTGACCTCATCTCGAGGATGCCCATCGCATTCAGCGCACGGGATGCACCGCACGATCGGGGTGTCGGTCCGCATCGTGAACCGTATTCATCCGATGCGCGAGGTCGCGGCTTGCGGCGAGATCGGCGAGGACCACGTTTGCCGTCAGCGAGATCAGTAGCGATCACGCGCCACACGGGCGATGCGGAATTCGAACGCCGACCGCTCCATACGCCCTAAAGCTAAACCGCGCGGCACGTCGTTGCATAGGCAAAGGGGTACGCTAGGGCACGAGATGGCCGAGAAGACACCGCGCACGATGTTCGAGAAGATCTGGTCTCGACACGTGGTGGCCGAAGGGCCGGGCGGACACGCCCTCCTCTATATAGACCGGCACCTCCTGCACGAGGGGTCGACGCACGCTTTCGGCCGGCTGGAGCGCGCGGGCCGCCGGGTGCGGCGTCCGGACCTCTCGTTCGCGACCGCCGACCATTATGTGTCGACCTCGCCCGGATCGCCCGCGCCGGACGCCGAGATCCAGGGCATGATCGACTCGCTCACGCGGCACACCGCCGCGCAGGACATCAGCTACTTCGGTGTCGGCGACGCCCGGCGGGGAATCGTCCACGTGATCGGGCCCGAGCAGGGACTGACGCTGCCCGGCGTCACGCTGGTCTGTGGCGACTCGCACACGGCGACGCACGGCGCCTTCGGCGCGCTCGCCTTCGGCATCGGCTCGAGCGAGGTCGAGCACGTGATGGCCACGCAGACGCTCTGGCAGCGAAAATCGAAGGTCATGCGCATCACCGTGGCGGGGCGGCTCGGGCGCGGCGTCCACGCCAAGGACGTGATCCTCGCGATCATCGCGCGGATCGGCGCCGGTGGCGGAGTGGGGCACGCGATCGAATACGACGGCTCGGCGATCAGCGCGATGTCGATGGACGAGCGCATGACGGTCTGCAACATGTCCATCGAGGCGGGCGCGCGCGCCGGGATGATCGCGCCCGACCAGGTAACCTATGCCTACCTGGAGGGCCGGCCCTTCGCGCCGAAAGGCGACCGCTGGGCGAGAGCGCTCGCCGACTGGACAACGCTGCCCAGCGATCCCGGGGCCATTTTCGATCGCGAGGTGGCGCTCCACGCCGACGACATTGCGCCAACCGCGACGTGGGGAACGAGCCCTCAGGATGCGTTGCCGATCACCGCACGCGTCCCCGATCCGGCGCGCGAGAACGACCTCGCCAGGCGCGAGGGCATGGAGCGCGCGCTCGCGTACATGGGACTGATACCGGGCACGCCGCTTGCCGGGATTCCGGTGGATCGCGTCTTCATCGGCTCGTGCACGAACGGCCGCCTCGCGGATCTGCGCGCCGCGGCCGAGATCGTCCGCGGCCGACGCGCGGTCGTGCCGGCGTGGGTGGTGCCGGGATCGACGCTCGTGAAGCGGGCGGCGGAGCAGGAAGGTCTGGACGACGTCTTTAGGAACGCCGGGTTCGACTGGCGCGAGGCCGGCTGCTCGATGTGCGTCGGGATCAACGGAGAAACGGCGCGCGAGGGTGAGCGCGTGGCGTCTACATCGAATCGCAATTTCGAAGGACGGCAGGGCAAGGGCGCGCGGACGCATCTCATGTCGCCGGCCATGGCCGCCGCGGCGGCGCTGACGGGACGTCTCACCGACGTCAGAAAACTCGGGATTTAGGATGCAACCCGTCACGACGCTCACGGCCGTGGCGGCGCCGATCGATCTGCCCGACATCGACACCGACCGGATCCTTCCCGCGCGCTTCCTGCGAAAGCCGCGCAGCACGCCGGACTACGCCACGTTTCTGTTCCACGACGTTCGCTTCACCGCCGCCGGCGAGGAGAAGCCCGACTTCATCCTGAATCAGGCTGCGTACCGTGGCGCGCAGATTCTGGTCGTGGCCGAGAACTTCGGCTGCGGCTCGTCCCGCGAGATGGCGGTGTGGGCGCTCCTGGCCAACGGCGTCCGCGCGGTTATCGCGCCGAGCCTCGGCGACATCTTCCACCAGAACTGCTTCAAGAACGGTCTGCTCCCGGTGATCCTTCCGGGCGCGGTCGTCGCGGATCTAAGACGCGAGCTTCACACGCGGCGCGGTGCTGCCGTCACGATCGATCTCGATGCGCAGACGGTGACGCCGCCGTCCGGGGCGGCGCACCGCTTCGACATCGATCCGTTCTGGAAGCAGATGCTGCTCTCCGGACGGGACGAGATCGCGCTGACGCTCGGCTACGAGCGCGCGATCGCCGCGTTCGAGGCGCGCCACGCGGCGGAGACTCCGTGGCTCACCGCGTAGTGACGGTTGCAGACCTTGTCAGCGCGGAGCCGGCGCGTCCGCGAGCTCGGCCAGCACCGTCGCCGCCGGGGCCACGCGTCCCAAAAGCCGGGCGAAGTTGACGCACGTCGCGTCGTGAAGCTCCTGGCTTGCCGCGCCACAGCCGTCTTCGACGAGGACGCACCGGAAGCCCCGGTCCGCGGCGTCGCGTGCGGTGCCTTCGACGCAGGAGTTGGTCGAGATGCCTGTGAAGAGCAGGTGTTCGGTACCCCACGACCGGAGCAGGCGCTCGAAGCCGCTCGAGTGAAACGCGCTCATCGTCGTCTTGTTCAGGACGGCCTCCCCCGGCCGCGGCGCGAGCTGGTCCAGGATCTCGTGCTCGCGGGCTCCGTGCGTATTGCCGACTGACTCGCCGAACGTCCGCATGTGGGGCGGGAGATCGGAGTAGTCCGGCATCTCGGACCCGACCGTGAGATAGACGACGCGCAACCGATGCTCCCGGAAAAACGCGAGCAGCCGCTGAATGGTCGGGAGCACTGTCCGCTCGATGCGGTCGAAGCGCCAGGCGCCCAGCGCCTCCTGCCCCTGCGCCTTCAACACCCGCCCGAGCCCGTGCTCGCGCGAGCCGCTGGCGTACTGCATGTCCACGATGACCAGGGCGGCCTTGCCGCGGTCGAGAACGAAACCCGGGTTGAACTGGATCGCGTAGTCCGTGGCGGGCCCGGACGACGTCGGCGGCGCGTCGTCCCAGGGCAGCTCGACGTCGAGAAGCGGGGCGTGCTGCTGGGCACCGTAGGTGTCGCTCTCGCCGACGCTGCCCTGTGGGCGCTGGCGAGCCAGCGTGATCTTGATCGCGTTGGCGGGATCGAAGCACACGACCTCGTACACGTCGTCAACCCGCACCCGGTACAGCGCAGCCACCCGCTCGCGGTTGAAATAGCCGCTGCGCTTGACGCCCTCGTACGTCTTCCGGTCCGGGAAGATCAGGTCCAGGGTCAGCTCGAACGGGCCGGCGTTCTTGGAGCGTACGACGCGGGCGAGCTCGCTCAACCTGCGCGTGCTCACGCGCCGTACTCCACCAGCTCGACGGGAAAGATCGCGCACGGGTTCTCGACCTCGAGAAGGTGATAGACGTTGAAGCGGTACACCGGCCCGAGCGGCACATCGCTGGGGGCGAAGGGGAGCGCGAGGTTGCCGGCGGTCGCCTTGCGACCCGTATAGTGATGGTGCATCAGCGTCGCGCGCGCGAAGGCGCAGATCGTGTCCGCCATCTCCTGCGTGACGGCAACCACTTCCATGACGAGGCCGACCTCGTGGGGCAGACCGGTACCGCGTAGCGGCTCGCTCGAGCCCATGACCGCGTCGACGCCATAGTGATGGAACAGAATCTGGTAGTCCGCGGGGGCGATGTGCTCGAAGTACTCGCGCGTGCGTGTGACGACGGCCGCCTCGGCGGCTTCGAGCCCGGCGATGAGCACCGGGTCCCGCACGCCGCAGACGAGCACGGTACGGTAGGCGACGAGCTCGGCGCCCTCCAGCTTCACCGTGTACGGGCGCGACGCCTGGAAGCGACTCCCCTTGACCTCCACCACACGGTCGTCGACCTGGCGGAACGTGCACTGTGATAAGTCCAGCGTGCCGCCTGGACCGGGCAAGAGATACGGATGTGACTTCTCGTACAGCGTGTGCGCCGCCACCGACGTCTCCGTGCACACACGCGTCGCATTGAGTGGCTCCACCGTGAAGCCGTCGTGCCGCAGCACGCCCCACATCGCATCCCCGGCGGAGCCTGGCACGGCGCAGAGGGCGCCGCACTCGAGGATCTTGCCGAGGTGCCACGCCGGTCCGGCGGGAAACCCCTTCCAGATCGCGAACGCAGCGAAGCACGCCGGGTCGTAGGCGCGGCCAGCGACGACGATCTGCGCGCCCGCCTCGAGCGCGCGAATGATCGGCTCGGCGCCCATCTGGCCGACGACGCTGGTGGCGCTGTCGATGGCCTTGTCGGTGAGGACCGGCACGTTGCGCAATGGGCGGATGCGCCCGGCGGCCAGCTCTGCCTTCAGGAACTCCTTGTCAAGCTCGGCATGGACGTAGGCGACGCAGACCCGGCCGCCGTGCTCGCGCAGGATCTCCTCGAGGATCGCGCGCGTCCACGCCATGTGAGCGGCGGCGCCGGAGCCACCCGCAGAGCCGATCACGACCGGCGCGCCGACCGCCAGGCCGCCGCGCACGATCGCGCCAAGGTCCTTCTTCGTGGCCGCGCGGCTCACGATCCCGACGCCGGCACCCAGCTTGTGCGGACCCCCGTCGGTCGAGCCGGCGTCGGCGCCGATGAGATGCGGGTGGCGGGCGAGCCCGGCCTCGAACGACTCCATCGGAAATCCGTACCCGAGCATACCGAGCGGCGACAGGATCCGGCATTCGTTCATCACGTGCTCCTCAGCAGGCCGGCCGGCGCAGCATGACCGGGTCGATCTTGCGCGCGAGCTGACGACCGTCGGTCGTCGTCCCGAGCAGCTTGCCGTGATCGACGATCACCTTGCCGCGTAGCATCGTGGTCACGGGCCAGCCGGAAACCGTCCAGCCTTCCCACGGACTGTAGTCCGTCACGTGAAAGTCATCGCGCGTCAGTGTCTTGCGCACCGCGGGATCGATGAGGACCAGGTCGGCGTCGCTGCCCGCAGCGATGGCGCCCTTCTTCGGGTAGAGGCCGAAGATCTTCGCCGCGTTGGCGGCCGTGATGTCGGCGAAGCGTTCGAGCGTCATGCCGCGCTTGACCACGCCTTCGCTCCAGGCAATGCCGAGCCGTGCCTCGGCGCCCACGTTGCCGCCCGTGACGTCCTCGATCGTGCGGCCGCGCAGCTTCAGCTCGAGCGAGGTCGGGTACTCGTCGGTGGCGAGCGTGGCGAGTCCGTCGTGCACGAGACCGCGCCACAGGGCCTCCTGGTCCTCGGGGAACTTCAGCGACGGATAGGTGTGCGAGCAGAAACCGCGCGGGGTCTTGTAGTACTCCGCGTTGAAGCACGCGTACTGGTGGAGCGTCTCGCCGTAGACCGGCAGCCCGTCCGCTCGCGCCTCGCCGATCGTGTCGACGCCTTCTCGGGCCGACGTATGCACGAAGTAAACGGCGGCGCTCATCGCGCGGGCCAGCGCGACCGTCCGGCGGAACGCGAGAAGTTCGGAGAGCTTCGTGTGTACGAGATGCAAGTTCGTGCCGTCCATCCGCCCCTCGTGGCGGAACCGCTCGTAGTTGAACTGCACGACGTCCTCGTCCTCGCCGTGCACGACCATAAGCCCGCCCGCCGGCGCGACCTTCTCCATGGCGTAGCCGATGCGGCCGAAGTCGAGGCGATTGCCCTGGCGCTTCGGATGCGGCGGCAGCACGTTCGTCGTAAAGACCTTGAAGCTCGGATAGCCGGCGCCGATCGCGTCGGGAATCTGCTCGAAGACTTTCAGCTCGAGCGCCCCGCAGAGCGTGATGTGGAATGCGTAGTCGACGTGCGAGTGGCCCTTCCAGCGCGCCGCGCGCTGCTCGATGGCCGTCCGGATGTCGTCCACGCCGGGACGGATGTAGACGAAATCCAGGTGCGTCGTCGTGCCGCCGTAGGCCATCCCCCGCGTGTCGTCCTCGGGGCCGAGAGTGGCCGCCGGCTGGTCGGGATGGCTCATGATTGCGTGAGCCAGGTGGGTATGAGGGTCGATGCCACCCGGGACCACGATAGCGCCGGCAGCGTCGATGACGCGTGCGCCGTCACGCGGGAGCGATCCCGGCAGCGCCACCATCGCGATCTGCTCTCCCTTGATGCCGATCTCCCAGGCGCCCGCGCCCTGCGGAGTGACGACCCGTCCGTTGGCGATCACCGTGTCGAGCATGCGCGGAGACTAGCGGAGGCGATCCGCCGGGTCAAACGAGTGCTAGGATCCCGTGCCGTGGACGACGACGCCGTCTTCCTGAGCGCGACACGGCAGGCGGAGCTGATCCGCACCAAGCAGGCGTCGCCCGTCGAGCTGGTGCGCGCCTACCTCGACCGCATCGACCGCTTCGACGGTCGCCTCCGCGCCTTCATCACGGTGACGCGCGACGCGGCGCTCGCCGCGGCCCGGCGCGCCGAGGACGCCGTAATGCACGGCGCGCCGCTCGGCCCGCTGCACGGCGTGGCCTTCGCGGTGAAGGATCAGTTCGCCACGCGTGGCGTTCGGACCACGGCCGGCTCGCGCATCCTCGCCGACAACGTCCCCAACCACGACGCCACGGCGGTCGCGCGCCTCGCCGCGGCCGGCGGCATCTTGCTCGGCAAGCAGAACCTCACCGAATTCGCGCTCGGCGGCACCATCGAATTCCCGTTCGGCCAGCCTCGCAACCCGTGGAACACCGAGCACGACACCGGCGGGTCGTCCGCCGGTTCCGGGGCGGCCGTTGCGGCCGCGCTGTGCGCGGTCTCGCTCGGCGAGGACACCGGCGGCTCGGTGCGGACGCCGGCCTCGTGGTGCGGCGTCGCCGGGCACCGGCCGACGTGGGGCCTGGTCTCACGGCACGGCGCGATCCCGCTCGCCTGGTCACTCGATGCGGCAGGGCCGCTCGGGCGCAGCGTGGAAGACTGCGCGCTCGTGCTGAGCGTCGTCGCCGGCCACGATCCCCTGGATCCGCTGACGACGCGGCGCCCGCCGCCCGACTATCGCGCCGCACTCAGCAACGACGTTCGCGGTCTTCGGGTCGGCGTCATACGCGAGCTTACCTCGGGGCCTGAGACCGACGGCGAGATGCGCGATGCTGTGCTGGCCGCCGTGGCCGTGCTCGGCCGGCTCGGCGCCGTCGTCGACGAGGTCTCGCTTCCGCTGCTTCCGAGCGCGGGCGCCGCGTTCATGGCCGTCTGCGACTCCGAGGGCGCAGCGCGACACCTCGGCTGGCTTCGCACGCGCTCCGGCGACTACGACCGCGGTACTCGCCGACGCCTGCTCGCGGCCGCCCTGATTCCGGCGGCGCTCGTGCAGAAGGCGCAGCAGGCGCGCGCGCTCATCCGCGCACAGCTGCTCGACGCGCTCGCGCGCTTCGACGTGCTGCTGGCACCGACCTCGCATCGCCCCGCGCCCGCGATCGCGGCGTTCACCGCGCCCATCACCAGCAAGACCGAGGCGGCTGCGCGCTTCTTCACGCGGCGCTCGTTCACGACGCCGGCCGCGCTGGCCGGGACGCCGGCGCTTTCAGTGCCGTGCGGCTTCAGCCGGTCGGGCCTGCCGCTCAGTCTTCAGATCATCGGTCGGCGCTTCGAGGACGCGACGGTCCTCCGCGTCGGCTACGCCTACGAGCAGGCCACCGAGTGGCACCATCGGCGGCCGCTGCTCGGGAGCTGATCTGCGCCGTCCCGCCGGCGACGAAGGTCGCCTCGAGACGCTCCCGCTCGCCCCGGCCGAACAGATCCCACAGCTCGCCGTGCGTGAGCATGTCCGCGGCGAGCCCGGCGGTGGTGCCCGCGCGCTTCAGCTCGTCGAGCAAGCGTTGCCCGGCGCGGGCCATCACCCGCGTGAGTGAGTTCGGATAGATGACGACCTTGTACCCGATCTCGGCGAGATCGCGCTGCGGCAGGATCGGCGTGCGTCCGCCCTCGACCATGTTCGCCAGCGTCGGGGCCGGGATGCCGGCGCAGATCGCGCGCATCTCCTCCGGCGTCTCCGGCGACTCGACAAAGACCACATCGGCGCCGGCCTCGGCGTAACGCCGTCCGCGCGCGATCGCGTCCGCGAGCCCGTGCGTGGTGCGTGCGTCGGTGCGCGCGACGATGACGAGATCCGGCGAAGAGCGAGCGGCGCGGGCGGCCTCCAGCTTGGCGACCATCTCCGCCACCGGCACCAGCCGGCGCCCTGGCTCGTGCCCGCACTTCTTCGGCATCTCCTGATCCTCGAGCTGGATGGCCGCGGCCCCCCGTCGCTCGAACTCCACGACGGTCCGCAGGACGTTCAGCGGATTCCCGAACCCGGTATCGGCGTCGGCGATGACCGGCACGCCGACGGCCCCCGTGATCTGCTCGAGCCGCACGAGCACCTCGTACAGCGAGACCAGCCCGACGTCTGGGATACCGAGCGCGCTGATCGACACGCCGGAGCCCGTCATGTAACAGGCGGGAAACCCTGCCTCCTCCACGAGGCGCGCGGTGATGACATCGTAGGCGCCGGGTGCCACCACGAGTCCCGGCGCTTCGAGCAGCGGGCGGAGCCGAGGACGCTCATGCGGGCCGATCATGCGAGTCATGGCTCTCCTCCATCTGACATTCGGCCTTCATAGCCCCAGGTACGCGCGGCGGACGTGCTCATTGCCGAGCAGCTCCTCGCCGCTGCCGACGAGGGCGACGCGCCCGTTCTCGAGCACGTAGCCGCGGCGGGAGAGCGCCAGCGCCTGGCGCGTGTTCTGCTCGACGAGCAACACCGTGGTGCCAGCCCGGTTGATCGCGGCGATCGTCTGGAAGATCTCCTGCACGATCAGTGGTGCCAGCCCCAGCGACGGCTCGTCGAGCATCAGCAGCTTCGGGATCGTCATGAGAGCACGCCCGATCGCGAGCATCTGCTGCTCGCCGCCCGACAGCGTCCCCGCCGCCTGGGCCGCGCGCTCCTGCAAGCGTGGAAACAGGACGAACACCCGCGAGAGGCTCTCGGCGCGGCGCGCCTTCGCCGCCCGCGTATAAGAGCCGAGCTCGAGATTCTCGCGCACCGTGAGGCTCGGGAAGATCTTGCGGCCCTCGGGGACGTGGACGACGCCCCGCTCCACGACGCGGTGGCACGGCAGGCGGTCGATGCGCTCGCCCTCGAATCGCACCTCGCCACGGCGCGGCCGCAACAGCGCCGAGATCGCACGGAGCATCGTCGTCTTGCCGGCGCCGTTCGCGCCGACCACGGACAGCGTCTCGCCAGGTTCGACCACGAGGTCGACCCCGCGCAGCGCCGGCAGATCGCCGTATGCGACATCGACGCCGATGAGCTCGAGGAGGCTCACGACGCCGTCCCCAGGTACGCCTCCACGACCCTCGCGTCGCGCGCGACGTCGGCGGGTCGGCCGGCGGCGATCGTCTCGCCGTGGTGCAGGACGACAACCCGCTGCGACAGCGCCATGATGGCGCGCATCACGTGCTCGATGATCAGCAGCGTGAGGCCCTGCGCGTGGATGCGTTGGATGAGCGCGATGATCGCCTCGATCTCCGTCGGATTCAGCCCCGACATCACCTCGTCCAGCAGCAGCAGCGCGGGCTGCGTGGCGAGCCCGCGCGCCATCTCGAGCCGCTTGCGGTCCGACAGAGTCAGCTCGCGCGCCAGCGCGTCGCGCCGCGGCCCGAGGCCGACGATGTCGAGCACGTCGCCGGCGCGCCGTCGCGCGGTGGCGACGTCGCTGGTGCGGTTGAAGGCGCCGATCATCACGTTGTCCAGCACGCTGAGGTTGACGAACGGCTGCACGATCTGGAACGTCCGTGCGAGCCCGCGGCGGCAGATGGCGTGCGGCTTCACGCCCACGATCGACTCGCCCTTGAAGCGGATGGCGCCCTCGCTGGGCGGCTGGAACCCCGACAGAAGATGGAACACCGTCGTCTTGCCCGCGCCGTTCGGACCGATGAGGCCGACGACCTCGCCCGACGCGATCTGGAGATTGAAGCGGTTGACGGCAGTGAGTCCGCCGAACCGCTTGGTGACTCCGTCGACCTCGAGCAGCGTCATGCGCGTGTTCGCCGACGCGCACGCGCCCATCCCATCAGGCCGTGCGGCAGGAAGGAGATCACCAGGATCAGGATAGCGCCGTACACCATGACGTCGACGCCGGGGCGGCCACGCATGGCGGCCCGCGACAGCTCGGACACCGGCGTCAGCACGAAGGCGCCGAGCACCGGGCCGAGCACGGTGCCGGCGCCGCCGACGATCGCCTGCAGCAGGCCCTGGATCGACACGGACGGCCCGAAAGTGATGGCCGGGTCGATGTAGGCGAAGTACTGCGCATAGAACGTCCCGCCGAGCGCGGTCATGAAGGAGGAGATCGCCATCGCACGGAGCTTCATGCCGAGCGCGTCGACGCCGGCCGCTTCCGCGGCCTCCTCGTTTTCGCGGATCGCCTGCAGCGAGTAGCCGAGCTTGCTGCGCTCGACGCGCCGGGTGACCCACAGCGCCGCGATCGTCATGGCGAGGATCACGTAGTAGTAGGGCAGCTTGCCGCCGAAGACGAACTGCCACGGCGTGGCTTCCCGGCTCGGGATCACGAGACCGAGCGATGAGCCCACGACCTTCGTGTTGACGGCGACGACGCGGAGCATCTCGGCGAAGGCGAGGGTAACGAGAGAGAAGTACGGGCCGCGCAGGCCGTAGCGGAACGACAAGTACCCGGCCACGAGCCCGAAGGCCGCCGCCAGCACGCCGCCGACGAGCATCCCGAGCCACGGCGACACGCCGAGCCGCAGGAACAGCAGCGTGGACGTATAGGCGCCGATGCCGAAGAACGCCGCGTGTCCGAACGAGAACTGCCCGGCGTAGCCGCCGAGGATGTTCCAGGCAGCGCCGAGGTAGCCGAACAGCATGACGCTGATGAGGATCTCGAGAAAGTACGGCGGCAGCAGCGGCGGCGCGACCAGCAACAGGATCAGTGCGGCACCGCCGAGGACCTCAGCGGCCACGCCCGCCTCCGAAGAGTCCCGCCGGCCGGAAGAGCAGCACGAGGACGAAGATGGCGAAGACGACGAGCTGCTTGAGCGAGCCCGGCAGCAGCGTCGCCCCCAGCGACTCCGCCAGCCCGACGATGAAGCCGCCGAGGAGCGCGCCGACGAAGTTGCCCATCCCGCCCAGGACGACGACGACGAAGGCCATGATGTTGAAGGCCTCGCCGACGTCTGGCGCCACGTAGAAGAACGGCGTCACGAGCGCGCCGGCAATGGCCACCGAAGCGCAGCCGACGCCAAAGGCCACTGCTCGGATGCGGACGACGTCGATGCCCATCAGCATCGCGCCCTCCGGCTCCTCCGCCAGCGCCCGGATCGCCTTGCCCACGTCCGTCGACCGAAGCAGGACGTAGAGCGCGAGCGCCATGATGACCGCGCCAGCGCACGCCACCAGACGCGGCACCTCCACGAGCGCCTCCCCGATCACGAAGGACGCGCCGGCGTACGGCGGCCGCACGGTGCGGAAGTCGCCCTGCCACAGCACGAGCGCGGAGTTCTCGAGGAACAGCGCGAGACCGAGCGTCAGCAGGAGCTGGTTGTGCTCGGCGGCGAACCGGTTCGGCTCGATCACCACGCGCTCGATGACGATCCCAAGGACGAAGAACATCGGTCCGGTGAGCAGGATCGAGAGGTAGGGATCGAGGCGGGCGAGCGTGAACAGCCAGTAGGTGGCGTACATCGCGAGCATCATCACCGCGCCATGAGCGAAGTTGATGATCCGCAGCACGCCGAAGATCAGCGACAGCCCGGACGCGACGAGGCCGTAGACGCCTCCCAGCAGGAGGCCGCTAATGGCGGCTTGCAGCAGGAGGTCGGCCGTCACCTCCTGCGGCGGATCAGCCGCGCCACTTCGGAACGGGGAAGACCGGCTTGGCCTCGGCGAAGCGCGCGGGACCCACCACCACCGGCTTGCCGCCCTGCACCTGCAGCAGCGCCGGCGTCGCGTTCACGTTCTCGCCGCTCTCGTCGAACTTGATCGCGTCCTGCGGCAGGATGTGATCGGCGAGGCTCGTCTTCGCCAGCGCGTCACGCAGCTTGTCGCGGTCCGCGGAGCCGGCGCGCTCGAGCGCGTCGCGAAGCACGCCGATGACGGAGTACGCCTGCACGCCGTGCGAGGTGAGCGTGGAATTAAAGCGCTTCTCATAGGCGGCGAACACGGCCTTGGCGCGTGGCGATTGGGGATTGTGCCAGTAGTTGCCGTCGAAGAGCTGGTCGGTCAGCTCGTGGTTGTCGGCGATGAACTTCGGGTTCGAGTAGGCGGCATTGGCGAGGCCAACCAGCGCGTGCACACCGATGCGCAGCTTCGCTGCCGTCTCCGCGATGATCTTCGAGTCGCCGTAGTACCCGCTGATCACGAGCAGATCGGGCCGCGAGGCCTTGACCTTCGACAGCTCCGCGGTGAAGTCCGGCGACTTGATGCTGTACGGAATGCGCTGGACCAGCGCGTACCCGAGCTTGCCGGCGAAGGCCTCCACGTGGTTGCCCATGGTGGTGCCGAAGTTGCCGTCCTCGTGCATGATCGCCACGCGCTTGATGGCCACGTTGGAGGCCTTCGCCATCTCGAACATGTTGTTCATCGTGAGCGTGGCCATCGCCTTGCCGTTGGGCTGGATGCGGAACACGTAGTGGAGCCCGCCCTCCGTGAGATTGTCGGCGACGGCCGCGAGCAGCATGAACGGTGTTTTGTTCTTCTCGGTGAGCTGCCGCACCGAGTACGCCACCAGGCTCGAGAACGGACCAATGAGCGCCGAGACGCCCTGGTCCATGAGGCGCGCCGCCTCGGAATTGCCGAGCTCGACCTTCTGCTGCGTATCTCCCGGCACCAGAACGAGCCGCGCGCCGCCGAGCGACTTGATGCCGCCCGCCGCGTTGACCTCGTCCACCGCCAGCTGCAGGCCGTTCAGCGCCAGCTGCGCCTCGAACGCCAGCGGCCCCGTCACCGGCAAGATGTAGCCGAGCTTGACCTCCTTGCCCTGGGCTCGGCCGATGGCCGGCGCGGCGCCGATGACCGCGGCGGCTCCCGCCGCTTTCAGGAACTGGCGACGGCTCACTCGATTTCGCAGCATGGCGGCCTCCCTCCCTCGCGGGGCGCGGTCAAGCTACACTTACCGCGCGAGAGGTGTCAACGCCATGACGCGGACCATCGGCGAGATCGCGAAGTTCGTGACGAGCAAGAACGCCGGCCCGTTCCTCCTCACCTTGGACATCGTGTTCCCGGACGAGCTCACGTACCGCCGCTTCACCCGCGTGCGCGCGCTCGATCGCGCCACCGTCGCGCGGCTGTACGGGATCAAGGAGGACGACGTGCTGAAGATCATCGAGTTCGACCCGGCGTACGCGATGAAGGTGACACTGCGACGGCCCTGGGGCTCCGGCGCCGTCGGCGAGACCGATGTGTACGGCGCCCAGCAGCACGTCCCTCTCATGCAGCATCGCGTCCCGTGGCCGGAGGCGTAGCGATGGACCAGATGACGATCCTGGCACCCGAGGGCATGCTCGGCTACGGTATTCCCGCGCGCTCGATGGAGGAAGGTCTCAAGCGACAGCCCGACGTCCTCGCCGTCGACGCGGGCTCCACCGATCCGGGACCGTACTACCTCGGCGCGGGAGTCCCGTTCACGAACCGACGCGCGTTCACGCGCGACCTCGCGACGATCCTCGAAGCCGCCAACGCGCGGCGGATTCCCGTCCTGGTCGGCTCGGCCGGAGGCGGCGGCGGTCGGCCGCATCTCGTGTACACCGTCGATGTCTACCGCGAGATCTGTCGCGCGCGCGGCTATCGCTTCCGCACCGCGATCATCGGTGCCGAGGTGGACAAGGCGTGGCTCAAGCGTCAGGTCGCGCGTGGCCGGGTGGTACCGCTGGACATCGGCGTCGAGCTCACGGACGCCGAGATCGATCGCAGCGCCCGCATCGTCGCGCAGATGGGCGTCGAGCCATTCCTGCGCGCGCTCGAGCTGGGCGCCGAGGTGGTCATCGCCGGGCGCGCGTGCGATGCCGCGGTGATGGCGGCCCCGGCGATGCGCGCGGGCTTCGACATCGCGCTCGCCTACCACATGGGCAAGATCCTGGAGTGCGGCGGCGCCGCCGCGTATCCCCGCCACGGCTCCGACAGCCTGCTCGGCACGATCGAGCGCGAGGCGTTTGTCGTCGAGCCGCCGAATCCCGACAAGATCTGCTCCGTCGCGTCGGTTGCCGCGCACTCGCTCTACGAGCGCTCCGACCCGTATCGCCTCGCGCTCCCCGGTGGCGCCATCGACCTGCGACACTCGCGTTTCGAGCAGTGGTCGCCGCGCGCGGTGCGGGTCAGCGGGACTCGATGGGAAACCGCCGCCTATACGCTCAAGCTGGAAGGCGTTGCCCGCGTCGGCTTCCGGACGCTGGCCCTGGCCGGCGTGCGCGATCCGCTCCTCATCGCCGAGCTCGACGCCTATCTCGACAACGTCCGCACACGCGTCGCCGAGACGTATCCCCCGGATGATTACCGGCTGCTCTTCCACGTGTACGGCCGCGACGGCGTGATGGGCGCGCTGGAGCCGGTGCGCGAGGTCCGTTCGCACGAGCTCGGGCTCGTGATCGAGGTCATCGCCGACGACCCGGACACCTCGGCCGCAATCCTCGCGCTGGCGCGCTCGGTCGCGCTGCACGTGACGTACCCGGGCCGCAAAGCGATCGCCGGCAATCTCGCCTTCCCGTTTTCGCCGTCGGACCTGAAGGCCGGCGACGCCTACGAGTTCAACGTGCACCACCTTGTGACCGTCGACGATCCGCTCGAGCTGTTCCCCATCGACATGGTGGAGGTGTGACGTGGCGGACCTGACCGAGGCCGAGGTGCGGGCGCTCGCGTCAACCCTGCAGCTGCCGCTCGGCGCCGCGGACGCCTCGGAGGTGACGCACCGATTGAACGCGTTCATCGAGGCGCTGGCGCCGCTCGCCGACCTCGCCTCTTACGATGTCGACGCGGTCCCCGCGCCGGTCGACCCCGATCGCTAGGAGGACTCCGTACGTCGCGAGGTGAGCCATGACATTCGGCATGCGAGGGCACCGCAACGACGTTCGAAGGAGGAACAGCTCAATAACCGTCGACGTCGACTGCTCGAGCTTCTCGCCCGAAACGGTTGTGATCGCCACCGCCAGCCACAGAATCGTGGGGCGCGTGAAGCTGGAAAGCCCGTTCTGCCCGGATATCGCAGCCACACCGGACGGCGCGCAGGTGTGGCTAACACTCAAGGACATCGGAAAGACGATGGTGTTCGACGCGCAACCGCCCTTCAACGTCCTAAAGGTGCTCGACACCGGGCCGATCACGAATCACGTCAACATCGTCCGCAACGACAACGGGCAATTTGCTTATGCCACCGTCGGCGGGTTGAACGTTGTCAAGGTGTTTCGGACGGACAGTCTCGAGCAGGTCGCAGAAATTCCGACCGGCGACCTGCCGCATGGCCTGTGGCCTTCCGGCGACGGCACGCGCATCTATGTGGGCATCGAAAATGGCGATGCGGCTGCCGCGATCGACACGCGCGAAAACAAGGTGATCGCGACTGTTCCGCTCGGT
>JBKOUQ010000289.1:0-5038 GCA_046723475.1 Candidatus Methylomirabilota bacterium
GTGGTGGAGTTCGCGCGGAAGACGATGGATCCCGCGAAGGATTTGTGGGGCTTCGGGCAGACGCTGAATCGCTCCGACGACGGCGACGGCTACATGCAGAACATCCTGTGGTCGTACGGCGGCGGCGTGTGGGACAAGGACGGCAAGCCGAGCCTCGCCACGACGTTCCGCGAGCAGAACTTCAAGGCGCTGCAGTTCTCCGTCGACACGATCCAGAAGTACAAGATCCAGCCGCCGGGCGTCATGGGCTGGACCGATGTGTCGAACAACGAGGCGTACCTGGCCGGCAAGCTCGTGACGACGAATAACGGCGCGAGCCTTTACTACGCGATGGTGCAGAAGAAACACGCGCTCGCGGACAAGACGTTGCTGGTGCTGACGCCGGGCGGACCCGCGGGCAGCCTTGTCGGGGCGTCCTGCTACAACTGGGCGATCTTCCAGAAGTCGAAACAGGCCGAGTTGGCCGAGGACCTGATCCGCTGGCTCGAGGACGAGAAGCACTTCAAGGAGTACATGCAGGTCTCCATCGGCCAGGCCGGCCCCGTCTACAAGGGCCGCGCCGACGATCCGTACTGGAAGTCGGACCCGAACTTCGAGGCGATCCTGCAAAACATCCTGCGCTCGGTGAACCTCGGCTATCCCGGCCCGATGACGCCGGCGGCCGCCGAAGTGCAGGGGCAGAAGATCCTGACCGACATGGCGGGCCGTGTCGTGACCGGTGGGCTCTCGCCGGACGCGGCGCTGAAGGAAGCGCACGCGCGCGTCGAAGAGATCTGGAAAATGCGCGGCAAGGGCTAGACACGCCGTGGCGATCTCCACGGCCAGGCTGCCCGGGACGGTGCGCTCGGGCGCGAAGCGGCCGGTCGGACTCGCGCGATGGCTCGGGCCCGACTGGCGCCTCGGCTTTCTGTTCGTCCTGCCCATCGTGCTGCTCGTGCTCGCGCTGGTCGCGTATCCGTTCGCGTATGCCGTGTACCTGTCGATGACGCGCAAGTATGTCGGCCTCCCGCCGGTCTTCGTGGGCTTCGAGAACTACGTCAAGCTCACGTGGGACGGCTTCTTCCGGCGCGCCGTGCAGAACTCGTTCGTGTTCACGTTCGCCTCCGTGGCGTGCAAGCTCGTGCTCGGCATGGCCATGGCGCTCGTGCTCACGTCGAACATCCGGTGGCGCTCGCTGTGGACGGGTGTGCTGCTGATCCCGTGGGTGGCGCCGACGGTGGTCTCCGCGCTGAACTTCCTGTGGATCTACGACTACAGCCTCGGCGTGCTGAACTACCTGCTCGTGCACGTCTTCCGCATCCTGCCCCAGGGCGTGGGCTGGCTGTCGGAGCCGGGGACGGCCATGGCCTCCGTCATCGCCGTGAACGTCTGGCGCGGCTTTCCGTTCTTCGGCATCTCGTTCCTGGCCGGCATGAAGGCGATCCCGGCCGAGATGTACGAGGCGGCCGCCGTCGATGGCGCGAACGCGCTGCAACGCTTCCGCCACGTGACCGTGCCCGGTCTCAAGAACATCATGATGATCGTCATGTTGCTGTCGACGATCTGGACGTTCAACGACTTCACGATCGTCTACATCCTCACCAAGGGTGGTCCCGGCGGCGCCACGCAGGTGCTGCCCGTGCTCACGTACGAGATCGCGTTCGGCGCACAGCGACTCGGCGAGGCCATCGCGGTGGCGCTGTACATGCTGCCCGCGATGGCGGCGGTCATCATTGTTCTCGCGCGCTACATGCGGAAAGGGCGGGGGCGGTGAAGCGCGCGCTCGCGTACGCGGTGCTGCTCGCGCTGGTGCTGGTCGTGGTGTTCCCGTTCTACTGGATGATCGTCACTTCGCTGAAGGGCGAGGACCAGATGCGCAGCCTCGTGTCGATGTTCTGGCCGAGCCCGTTCGTGCTCGACAACTATCGCCAGCTCCTGGCGCGCACGGAGTTCACCGCGTGGTTCCGCAACAGCGTGTTCGTCGCCGTGTCGAGCACGTTCCTCGCCACCGCCGTCGGTACCATCGGCGCCTACGGTCTGGCGCGCCTGCAGTTCCTCGGCCGCGGTTTCATGGCGAGCGCGACGCTGATCACGTACCTCGTGCCGCCGTCGATCTTGTTCATCCCGCTCTACTCGCAGATCCGCAACCTCGGTCTGGCCGACAGCCTGACCGGGCTCATCGTGGCCTATCCCTCGTTCACCGTCCCGTTCGTGACGTGGCTGCTCATGGGCTACTTCGAGTCGATTCCGGAGGAGCTCGAGCAAGCCGCCATGATCGACGGCGCCACGCGGTTCGGCGCGTTCTGGCGCGTCGTGCTGCCGCTGGCGGCGCCCGGCGTGCTCGCCGCCGGGCTCTACGCGTTCACCCAGGCGTGGAACGAGTTCCTCTACGCCCTCGTGTTCATCACGGATGTGAAGCTCCGCACGCTGCCGGTCGGGCTGAGCACGTTCATCACGGGGGACGTCTACGGCTGGGGCTTCCTGATGGCCGGCGCCGTCCTCACCACGCTGCCCGTCATCGCGGCCTACATTTATCTGCAGAAGTACATGGTGGAGGGCCTCACTGCGGGCAGCGTGAAGGGATGAGTCGCGACGCGCTGCGCGGAGGGATGACTTCGCTCCCGCTCGTCCTGCTGCTCGTGCTCTCCCCGACCGTCGCGTGCGCGGAAATCCGGCTGCCCGCCGGGTTCACGGCCGAGGTGTACGTCACGGCGCACGGCCAGGTCCGCGACGGACAGGCGCTCGCCGGTATCCCGTCGACCACCTCGCTGCTCGTCGACAACGCGGGCATGCTGTACGGCACGCGCAGCGGGCGCCGGTATCGCGACGGGGAGATCGAGGATCTGTGGCCGTTGTTCCGGTTTCCGCTCGGTGGCGCACGCGTCGCCGATCTCGCGCGGTATTTCTATGGGCCGCCGCTGCTCAACGCGCAGGTCGGTGCCGTCCGGGGCGACGAGCTGCTCGTCACGACGTTCGATCGCGATCGCGGGCTCGGTGTGCTCTACCGGATGGTCGACGGTCGGGCAGAGCTGCTTGCGGGTGGCACACCGCCGCGCGGGCAGCCGCCGACGTTCATGCAGCCGGAAGGCGTGGCGATCGACGGCGCGGGTGACATCTACGTCGCGGACCGCCAGCGGGGCGTGGTCGTCAAGCTCGATGCCGCGGGGCGCGTCCGCGACCCGCGCTGGCTGAGCGTGACGCGCCCGCGCCTGGTTGCCGCGCGGGGCGACCGCGTGTGGGTGGCGTCCGACGGCGACGCGGAGGCGCCCTGGGCCAATGGAAAGGGTCAGGTGTGGATGGTGCGAGGTGACGAGCGACGGGTAGCGCTGTCTGGCGCCGTGATCGCAGGGATGGGCATCGGCCCGGGTGACCGCGTCTTCCTCGCCGACCGCCACGGCGCCCGGATCATCTCGCTCGCCGCCGACGGCACCGTCATCGACGTCGCGACGTTTACCGACGGTGACGCACCACGCGCACTCGCCTGGGCCCCCGTCACCGAGGCCACCCGTCGCGCCGGCATCGCCGGAGCCCTGTTCGTCGCCGTTACCCGGCGTGGCTCGTTCGCGGTCAACGAGATTCTGCGCATTTCGGGGCCGTTCGAACCGCCGACGGAGACCCCACCCGCGCGACCGTGAGCGTTTCCTTTAGTTTGCGCTCACCCCTCTGCTATGGTGCCTGAGGGAGGGTGTAATAGGCTCGAGTGCGCCGGCACACGCGCGGCAGCAGGGATTGCAGCAGGCGGCGTCGGCTCTGTTTGCGGTCATGGCGATCGTGCCTTTGCTCGTCTTCGCCTATACCCTCTGGCACCTCGGCGCCCTTCGGTACACGTTCGCGCAGGCCACTCTCGCTCTCACGCTTGGCCTGGCACTCCTCGGATTCTGGATGTTCCGATCCATGCTCAGGCAGATGTCGGACGCCATGCAGGGGATGACGCGCATGATGCAGTCGGTGGCTCGTCAGCCGCGCGGACACGACGCCCCGGCCACGACGTCGGCAGCGGCGGCCGCCACGGCAACGCCCGCGCCTGGCACGACGTCGCCAGCTGCCACGACCGCGCCCGTCGTCGCGACGACCGCATCAGCCCCACGTGTGCCGCCGCCGCCGAAGATTCCCCGCGAGGTGCCCGGGCTCGGCGCGGTGTGGGAGCTGGGGGAGATGACGCGCACGATGGATCTGCTGTGGCAGCGCGAGGCTCACGCGCACCTCGGTCGACGTGTGCAGGTCACGGTCGCCAACGCACACGAGCTGTCCGGACGCCTGCTCGAGGCCACCGCCGACGGGCTGCTGCTCGAGGAAAGCGAAGGCAAGACGGTCGCGATTACCTATCGACGCGTGCAGGGCATCGAGCCACTCGTCGACTGAGTGAGCGGCGACGGCGCCGCGCGGCGCCGTCGCCCTCCGTGCTCAGCGTCCGATGCCGAGCAGAAACAGCAGAACGATCAGGCTGAGCGGTACGCCCAAAAGCCAGAGCAGTACGAGTGCCATAGTCGTTATCCTCCCTTACGCCACGCGCCGTGGACGCTCGAGCGGGTCCTGCGTGCGGCGACGGTAGTAGGTCACGCTCATCGGCTCGCCGGACGCCATCCAGCCGCCGATCACCGAACCAGCGAGACCGAGCAACATCGAGACGACGGTCACGAGCGCGGTGTTACGGAACGCGCGCGCCGCGTCCGGATCGACGGGCGGGACCGCGGTCACCCAGGCGGGGGCTCCGCCGAGCGCGCCGTACCACCCGCCCCAGTGCGACATCGCGCCGAGCGAAGCGAACACGAGCATCATCGGAATCGCCAGCAGCCACACGACACCGCCGTGCAGCATCGCCGGCTCCGCGCGACGAAACCCCGCGATTCGCGCGGCGATCCAGCCGCCGACGACGAAGGAAAAGAACGCGCCGGCGATGTTGAAGATGCTCGTAGTCAGCCGGACGTTTTTCCACGTCGTGAACTTCGGTGAGGCCAGCTCGTGCGCGCCGACCGTGAAACCGATCAGCCCGATGAGCAGACCGACCGCGATCGCGGCGAGCGCACCGACCCACACCGCGCTCCAGATTGGCCAGGGC
>JBKOUQ010000139.1:0-15639 GCA_046723475.1 Candidatus Methylomirabilota bacterium
GTGCTCGTGCGCTGTCTCGCCGGCGACGCGCCCGCGCTTGGTCGCGGGCTCGACACGATCTGGGCCGCGGCGCGCCGGCGCGCGCTCGGCCTGCCGCCGTTGGCCCTGCGCAAGCCGTGAACCGCGCGCGGAGTGCTGGCACGCACGCGGGCTTTCGATTACACTTCCGGCAGTCCTCATGTTCAGCCTGATCCCGAAAGAAGTCCGCTTCTACGATTATTTCGAGCAACAGTCGTCGCACATCCTGAACGCGGCGGCGTTGCTCCACGACCTCTGCCACAACTTCGCCGACGCGCGCGCGAAGACGCACAGGATCAAGGAAGTCGAGCACGCGGGCGATCAGGTCACGCACGAGGTCGTCAAGCGGCTGAACACGACGTTCATCACGCCGATCGACCGCGAGGACATCCACGATCTCGCCACGCGGTTGGACGACGTCCTCGACTACATCGAGGCCGCGGCCGAGCGGCTCGTCGTCTATCGCATCAAGGAGCCCACCTCCGCCTGCCGAGCCATGGCCGACGTGATCGTCAAGACCACGGAGGCGATGGACCGCGCCATCCGTTGCCTGCGCACCATGGATCCGGGCTTTCACGAGCACGCCGTCGAGGTGAACCGGCTCGAAAACAGCGCCGACGCGTTGCTGCGCGACAGCCTGGCCGCGCTGTTCGAGGAGCAGGGCGATCCCATCGAAGTCATCAAGTGGAAGGAGATCTACGAGACGATGGAGATCGTCACCGATCGCTGCGAGGACGTCGCGAACGTCATCGAGGGAATCATCCTCAAGATGGCGTGAGGCTCGCGAGCCGATGCTGAGCATCGTCATCCTCATCGTCGTCGTCGCGCTCGTCTTCGACTTCATCAACGGATTTCACGACGCCGCGAACTCCATCGCCACCGTCGTGTCCACGCGTGTGCTGACCCCGCTGCAGGCGGTCGTCTGGGCGGCGTTCTTCAACTTCGTGGCGGCGTTCGGCTTCGGCGTGCAGGTCGCCACGACGGTCGGCAAAGGCGTGGTCCAGCCCGCGGTGGTCGACCAGTGGGTGATTCTGGCGGGCCTCGCGGGTGCGATCGTGTGGGACCTCATCACCTGGTACTGGGGATTGCCGACATCGTCATCACACGCGCTCATCGGTGGCTTCGCGGGCGCGGCGGTGGTGAAGGCGGGCTTCGGCTCGCTCGTGGCCGCAGGCCTGGTGAAGATCGGCGTCTTCATGATCCTGGCGCCGGTGATCGGGCTCGCGATCGGGTTCGTGCTGATGGTGCTGACGCTCAACGTCTTCAAGAACCAGACACCCGGCCGGGTGGACAAGATCTTCCGTCGCGGACAACTGCTCTCCGCGGCGGCCTACAGTCTCGGACACGGCACGAACGACGCGCAGAAGACGATGGGCATCATCGCCGTGCTGCTCTTCACGACCGGCCGTCTCGGCCCGGAGTTCTATGTGCCGTTCTGGGTCATTCTCGCGGCGCACGCGGCGATGGGCCTCGGCACGATGGCGGGCGGCTGGCGCATCGTCAAGACGATGGGCATGCGCATCACCAAGCTGCGCCCCGTCGGCGGGTTCTGCGCAGAGGCGGCCGGCGCGGTCACGCTCATCGGCACGGCGATCGGCGGCATTCCGGTGAGTACCACACATACGATCACCGGCTCGATCATGGGTGTGGGAGCGACCCAGCGGTTCTCCGCGGTTCGCTGGGGCGTCGCGGGCCGGATCATCAGCGCGTGGCTCTTCACGATCCCCGCCTCGGCCATCGTGGCGGCGATCACCTGGTGGATTCTGCACGCGCTGCAATCGCTCTGACGTCCGCACGCCGACGTTCCTTCGACGTGCCGCTACCTGCATCCGCGTCATCGCGGGCGTACTCTCAAGAGCATGAGAGGTCGGTACGTCAGGTGCATGGCGGCGCTGCTGCTCGCAGGGGCGATGAGCGTTCCCCTCGGACCGACGACCACCGGTCGCGCCGTCGACCAGATCAACAGCTCATCGATGCGCGGTGTGCCGACGCCGCCGGTCCGCGAGGCGCCGCGGCCCGACGCGGTGTGGGTGCCGGATCGCTGGCTCTCTGTGCCCGGCGCACCGAAGAGTGTGTTCGAGCCCGGGCACTGGGTGATCCACACGCCGGAAGGCGGACGAATCGCGCCGCCGCCACCGCGGCCTGACGCGACCGAAAGCCCCTAGAACTCCTTCACGAAGCCGCCCAGCAGCGAATAGTCGGCGGACCGCGCCCGCGTCATCGGGAGCTCGAGTCCCAGCCGCAGTGTCGTGCCGGGCAGCAGCTTGGCATTCAGGCCCGGGATGATGGTGACGCGCGTGCGGTCCCGCAGCTCGTCGCCGGCCGCGCCGCGCGTCCGCGTGACCGTCACCAGCTCCACCAGCGGCGCAAATACGCGCGTGACGCGCCATCCAACCGCGGCCGACGCCGTCAGCTCCTGCTCGTTCGGACCGACGACGTGCGCGTTGACGTTGAACTCGTACGCGACCGAGGCGAGCACGTCGAAGTCGCCGAGCGCGATGCCGCCGGTGACGAACGGTTCCACGGCCGCCTCGCCACCGAGCCCGCGGCGTTCGGACCCGGTCGGCAGCCGCGCCTCGACGCCGACGGCGATCTGCGTCAGCCAATCGAGCGATTGCCACACCGCCGCTTTCGTCTCGATCTCGAGGTCGCCGAGCCCCGCCTGTGCGGGGGCGCCGTGCGGGTCGTCGAAGACGATCGGAACTTCGAGCTCGATCTGCCACCGGGGCAGGATCGGCAGCTCGATCGCCGCGGCCGCCTCGGTGGTGCGTCCCTCGGCCGTCTTGGTGTGCTCGACGCTCAGCTCGAGCTCTCGCTCGATGACCGGACGGCGCGTTCGCAGCGGGTAAAAGAACGAGACGTTCTGAAAGTCTTGTTGCGCGTGTGCGGGATATACATCGATCAACGTAGCGAACACGAAGAGCACGAGGAGCCGTTTCACGAGCGATCCTCCAGCCTGCCGTGGCGGTGACGGTGACGTCGGCTGGCTGGCGGCGGGCGTGGCCTCGTGGCGGCGCCCGGAGCTGGCTGGCGGTTATTTCGTCAAGATCAGCTTGTCGCCCCGCGTGATGCGGAGCCGATACTCCGACTCACCATGCTTGATGATGATTTCTCGTCTGTCGCCGAAGAGCTGCTCGGTGCGAACGACGTGCGGTCGCGACGTGCGCGTGACCGGCGTCTGCTCTCCCGCGCTCATGCGCCGGTTGTTTCCATCGGCTCGACGATGCCGTCCTTTCGATGGGGGCTGCGCCGATACAGGCCGGGGAAGAAGAGCCTGCTTGCCGCGACGATATAGAGGAAGTAACCCGCGACTTCGAGCGCGCTGGGGCGCGCGTGATAGCCGATCAGCCCGGCGAGGAAGCTGCCCACACCACCGTGATCGTCGAGCAGCCAGCTCGTGTCCCAGACCGCGTCGCCTCCGGGCAGCACACCGAGCGCCTGCAGTCGTCCGATGCCGGCGCTGAACAGCCCGGCGGCGAGCAACAGGATGAACGCCGACGTGACGGTGAAGAAGCGGTGGACGCTCAGCCGGCGGCCGCCCTGGAACACGAGCCATCCGAGCGCGGCGGCGGTCACGAGACCCGCGGCGCCACCGACGAGCGCGGCCCACCCGGATGTGTCCTCGAGCTGGGCGAGCAGCCCCCACAGGAACAGCACGGTCTCGGCGCCCTCGCGAAACACGCCGGTGAACGCGATGAGGCCGACCATCCAGAGCTGCTGCGACGCGTGCGCCGCGTCGACGCGACGCTGCAGGTCTCCGTGCAGCTCGCGCGCGTGTCGCCCCATCCACCAGCCGTGCCAGGTGAGGAGGCCCACGGCGCCGAAGATCACGGCGACCGCGATGAAATCGGCGCCGACGTCGGCCAGGGTGCCGCTGAGCGCGGTCACCGCAATGCCCATCACGACGGAGGCCAGGACCGCGAGCGCGCCGCCGAACGCGACGTAGCGACGGCTCTCCGCGTGCCCGATCTGGACGAGATAGGCCGAGACGATTCCAAGCAGCAGCGCCGCCTCGAAGCCCTCGCGCAGCACGACGATGAACGTGGCGCCCACGGCTACTCCGCGACGATTTTGACCTGTGCCGCGTGGTTGAAGTCGTCCACGAACACGTAGGTGCCGGGCTTCAGCGCGCGGACACGAATGTTGACGGTCTTGCCGGCGGGCACGACCTTTTCGATCCGAAGGTCCTTGTTCTCGACTTCGATCGCTTTCTTCGGATCATTGTTCGTGACGACGAGCACGAAGGGCTGTCCCGCCTTGACCTTGATTTCCGCGGGATCGAACTTCTGATTGGCGGCGGTGAGCGGGACATCGGCGGACTTGTCGGCGGCGCCTGCGGCGGGAACAATGGCGCCGAGGATGGCGAGCAGGAGCACGACGAGCAACGGCAAGGCGACGAGCCGCTTCATGCGGCCTCCTGGGCAGTCGGACTGGCTCCGGGGTTAGGTATACCTAACCATGACAATATTGTCAACCTAACGGTAAAGCCCCGGGAGGGTTTCCGATGCTCTCATGGACGCGCGGCGCGGTCGGTGATCACGAGGCAGCGCGGGTGCTGATGCAGCACGGACGCCGGCACGCTCGTCGTTACAGGGCCGTCCAGCATGCGCGCGAGCGGCTCGCGCTTGGCCGCGCCGCTGACCAGCACGATGACTTCGCGCGCGGCCATGATTGTCGCCAGCCCGAGCGTAACCGCGCGATCGCACACCGGGCCGTGGATGACATCATCGGTCAGGATGTAGCGCACCGTGGTGTCGAGCAGCCGCACCGGACGCGTGAGGGCGTCGAGCGCGCAGCCCGGCTCGTTCGACGCGAGGTGCGCATTGGGCCCCAGACCCAGCATCACCACGTCGAGGCCGCCAGCCTCGGCGATCGCCGCCTCGTATGCCGCGCACATCGAGGCGAGATCCGCGGAATCGACGGCGAATGGCCGGCAGCGCGTGGCGTCGACGTTCGCCCACGCAAGGAACTCGGCGCGAATCTGGCGCCAGAAGTACCCGTCCGCCGGCGAGGGTGGACAGAGCTCGTCGACGCAAAACACGCGCATGCGCGCGTAGTCGACGGGATCGCGTTGCTGCAGGGCCGCCATGCGCGCGTACATCCGACGCGGCGTGCGGCCGGCGGGCACGGCCATCGCCAGGTCGCGGCGCGCACGGACGCGGTCGCGGAACACGTCCGCGGCAACTTCGGCGAGCTCGTCGGCATCGCGGGCGATCAAGACCTGCATCGGTCGTCGTGATTCATTAGACACGATGAATGCGCTGTCGATCTTCGGCCTCGTGGCGGTGACGACGATGATGCTCTGCTATGCGCTGGAGCGACGCAGCCGCTGGTACATTCTCGGCTTCGCGGGGGCCTGCGTACTCGCGTCCATCTATGGCTTCGCGCAGGGAGCGTGGCCGTTTGGGCTGGTCGAGGCCGTGTGGGCGCTCGTGGCGTTGCGGCGCTGGCGGGCGTGGCCGTCCACGACGCTGCCGTGAGCGCGCGCATGCCCGTTACCGTTCGCTTCGTCGGCTCGGGAGATTCGTTCGGCAGCGGCGGCCGCTTCCAGACGTGCATCGTCGTGGACGGCCCCGGCTGTCGGTTCGCCGTCGACTTCGGCGCCTCCTCGCTGATCGCGCTCGCGCAGCAGGGGATCGAGCACAACTCGCTCGACGCCATCCTGTTGACGCACCTGCACGGTGATCATTGCGGCGGCGTGCCGTTCTTGCTCATCGACGCGATGCTGGCGGCGAAGCGTACGCGCCCGCTCGTCGTCGCGGGTCCGCGCGACGTCCGCGCCCGGATGGACGCGCTCCGGGAGGCGCTGTTCCCGGGCTCGCACACGATGACGCCAAGATTCCCGCTGAGCTGGATCGAGATGCAGCCCGGCGTGCCGCACGCAATCCTGGACCTCGAGGTCACGTCGGCACCCGCACGACACACCGCGGAGACGAATCCCACCGCGCTCCGCGTGAAAGTGGGCGACAAAGTCATCGCCTATACGGGAGACACGGAGTGGACGGACGACGTCGCGCGTCTCGCGCGCGGAGCGGACTTGCTCATCGCGGAGTGCTACTTCTACGACAAGCCGGTGAAATGGCACCTGAACTATCCCACGCTCGCCTCGCTGCGCGGCGCGCTCGGCGCCACGCGCGTGATCCTGACCCACATGAGCAAGGAGATGCTCGCGCACGCCGACGTCGTGCCCGAACAATGCGCTCACGACGGGCTCGTCGTAACGCTGGAGGAGCGGTGACGACGGCCCGTCAGCGCGCGGCGGCGCGACGGCGGACCGTGGCGCGCGCGGGCTCCGATCGTTTGGTGTGCAGGTGGACGGTGCGGCCGCTCACGCGCCGGTCGCACTTGGGGCAGTAGTACCGCAGCTCGAGCGCGGCATCGCAGTCGTCGTGCACGAGCGTCGACTGTGGATGCACGTGCCGGGTGCCCCACACGGCCAGGGCGCCGATGACGACGCCGAGCTCGCGGCCACGCGGCGTGAGCGCGTACGCGGCACGGGGCGGATGCTCGGAGTAGAACTCGCGGACGACGACACCGCGCTCCTCCAGTACCTTCAAACGCTCCGAAAGGACATTCGGCGCGATGCCTTCGAGAGACGCGAGCAGATCCTGGAAGCGCTGCGGGCCGGACAGCAGGTCGCGGATGACGAGCAGCGTCCACCGCTCGCCCAGAAACTCCAGCGATTTCGCGACGGGACACGGTTGGCCATACCGCTTCGGCATGTCGTCAGTATAGCAGCGCTTGACATAAAAGCTAGTCACTAGTATTTTACAACCCATGTCCGAGGCGAGCGTTCTGACCGAGTCGACCGACATCTCCGCTGGGCGCGCCCTGGAAAGCCGCGACGCCGACGTCTCGTCGCGCACGCGTCTGTTGTTGCACGGGCGCATCGCGCCGACGCTGATCCGACTCGCCGCGCCGAACATCGTTGTCATCACCGTCCAGGCGGCCGTCAACGTGCTCGAAGCGATCTACGTCGGATGGCTCGGGCGCGACGCCCTGGCCGGGGTGGCGCTCGTGTTTCCGTTGATCATGCTCATGCAGACGATGTCCGCCGGCGGCATGGGCGGCGGCGTCGCGTCCGCCGTAGCGCGCGCGATCGGAGGCGGCCGCCGGCGCGATGCCGACGCCCTCGTCGTGCACGCGATCGTGATCGCGCTGAGCTTTGGCAGCATGTTCACCGCGGGCATGCTCGTCGCGGCGCCGCGGCTCTACCAGGCCATGGGGGGCACGGGCGGTGCGCTCGCCGCCGCGCTGACCTATTCGAACGTCGTGTTCGCGGGCGCCATCGCGTTCTGGCTCTTCAACACGCTCGCCGCGGTGCTGCGCGGCGCCGGCAACATGCTGCTGCCGGCGCTCGTCGTCGTCGGCGGCGGCGCCGTCGTCGCGGTGCTCTCGCCGGCGCTCATCTGGGGCTGGGGCCCGTTCCCCAGCTTCGGCATCGCCGGCGCCGGTATCGCGATGATCACCTATTACACGGCCGGCGCCGCCGTGCTCGTCGTGGCGCTGTGCTCGCGACGCAACCTCGTACGGTTGTCCCTGGCGGCCGTTCGGCTCCGCGCCGCGTTCTTTGCCGACATCCTGCGCGTCGGGCTGCCCGGCGCGCTCAACACGGTGCAGGCGAACCTGACGGTGGTCGTCGTGACCGGACTCGTCGGTGGCTTCGGCACGGCGTCGCTCGCGGGTTACGGCATCGGTGCCAGGCTCGAATACTTACAAATTCCGCTCGTGTTCGGGCTCGGCTCCGCCCTCGTCACGATGGTCGGCACCAACATCGGCGCCGGGCGCCGAGCGCGCGCGCTGCGTATCGCGTTCGTTGGCGGCGGCATGGCGTTCGCGCTGACGGAGACGATCGGGCTCGCGGCCGCGCTGATGCCCGGACTGTGGATGAGCCTGTTCACGCGCGATGCAGATGTGATCGCGGCGGGCACGGCATATCTGCGCGTCGTTGGCCCGAGCTATGGCGGCTTTGGCCTCGGGCTCGCACTGTACTTCGCCTCGCAGGGGGCAGGGAGGCTGCTCTGGCCGCTCGCCGCGGGTTTTCTGCGCCTGATGCTCGCCGCCGTCGGAGGATGGATCGTCGTTCACTGGCTGGGCGGCGGCCTCATCGCCCTCTCGGCCGTCATCGCGCTCGCGTTCGGACTGTTCGGGACCACGCTCGCGCTCGCGGTCCGACGAGACGCCTGGCGCGCGTGATGGGTCATCTCTGGCTCATCGGCCGTCACAAGGGGAAGGCGATAAATGACGAGAATGCTTGACCTGATGGAGCAGGTGATGCGTGGCGAGCGGCCCGCTCCGCCGATCGCAACCCTCATCGGCTTCAGCCTTGCGTCGATTGAGCCCGGTCGTGCGGTTGTCGAGTTCGAGGCCACGGAGCGGCACGCCAACCCGATGGGCACCCTGCATGGGGGGATCCTGGCCGACATCGCCGACGCCGCCATGGGGATGGCGTACGCGTCACGACTCGAAGACGGAGAGACGTTTACGACTCTCGAGCTGAAGATCAACTTCACCAAGCCGGTATGGCTCGGCAAGCTGCGCGCCGAGGGGCGCGTGCTCGCGGGCGGGCGCAGCGTCGGCCTCGTCCAATGCGACGTCCGCGACTTGAACGACCGGCTGGTCGCCCATGCGACGAGTACGTGCATGACGCTGCGAGGCGAGGCCGCGGCGGGACGCTAGCCGGTATCCTGCGAGCGTGGCGCTGCCCGCGCTCGTCCTGCTCATCGCCAATCTCTTCTTCGGCACCTCACCGGTCGTGACGCGGACGGTCCTCGACGACGTCCCGCCCGTGACCGCGGCGGTGGTCCGGCTGGCGCTCGGCGGCGCGGCGCTCTTGCCGCTCGCCAGACGTGAACGCGTGCCCGCAGGTGCCCACGCGGCGCGGATCTTCTGGATGGGCGCGATCGGCTTCGCGGCGGCCTTTGCGCTGTCGCATTGGGGAATCAGCCAGTCGTCCGCCACGAACGCCGCGCTTCTAATCGTCGTCGAGCCGCTCACGATCGTCGCCCTTGGCCCCGCGATCCTCGGTGAGCGTCTCACGCGCCGCGAGGCGGCGGGCGCGGTGCTCGCCATCGCGGGGGCCGTGCTCGTTGTCGTCAACGGCGTGCCGGGCGTGACGCTCGACGTTTTGCCGCGCTGGCGTGGCGACGCGCTCCTCGTTCTTGCCGGGGTGGCATATGGCATCTACTCGCTGCTGGGGCGGGGCGTGCTCAGTGGGGCCAACACCGTCACGGTCACGGCGCGATCGATCGTCTGGGGCGCCGCGCTGCTCGTCCCCCTGGCGGTTGTCGAGTGGGCGACGGGAGCACGACCGCACGCGACGCCCGCCGCGGTCGCCGGCATTCTTTACCTTGCGCTCGTCATCACCGCGGCGGGCTACTTCGTGTGGAATTGGGCGCTGGTGCGCGTCGAAGCGTCCCGTGCGGCGCCGTTCCTGACCGTCCAACCGATCGTGGGCGCGTTGCTGGGCGCCGTCGTGCTCGGCGAAGCGGTGACCGTGTTCACCGCGATCGGCGGTGGTCTGGTCGTGCTCGGACTCTGGATGACGGTGTCCGGGCGACGCTGAGCGTTATACTGATTTCGTGCCCGAGCGTCGGTACGCGCTTCAGAACGAAGAGGCCAATCGCCTGATCGTGGACCTGCTCGACGTCCTCGCGGTGCCATCGGACCGCCGCGGTTACTTCCAGCACATGCTCACGACCGTGCTCAAGCTCTATGAGGACGGTGCGCCCACCGGAGACCTGAAGGTCACGAACACCGCGCTCAAGGAGCTGCGGTACGCGTACAAGGTGTTCGCGCCGTACCGCAACGTGCGCAAGGTGACGGTGTTCGGCTCGGCGCGCACGGCACCGACGCAGTCGGCCGCGATGGCCGCGCTGACGTTCGGTCGACGCATGGTCGAGGGCGGATGGATGGTCGTTACGGGCGCCGGGGCCGGCATCATGGGTGCCGCGCAGGAAGGCGCCGGGGGTGAGCGCTCGTTCGGCTTGAACATCCGGCTGCCGTTCGAGCAGGAAGCGAACCCGTGGATCGCGTCCGATCCCAAGCTGATCACCTTCAAGTACTTCTTCACGCGGAAGCTGTTTCTCGTGAAGGAGGCGAGCGGCATCGCGCTGTTCCCCGGCGGCTTCGGGACGATGGACGAGGCGTTCGAAGTGCTCACGCTCATGCAGACGGGCAAAGCCACCATCGTGCCGATGGTGCTCGTCGAGACGGATCAGACGCCCTACTGGCGCACGTGGGAGACGTTCGTGCGCGACACGATCGCCGCGCAGCGGCTCATCGACGGGATCGACACGTCGTTCTATCGGATCGTCGATACCGTCGACGACGCCGTAGAGCAGCTGACGACGTTCTATCGCGTCTACCACTCGTCGCGCATCGTCGGGGACAACCTGGTGTTCCGGCTCAACCGCGCGCTGCGCGACACCGACCTGCCGCTCATCCAGCAGCGCTTCGAGGACATTCTGAAGGGGCGGGTGGATCAGGCGCCGGGACCGTTCCCGCAGGAGTACAACGAGCATCCCGAGCTGCCGCGTTTGCTGATTCCGTTCAACCGCGCGTCCTATGCGCGGCTGCGCCAGCTGATCGACTTCGTGAACACCCTGTAGCGTCGGCGCTCGCCCCGGCTCCGCGCTGCCGAGTCGTCACGCACGCTGCGCTACTCCGGCTCGGGACGCTCCTCCATCTGCTGGCACTCCGTGCAGACCCAGGTGCGCAGTACCGCTTTCGTCGTGTTGTCGCGCCGCAGCGTCCACGGGATCAACGCCATGCGCCCGCATCGCGGGCAGCGCTCGGGACGTGCGCCCGGCGGCACGACGGACGGGAGCCACGGGACCTTGGCGGGCATGTGCCGTGAATCATAGCATGCGGCGGTTACAATACCGACATGCGGCGCTTCCGCGTGAGCCTCGCGCAGATCAATCCGACGGTCGGCGATATCGAGGGCAACGCGCGCCGTGTCATCGACCGACTCGGGCAGGCGCGGGCGGTCGGCGCCAACCTCGTCGCGTTTCCCGAGCTGGTCATTCCCGGGTATCCGCCCGAAGACCTGCTGTTCAAGTCCGCGTTCGTCGAGGCCAATCTCGCCGCCCTCGGCGACGTCGTGAAGGCGGCGCGCGGCTTGACCGCGATCGTCGGGTTCGTCGACCGGCGGCAAGACTTGTTCAATGCCGCCGCCGTCGTTCACGACGGCGTGCTGGCGGGCGTCTATCACAAGCAGTTCCTGCCGAACTATGGAGTCTTCGACGAGAACCGGTACTTTCAGGCCGGCCGCGAAGCCTCGGTCTTCTCGATCGGCGGCACGAACGTCGCGGTGAACGTCTGCGAGGACGTCTGGTATCCGACGGGACCAACGACCACACAGGCCCTTGCGGGCGCCGAGCTGATCGTCACGATCAACGGCTCGCCGTACCATGCGGGCAAGGCCCGGCTCCGCGAGCGCATGATCGCGACCCGCGCGGCCGACGACGTCGTGTGGCTCGCGTTCGTGAACATGGTCGGTGGCCAGGACGAGCTCGTGTTCGACGGCGCGAGCATCATCGTCGATCCGCACGGCGAGACGGTGGCGCGCGGGCGGCAGTTCACGGAGGAGCTGGTCACCGCCGATATCGATCTCGATGCGGTCTTCCGCGCGCGCATGCAGGACTCGCGGCGTCGCAAGGACACGCTCGACGTCGCGCGCGTGCCGCGCATCAGCGTCGCGCCGGTGCCCGCGCCCGCTGACGCGCCGCCGGTGACACCGCCGCTCGCCGAGCCGCTGGCGCGCGTCGACGAGGTGTACCAGGCGCTCGTGCTCGGCACGCGCGACTACGTGCGCAAGAACGGCTTCAAGCGCGTCGTCATCGGTCTGTCGGGAGGCATCGACTCCTCGCTGGTGGCGGCGGTGGCCGTGGAGGCGCTCGGCCGCGAGAACGTCACCGGGGTGACGATGCCGTCGCCGTTTTCTTCGCGCGGCACGCGCGACGACGCGCAGCGTCTCGCGAAGCACCTCGGCATCGAATTCATGCGTGTGCCGATCACGCCGGTCTTCAAGGGATTTCTGAAGTCCCTCGCCGAGCCATTCAAGGGCCTGAAGGAAGATGTCACCGAGGAAAACATCCAGGCGCGCATCCGCGGCACGCTGCTCATGGCGATGTCGAACAAGTTCGGCTGGCTCGTCCTGACCACCGGGAACAAGAGCGAGATCGCGGTCGGCTATTCGACGCTGTACGGCGACATGGCCGGCGGCTTCGCGGTGATCAAGGACGTGCCCAAGACGCTGGTCTACGAGCTCGCGCGCCACGTCAACACGCGCGCGGGCAAGCCGGTGATCCCCGAATCCGTCATCGAGCGTGCGCCGTCGGCCGAGCTGCGCCCCGATCAGAAGGACCAGGACACCCTGCCGCCCTACGACGTCCTCGACGCAATTCTCGAGGCCTACGTCGAGGAGAGCTGCGGTGTCGCCGATCTGATCGCGCGCGGGTTCGCGCCGGAAACCGTGCGCAAGGTGGTCCGCATGATCGACACGGCGGAGTACAAGCGTCGCCAGGGACCGATCGGCGTGAAGATCACGCCGCGCGCCTTCGGGCGCGACTGGCGGCTGCCGATCGTCAATCGCTTCCGCGAGAAGTAGCGAACGCTGCCGCGCTGGGCGTTGTCTTCGTCGCCCTCGGTCTCGTCAGCGACGCGCTCTGTGCGTTGACCGCGGGGAGCATCGCGCATGCGCTCCGCGCGCCGGGCTGGCGCGCTGGCGCACCGCTCCATGCCGGGTACGATCGACATCGGCCTCGGTGTGGCGACCGCGTTGGCAGACGCTCCACGGAAGTAACCCCGTGCCGGCGCGTCGTCAGCGCCACATATGCGCCGCGCCTTCGCGGCAGGCGCAGTCAGTGCGTGTGTCGGTGGTGCAAATCGGGATAATGCGGATGGCGATGGCGCAGCGGCACGTGCGTGTGACGATGCGCGTGCGGCTCGCCGACCGGCACGCCGGCCTCGTGATCGTGCCGGTGGTGCTCATCGTGCCAGTGCAGGTGCTCATGCTCGAGCGGCTCGTGCACGTGCTCGTGGTCGTGCCGCTCGGTGAGCTGCAGCGCGACGCCGAGCGCCATCAGACCGCCCGCCGTGGCCAAGCGACCGGTCAGCGGCTCGCCGAGCACCACCACGCCGACGGCGGCGCCGACGAACGGTGCGGTCGAGAAGTACGCCGTCGTGCGCGTCGTGCCGAGCCGTCGCAGCGCCTGGACGAACAGCACGAGGCTCACACCGTAGCTCAGGATCCCGACCACGCTCGCGGCGCCGACGGCGGTCGGCGCCGGCCACGCCGCCCCAGCGTGGCGAGCGAGCAGCACGTTGATTGCGCCCGCGCCCCCGCCCTTGATCGCGGCAATCTGCACGGGATCGCCGCCCGAGACGCGTCGCGTGAGGTTGTTGTCCAGGGCCCACGCGAGTGCGGCGGCGGCGAGCAGTAGCGCGCCGACATCGAGCGTCGGCCCGGCGTCGGGTCCCCACGCAAGGGTCAACGAGCCGGCGACGATCGCCGCGATCCCGACCGCGATACGCGCGCCGACGTGCTCGCCGAACGCGAGCCAGGCGAGCAGGGCGGTGAAGACGCCCTCGAGATTCAGGAGCAGCGCGCCCCGTGCGGCGCCGAGATGCGTCAGGCCGAGCATCATCAGCACCGGCGCGATCAGCCCGCCGCTCACGACCGCCGCGGTTAGCCAGGGAGCATCGGCGCGACGAAGCCGTGCCTCGCGCTGGCGGGCGCCCGCGGCGCGTACCGCGAGCAGGACGCCGAGCCCGGCACCCGACGCCAGATACAGCATGCCCGCGAGCAGCCACGGATCGATCGTGCCGAGCAGCAGCGTAGCGGCCGGCGCGCTGAGCCCGAACAGAGCGGCCGCGGCCAGCGCGAGCGCCGCGCCCACGGCACTCACGCGCCCACGTTCGCGCGCATGAGTCGGTGCAGCCGTTTCAGCGGACCGGGCGCCCACCAGTTCCAGTCGCCGAGCAGGCGCATCGTCGCGGGCACGAGCAGCGCGCGGATGACCGTCGCGTCCATGACGATCGCGATGCCCATGCCGATGCCCATCTCCTTGATCATGACCGCGCGCGCGACGCCGAAGCCGAAAAAGACCGTCGCCATGATGAGTGCCGCGCCGGTGATCAGCCGCCCGGTGGCCGCGAGCGCCGCGACGATGGCCCGGTCGTTGTCGCGCGTGTGCTCGAACTCCTCGTGGGTGCGGCTCAGCAGCAGCACTTCGTAGTCCATCGAGAGCCCGAAGAGGACGCAGAACATGATCAGAGGAATGACGGGCTCGATCGGCGCGGGCGTGAATCCAAGCATGTGCTTGAAGTGACCGTCCTGGAAGATCCACACGAGCGCGCCGTACGAGGCGGTGACGGACAGACAGTTCATCAGCACGGCCTTGAGCGGCAACAGCACGGAGCCGAGCAGCACGAAGAGCGCGACGTACGTCGCGGCCAGTACGAACGCGATGGCGCCCGGCGCGACGCGCCACACGAGGGCCGCAAAGTCGAGGTCGTACGCGGTGATTCCGGTCACGAGCAGCTGCGAGACGACGGCGGGATGGCGGGCGCGGATCGTGCGCACCAGTTGCCGGGCTGCCTCGCTTCCCGGGGCGAGCGGAGTCTGCACGACGAGCATGCTGAGACGCGGGCTGGTCAGCTGCTCGAATGCCTCCTGCAGCCGTGGCGGTAGCATCTCGCGCGGAGCGGCCGCCGCCATCTTGTACTGCTCAAGGGTGATGCGCGGGTGGAAGTCGACCACGCTGTCGACGCGCGTCACGCCGGGCTGCTGCGCGAGCCAGCGGCTGAGCGTGTACAACTCCTCGACGCGCGCTGGTGTGAGGCCGGCATTGTCGGGGTAGTGGACGATGACGACGACGCTGTTGGGCCGAAGCTGCGGGAACTGTTGGGCCAGCAGCTCCTCGCCCCGGCGCGACTCGTCTTCGTCGGGCAGCGTGGCGATATCCGGCGTGCCGAGATGGATGTGGCGGAATGGCAGCCCGAGCACGATGAGGATCAGCGCGACCGGAACGATGACGTGCCACGGCCGCGCCATCGCGGTGGTGGCCAGGCGATACCACGTCGTATGCTCGACGCCGGCCCCGGACCGACGCCACAGCAAGAGTGAGTTCACGCGCGGGCCCAGGATCGCCAGCAACGCGGGCAGCAGCGTGAGACTGTAGAGCACCGCGAAGCCCACCACCACAGTGCTCGCGATGCCGATGGTACTCAC
Source organism: Candidatus Methylomirabilota bacterium (assembly GCA_046723475.1). Classification (GTDB taxonomy): domain Bacteria; phylum Methylomirabilota; class Methylomirabilia; order Rokubacteriales; family CSP1-6; genus AR12. The sequence goes on from JBKOUQ010000139.1 coordinate 15,257, forward strand.
GCTGCCCATGCGCAGCAGGATCATGCCGAGCAGCCCGATCCCGACGGCCATGCCGGAGAAGATGACGGTGCGGCCGGCGGTCGCGAGCGTGCGCGACAGCGCGGCCGTGGGCGCGTGCGTGGAAAGCTCCTCGCGATAGCGGCTCACCACGAAGAGCGAGTAATCGATCGCCACGCCGAGCCCGATCATCGAGACGACGTTCGCGGCATACGCGGATACCGGCATCACCCGCGCGAGGAGTCCCGTGACGGCGGTCCCGGCCGCGACGCCGAGAAGGCCGACGGCCAGCGGCAGCGCCGCGGCGACGACCGAGCCGAACACGACGACGAGGAACACGAGGACCGCCGGGAGCACGACAAGCTCGGCGCGGCGCAGGTCACGCT
>JBKOUQ010000207.1:0-13062 GCA_046723475.1 Candidatus Methylomirabilota bacterium
GCCATGGCGCGATCCAGCCTCCGCCGGATTCGAGGAAGCCGATGCGAACACGCGGGAACCGTTCGCAGACGCCGCCCCAGATCACGGCGAGCGCGACCAGCATCATCTCCATCGTGTGCGAGATGATGTGCCGCGCGCCCCGCGTCTCGAAGCGATCGACGCCCACCTGCGGCATGCCGCCCGTCGAGCCCTCGTGCAGGCCGATGGAGAAATCGAGCTCCTGCACTTCCTCCCAGAACGGCTTGTAATCCGGGTGGTGCAGCATCCGTCCGTTGTACGGATTGGGGCGCAGGAAGCCGCCGCGCATGCCGAGGCGCTTGCGCGAGTAGCGCATCTCGTCGATCGCCGCGTCGATGGATTGCATCGGCAGCATGGCGACGCCGAACAGCCGATCGGGATACGGCTGACAGTAGTCTGCGAGCCAGCGGTTGTAGGCGCGGCACACCGCGGCCGCGAGCGCCGGATCCTGGATCGCGCCGGCGAACAGGCCGACGCTGGGATAGAGGAAGGCCGCGTCGATCCCGTCCGCGTCGAGGTCGACGATGCGCGCATGCGGGTCGAAGCCGCCCCTGCGCCCGTCGACGTATTTCATCGTCTCGTCGGCGACGTCGCCCTGACGCGCGCCGATGGCGCCGAGCAGGCCGAGGCCTTTTTTGCTCCCGAGGACCTTGCCCTCGATGAGCAGACGCTCCTTGCCGTCGGTGTCGACGATCATCCGTGGAGCGCGGTCCCGAAACGCGGGATCCATGTACTTGTCCCAGATGTCGACAGGCTCGAGCACGTGACCGTCGGAGTCGATGACGTTGTAGGTCCGGGGCATGTGGACCTCCTGTATGCGGTGGCGCCTGGCGCGGTGGCGCTGATGAGACCACCGCGCCCGCGGGACGTCAAGCGCGGCGCGCGGCCTGCATCGCCCGCCACACGCGCTCTGGCGTGGCCGGCATCTCCAGATGCTCGACGCCGAGCTCGGCGAGCGCGTCGACGACCGCGTTGATCGTCGCCGCCAGCGCGGGTGTCGTGCCGCCCTCGCCGCCGCCGCGCAGCCCGAGCGGATTCGTGGTCGACGGCACCTCGCTGATCTCGGTCGTGAAATTCGGCAGCGAGTCGGCGCGCGGGAGCGCGTAGTCCATGAACGTCGCGGCCAGCATCTGCCCGTCGCTCGCGTAGTGGCAGTCCTCCCAGAGCGCCTGGCCCACGCCGGCCGCGATGCCGCCGTGCGTCTGGCCGTGCAGGATCATGGGATTGACGGCGCGCCCGCAGTCGTCGACACACGTCCAGCGCACGACCTCGACCACGCCGGTCTCCGGCTCGACCTCCACCTCGCACACGGCGCAGCCGTACGGAAACGACGGCACCGGGTTCGTCTCGTCGCTCTCGCCGTTGAGCGGGCCACCGAGCTCGGCGGGGACATCGGCGCGCAGCGCGGCGCGTGCGACGTCGAACAGGCCGACGGAGCGATCCGTGCCCCGCACGCCGAACCGCCCGCGCACGAACTCCACGTCCGCCTCCGCCGCCTCGAGCAGCCACGCCGCGATCCGCGCGCCGCGCTCGACGACCTGATCGCCGGCCTTGGCCATCACGACCCCGGCCTGGCGCATCGAGCGACCCGAGTGTGAGCCGCCGCCCACCGGGGCGACGTCCGTGTCGCCGGTGATGATGCTGACCTGCGAGAGCTCGACGCCGAACCACTCGACGATGCACTGCGCGAAGCTCGTCTCGTGCCCCTGGCCGGACGACAGCGTGCCGACGACGACGTCGATGTGTTCGTCCGGCCGTACGGTGATGAACGCGCGCTCGCGGGGCGCGCCCGTGTTGAGCTCGAGATAGTTCGCGAGCCCGATGCCGCGATAACGGCCACGGCGCCGCGCCTCCGCCCGGCGCGCTTCGAACCCCTTCCAGTCGGCGAGCGCGACCGCGCGCTCCATCACGGCCGGATAATCACCGCTGTCGTAGACGAGCCCCATCGCATTGCGATACGGCATGGCCTCGGGACGCACGAGATTGCGCCGCCGCAGCTCGACGCGGTCGAAGCCGTGCCGGCGCGCCGCGATGTCGATGAGCCGCTCGAGCACGTACATCACTTCGGGCCGGCCCGCGCTGCGATAGGGATAGGTCGGCGCCGTGTTCGTCAGCACGGCGCGCCCACGCACGTGGCCGGCGGCGATGTGGTAGAGGCTCGGCAGCACGCCGATGCCCTTGCCGAGCGGGATGAACGACACGGCGTGGCCGCCGACGTTGCTGGTGTGCGTGCCGCGCAGCGCGAGAAAGCGCCCGTCCGTATCGAGCGCCAGCTCCATCTGCGAGAGCAAGTCACGCGCCTGAAAGTCCGTCAGGAACGCCTCGCGGCGATCGCACGTCCACTTGACCGGGCGGCCGACGCGCCGGGCCGCCCACGGCACGAGCGCGAACTCGGGATAGCACGCGTTGCGGGTGCCGTAGTTGCCGCCCACCTCGCGCGCGATGACGCGCAGCGACTCGCGCGGCACGTTTAGCGTCTCGAGCAGGTCGTGCTTGATGCGCTGCACCCCGCCCGAGCCCGCGTAGAGCGTGTAGTGCCCGCGCTCGGCGTCGTACACCGCGAGGGCCGCGCGCGGCTCCATCGGCACGCCCGTCACGCGGTTCACCTGCGTCTCGAGTCGCACCACGTGCGCGGCACGCGCGAACGCGGCGTCCGCCGCGGCCGCCTCGCCGGTGTCGGAGTCGACGCAGACGTTGGAGCCGGCATCCTCCCATACCAGCGGGGCGCCCGGTGCGGCCGCTTCCCGCACCCGCGTCACGACCGGCAGCGGCGCATATTCGACGTCGACGGCGTCGGCCCCGTCGCGCGCGGCGGCCGCGCTCTCCGCAATCACCATGGCCACCGCCTCGCCGACCAGCCGCACGCGCCCGTCGGTGGGCAGCGGCGGATGCGGCGCCACGAAATGCGGCGCGCCGTCGCGATTGCGAAGCTGCGGCTCGTACGGGTTCGCGGGCACCGGGCGGTGCGGAATCGGCTTCAACCCGTCGGCGGCCACGTCGGCGCCGGTGAGGACGGTGAGGACGCCCGGCACCTTCAGCGCGGCCGCGGCGTCCAGACGGACGATGCGCGCGTGCGCGTGCGGCGAGCGCACGAATGCCGCGTACACCTGGCCCGGCAGATTGAAATCGTCGCTGTAGACTCCGCGCCCGGTCACCAGCCGCGTGTCCTCGACGCGGCGCACGGGCTTGCCGAAGCCGTGCGCGGCCAGGCGCGTGCGCGACTGCAGCAGCGACATCGCTACTCGGCGAACTGCGCGGCGCGCCAGCGCAGCGCCGCGCCGAGGCCGTCCTTTTCACGGATCTCGTCGAACGTCATGCCCACCTCGGTGCGCGCGGCGTAGAGGCCCGCCAGCACGTCGAGCCCCGCGTGGATCGCGTTGCGCAGCCCCGCGCACTCGGCGCCGCGGCGGAGCGCGAGCTTCGTCGCCGTCAGCGCTTCCGGCGCCATCAGCGCCATGCGCCGCGCGACCTTCATCGTTGCGGCGGACAGCTCGGCGCGCGGAACCACGCGGTTCACCATGCCCCAGGCCTGCGCCGTCCGCGCGTCGATGGGATCGCCGAGGTAGAGCAGCTCGCGCGCGCGCTTGAGCCCGATGACGAACGGCATGATGAGCGCGGGCCCGACGTTCGAGAAGCGGATCTCGGGCTCGCCGAACTGCGCATCGTCGGCCGCGATCGTGACGTCACAGAGCATCACGAGCTCGCACCCACCACCCAGACAGTGGCCCTGCACGGAGGCGATCACGGGCTTCTTCATGTCCCACGGCGTCAGCTCGAGCCGCACGTCGTCGGTGAGCGAGGTGTGCCAGGCGAGCGCGTTGCCCTTGCGGGCGGCGCGCGCCGGACTGGGTGAGATGTCGTAGCCGGCGGAGAAGCTGCGACCCTCCGCGCGCAGGACCACGACGCTCGTGGCCGGGTCCGCGTCCGCCTCGTGGAACCGTTCGATGAGCGTTTTCTTCAGCTCGGGACTGATGGCGTTGAGCTTGTCGCCTCGATTCAGGGTGACGAGGCCGACGCGACCGTCGGTCGTGTAGGTGACGAGCGCGTCGCTCATCGCGACGCGGCCGTGGGGAGCGGGACGAACACCGACACGCGCGGCTCGGGGCCGACCTCGCGCGTGATGTGACCCTGACCCGTGGTGTCCTCGGCGATCAGAATGTCGCCCGATCCCAAGCGGCGCACCGTGCCGTCGCCGATCTCGATGTCGACGGCGCCCGAGAGCGTGAAGACGGCGTAGCGGCCCGGCGCATGATGCCAGGAGTTCGTGCGCTTGGCCTCGAAGCGGCGAATGACGATGCCGCTGCCGGCAATCAGCTCGGCGCTCTCGGATTGATCGCCGCGCGGCTCGAGCGTGGGCCGAATCTCTTCGAAATGCGACTTGCCGTCCGGACCGGTGTAGATGCGGATGATCGCCATGTCGCCTCCTCGCTTACTGGCTCACGTGGCCGAGGAACTTCGCCGGCGGGTCCTCGCCCCACTGGCTGCGGAAGCCTTCTTCCGCCGAGAGCAGATTGCCGCCGCTCTTGACGTTGAGCCGATCGGTATCCGCCCAGCGCTCGTGCACGCGCCCCCACGGATCTGCCCAGTAGTCGTACACCTGGCTGCCGAGCAGATGGCGCCCCACGCCCCACATGTGTTCGTACTTGCCGAGCTTCGTCAGATATTCGTGGTCCTTGAAGACGGCGTCGACGTCGGGCACCTCGAACGACATGTGATTCAGCCCCGCGCGCTCGTTGCGCACGCAGAACAGCGTGTGGTGGTCGACGTACTCGTCGCCGCAGTCGCACCGGTTGAACGAGCCGATGAGGTTCTCTGTGTCGCCGGCATAGATGTCATCCGAGCAGATGAAGCCGAGCGTGTCGCGGAACCACTGCACGGTCTCCTTGACCTTCGGCGTGCCGAGCACGCCGTGGCCGATGCGCTTGATGGGCGAGGGGGACTCGCGCAGCCGCATGAGCGTTCCCGCGCGGCGCAGCGGCTCGGCGCCGCTGTTCATGTGCTGGCTCGTCACGGCGATCGGCGCCGGCCGCTCGATGCCGTAGACGACCTCGATCTGATAGCCGTTCGGCTCGCGCAGGCGGACGCGACGCCCGCCGCCGGGTTCGTCGATCGACTCCACGTCCGACGCACCGGGAGCCTTGGCCACGCGCCGCAGATCGTCCTCGCTCGCGGCATAGTAGGCGAGACCCACGAACGCGGGATCGCCCTTCTCGGTGACATGCACGTGGTGAGTCGGGTCCGTGCCGCGCATGTACAGCGCCGTCGGCGTCCGCGCGGCGCGGACCATACCGAAGTGGGTCAGGAACTGCTCGGCCGCGTCGAGATCGGGCGAGCGCAGCCGTCCGTACGCGAGGTCCTTCACCTTGATCAATGCCATGCTGCTGTCTCCTCCTTCGCCGACGCGCTCACACGCCAAGCGCTTTCGTGAGCGGCGTGAGGTCGGTGAAAATCGAATCCGGCCGTGGCAGGCCCGCCTCCAGCTGGTGATGCTGTCGATTGATCCACGCCGTCTGTAGCCCCAGTCGCGCCGCCGTGGGCAAGTCGACGATCGTGGACTGAAAGACGTGCAGGACCGCCTGGCCGGCCGGTACGCCGAGCCGGGCCAGCGCGGCGTCGAAGATGCGCCGATCGGGCTTGTAGACGCGGACGTCCTCCGCGGTCACGACGTGCGCGAACTCCACGTCCATGAGCGCGATGCTCCGCTCGATGATGTCGCGCGTGGTGTTCGAGATGATGCAGAGCGGATATTTCCGCGCGAGCTGCGTGAGGACCGCATGGGTATCGGCGAAGGGGCGCCACGTCTTCATGTCCGCGCCGAAGTCCGCGCCGTCGTCCGGCCGAACCTCCAGGCCGAAGTCGCGCAGCGCCTGCTGCACGCTCGTCTGCAGCACGGCGTGATAGTCGATGAAGGGGCCGGCAATCACGGGCAGCTCGCACTCGTGATACCAGTGGTGATAGAAGCGCTCGATGCCGACGTGCTGACCGCCCTTGGCGTCGAGCAGCCGACGCAGGTAGCCGCGAATGCCCGTCTCCCAGTCGATGAGGGTGCCGTAGCAGTCGAACGTCAGTGCCCGGACCGCCGCCGGATCTCTCACCGTCGCGACGCTAACGGGCCCAACCGAGCCACTCGCACACCGCGCCGCCCATCACCCGGTCGAGGTCTTCACCGTTCAGCCACGACTGCTGTTCCCTGGTGAACAGATCGATGCACTCGCGATACGAGCACGGCATGCGCGTGAGGTCGGTGCCCCAGAACGAGCGCGTGGGCCCGAACGCGTCAACCAGGCGATGGATTGAATCGTGGAGGTCGCGGAAGGGATAGGGCTGGGCGGACAGCGCGGGCATGCCCGACACTTTCACCGCCACGTTACGATGCCGCGCCAGCGCGCACACGGCCGGGAGATCGTCGAAGACCCTCGGCGCCTTCTGACGGATCTGCAGCCCGCAGTGATCGATGACGAGCTTGAGCCCGGGGTGCTTGCCCGCGATGCGATCGAGGTGGTCGAGCGCGCCCGGGACCAACACCATGATCGGGATGCCGGCCTTCTCCGCGGCCGGCCACAACCAGTCCGCGGAGCCGTCGGTGAGAAAGTGCCGGTTGTGCTCGTTGTGGAACGTGAACCGCATGCCGAGCATCCCCGGCTGCTTCTTCCAGTCCGGGACGAGCGCACGGCTCGCCCGATCGGTGAGGTTCAGCCGGCCCATCACCGCGAACATGTCCGGATGCAGGCGCGCCGCTTCGAGCGCCACATCGTTGCGGTCACCTTCCCATGACGGCGGCACGAGGACGATCCGGTCGACCTTCGCCAGCTCCATTTCGAAGCGCAGCATGTCCCTGGTGACGGGATACGGCTTCTGAGCCTCGACACCGCGGCCGGCGGGCCAGGGCCGTTGCGGGCTGTCGGCGGCCCAGATGTGAACTTGCGAGTCGACGATGAACAGGGCTACTGACCGCCCGTGACGTCGATCGTCACGCCCGTGACGAAGTCGGCGTCGCGCGAGGCAAGAAAGCAGATCACCCGCGCCTGGTCGACGGGCTCGGCGATGCGCCGCAGCGGCACGCGCTCGACTTCGGTCTTTTGTTCCATCGGCGACATGCCGTCCCACCGCGGGCGCAGCCGCGGGCTCAGCGTCAGGCTCGGCGCGATCGCGTTGACGTTGATGCCGAACGGTCCGAGCTCGAGCGAGAGCTTGCGGGTGAGCGCGATGATGCCGCCCTTGGCGGTGGCGTAGGCGGTGCTGCTGCTTGGACTGATGCCCCGGCCGGCGATCGACGAAATGTTGACGATCTTGCCGCCGCCCTGTCGCTTCATCACCGGCACGACCGCGTGGCAGAACAAAAACGTGCCGGTCAGGTTGAAGTGCAGGAGCCCGTGCCAGTCGCCGATCGCAAGCTCGTCGATCGGCGCGGCGGGCTTGCCGATGATCGTGCTGCCGCCGACGGCGTTCACGAGGATGTCGATGCGGCGGCGATCCTGCACGGTGCGCTGCACGACGCTGTCGACCTGCGCGGCGTCGAGCGCATCCGCGACCAACGTGTGCGCCATGCCGCCGGCGTTCTTGATCGCGCCCGCGGTCTCGTCGAGAGCGGCCTTGTCGGTATCGACGAGCACGACCGTACCGCCATCGGCGCCCATGATCTCCGCCGTCGCGCGTCCGATGCCGCGACCGCCGGCGGTGATGAGCGCGATGCGTCCCTGGAATCTCAAAGTGGCGGCAGTGTACCCTACTCGCCGCCGACGACAAGGAGGCGCGCGATGGACATTCCGGACAGCTGGGGACTCGAAGGCAAGGCGGCGATCGTGACCGGTGGCGGCGCCGCCGCCGACGGCATCGGCAACGGGCGCGCGGCGGCGATCTTGTTGGCGAAGGCCGGCGCGAAGGTCGTGGTCGCCGATCGCGATCTCAAGCTCGCGCAGCGCACCGTCGAGATGATCGAGTCCGCGGGCGGGCAGGGCACGGCGCTCGAGGTGGACGTAACGCGCGCGTCGGACTGCGCGGCGCTCGTGAAGACGGCCGTCGAGCGCTACGGGCGCCTCGACCTGCTCGACAACAACGTGGGCATCGGCAGCCGCGGCTCCGTCGTGGACCTGGCCGAGGATGAATGGCGCCGGGTGATGCAGGTCAACGTCGAGACGATGTTCCTCGTCGCCAAGCACGCGATCCCGGCCATGCGGCGGGCGGGCGGGGGCGCGATCGTCAACGTCTCGTCGATCTCCGCGCTGCGGCCGCGCGGCCTGACCGCGTACACCGCGTCGAAGGGCGCGGTGATCGCGCTCACGCGCGCGATGGCCGTCGACCACGGCCACGAAGGCATCCGCGTGAACTGCGTCGCGCCGGGGCCGGTGTACACGCCGATGGTGTACGCGCGCGGCATGTCGCCAAAGGCGCGCGAGACGCGCAAGAACGCCTCGGTGCTCAAGCAGGAGGGCAGCGGCTGGGACATCGGCCACGCCGTGCGGTTCCTGCTGTCGGACTACGCGCGCTACATCACGGGCCACACCCTCGTCGTCGATGGCGGGACGACGATCGTCGCGCCCGACCGCGACTACCAGTGACGCTGGCGTTCGAGCCGCTGTTCACGGCGGCGGTGGACGTCGGCGTCGTGCAGTCACTCGGCCGGACGCCGCTCGGCGAGCGACGCGTCGTCCCGATCGTCGGCGGGACGTTTGCCGGTGAAGGGCTGAGCGGCGACGTGCTGAGCGGGGCGGACTGGCAATGGGCGTCGCACGACGGCGGGCTCATCTCGCTCGAGGCTCACTACGCGCTGCACGAGCGAGGCGGCGCACTCATCGAGGTGGAGAGCCGCGGCGTCCGTGCCGCGACGCCGGACGTGCTCGAGCGGCTCGCCCGCGGAGACGACGTCGATCCGCGCGAATACTATTTCCGCACCGTGCTTCGTTTCGCGACCGGCGATACGCGCCTCGGTTGGCTCAATCGGGCGATCGGCGTGGCGAGCGCGCAGCGTCGCGCGCGGCGTGTCGACCTCGACGTGTACCGCCTGCTCTAGCGCACCAACCCCGCGCGCCGCGGCAGGAACAGCGTGATCTCGGGGAAGACGATCAGGATCACGAGCCCGACGAAGAGCGAGACGAGATAGGGCCAGTACGCGCGGAAGTGGCGGCCAACGGACACGTCGGCGAACCGCAGCGCCATCAGGAGGCCCACGCCGATCGGCGGCAGGAACAGGCCGATGCCGACGGCGGCGGTCAGCACGATGTTGAAATGGATCGGATGGATGCCGATCTGCTTGGCGATCGGGAAGACGACCGGCACGAGAACGACGGCCGCCGGCAGGCCTTCGAGGACCATGCCGAACAGGATCACGATGACCGACACCGCGAGCAGGAACAGCCACGGCATCGGTTGCAGCGGCTGGAGCACGCGCCCCAGCATCAGCGGCACGCCGAGCATGCCCATCAGGAACTGATACACGCTCGCCACCGCGAGCAGAAACACGACGGCCGCGGTGAGCAGCGCGCTGTCGTGCACGAGGACGAGCATCTCGCGGACGGAGACGTTGCGATAGTAGAGGAGGGCCGCCCCGACGGCATAGGCGGCCACCAGCGCACCCGCCTCGGTCGCCGTGAAGACGCCGAAGTAGAAGCCGAGCACGATGACGATCGGGACGACCATCGGCACCAGCGACGCCTTCGTGGCCGCGCCGAACTCGGCGCGGGTCGGCCGGCGGTCCTTGGGCCAGGCCAGGCGATGCGCCTGGCCGAAGATCACGACCATCAGGCACAGCGCGGTGACGGCGGCGGGCAGGAAGCCGCCGAGAAAAATGCCGACCACCGACGTGTCGGTGACCTGGCCGAGCACGATCATGAAGATCGCGGGCGGCACGAGGATGCCCATGGCGGTGGCCGAGGCCACGAGCGACGCGGCGTGCTCGGGCCTGTAGCCGGCGCGCAGCATCGGCGGCGTCAGCATCGCGCCGATGGCGGAGACGTCGGCGATCGTCGAGCCGGAGATGCCCGAGAAGAAGTACTCGGCGAGAACAACCGACATGCCGAGACCGCCGCGCACCCAGCCGATCAGGGCGCGTGCCAGGTCGACGAGCGCGTACGACATCCCGCAGCGCTCCATCAGGTTGCCCGCGAAGATGAACGTCGGGATCGCGAGCAGCACCCAGCTCTGCGATCCGGCGACGAGGCTCGAGGGCAGCTTCTGCAGCGAGAAATTGCCCACGACGAGCCCGGCGAAGCCCGCGATGCCGAGCGAGAACACGATGGGCAGGGAGATGATCGCGAGTGCCAGAAAGGTGACGGCGACCGCGGCAAACAGCATCAGGCGCGCTCGCGCCAGGAGTCGGCGGCGCCGGCGATGCTGTAGATGACGGTGAGAATACCGCCGACGACCGCGGAGAGATACAGCCAGCGTAGATTGAGATCGAGCGCCGGTGAATACGACTGCGCGTTGAGCTCGCTGACTTGCCAGCCGAACACCGCGAGCAGCACGCCGAAACCGATCAGGAGCACATGGTGCGCGACCTTCACCGCGCGCCGGATGCCCGGCGGAAACTTGTCGGTGAGGATGTGCACGGCGAAGTGCGTGCCCTGGCGGATGCCGATGGCGGCGCCGATGAAGGTCAGCCAGGCCAGCGAGTACTCGCCGATTTCCTCGACCCAGAAGGACCGTATCGAAGGCAGGTCGAACGTCGCGGACACCCACGTCATCACGTAGCGAAGGAAGACGCCGAGGAGCATGTCGACCATCGCGACGATCATGAGCGCCGTCATCACGACGTTCGGCAGCCGGCGGAAGATCAGAAAGAGCGGAGTCACGTTATTGATATCGCTCGCACGGCAGCGCGGATCGTACGAGCACCGGGTCGCGCCCGTCAAGCGCGGATGTTGCTCGTGTCAGCGCGGATGTTGCTTGACAAGCCGGCGTGAACACGCGAATGTTCGGCGCCGACAGGAGGCCTCCCATGATCCGAGCGCAGCGCAGCGTCGCGTGTGTCGCGGTGGTGATCGCGGTGATGATCGGGCTGGGCGGCGTCCTGCCCGCGCCGCGCCCGGTGCTGGCCGCCGGCAAGAAGCTCGACCTCGCGCACATCCTGCCGCCACCCGAATCCGGCGCCATCGGCTTCAAGTATTTTGCCGAGGAGGTCACGAAGCGCTCCAACGGGCAGCTCGACGTCGTGTTCCACGGCGGCACGCTGCTCGGCAAGGAGCTCGAGATCATGGACGCCGTCAAGTCGGGCAACATCGCGTTCGGCACGCCCGTCGGCGCGACCTGCACGGTGTTCCCGGAGCTCTGCGTGTTCCTCACGCCGTACCTCGTGCGCGACTACAACCACGCCTACGCGATGTTCAACGGTGAGATCGGCCGCCAGCTCGACGAGACGTTCCAGAAGAAATACAAGCTCAAGATCATCTACTTCTACGACTACGGCTTTCGCCACTTCTGGAACAACCGCCGCGCGATCAATACGCCCGCGGACCTCAAAGGCCTGAAGATGCGCGTGCAGCAGGGCCGCGTGTTCGCCGACACCGTGAACGGGCTCGGGGCCAGCGCGGTGCCGATGCCGTGGGGCGAGGTCATCGCGGCCGCGCAGCAGGGGGTCATCGATGGCGCCGACCTGCCGATCTACAACATCAACGCGCTCAAGGTGTACGAGGTCAGCAAGTACGTGTCGATGACGTTCCACAACTACGGGCCGACCCTGCTCGTGATGAACCTGGACGCGTGGAAGGGCCTGACGCCGGAGCAGCAGAAGCTCGTGCTCGACGTCGGCCGCGAGGCGCAGAAGAAGGTCCGCGAGGCGACCGAAAGCGTCGACAATCTCGGCAAGGCCAAGGAGATTCTCGAAGCGCGCGGCATGAAAGTGAATGCCGCCGACGTGGCGACGTTCCGGAAGATGGCCGAGGAGAAGATCTGGCCCGCATACCGGCAGCAGTACGCGGAGCTCTGGGACAAGATCGTTGCGACGCGCTGAGCGGAGCTAGCCCTTCAGCCCGCTGACGCGGACGCCTTCGACGATCCGCTGGTTGGCGACGACGAACACGATCAGCAGCGGCAGTGCGCTCAGCGCCGCGCCGGCCATGATCGGCCCGTACGACTCCGAGCTATAGGCGCTGCGCAGCAGCGCCAGCGCGACGGGCAGCGGGAACATCTCGGGCTTGTTGACGGCGATCAGCGGCCACAGAAAGTCGTTCCATGCCGAGCGGAACGCGAAGATCGCCAGCGCGGCCAGCACCGGCTGGGACAGCGGCAGCACGACCCGCGCGAACACCTGCCACGCATTCGCGCCGTCGATGCGCGCGGCCTCTTCGAGATCGCCCGGCATCGTGAGAAAGAACTGGCGCAGCAGGAACACGCCGAATGCGAAGGTCATGGCCGCTTCCGGCACGATCAGGCCCGGGAAGCTGCTGAGCCAGCCGAGCCGCTGCACGAGCACGTATTGCGGCACGAGCACCACCGCGTTCGGAATCATCAGGCTGCCGACGAGGAGCGTGAAGACGGCGTCGCGGCCCGGGAAGCGCATGCGCGCGAGCGGGTAGGCGGCCATGGCCGACGTGACGACGACGATGACGACCGCGCCGAGCGCGATCACGAGGCTGTTGGCGAACGCGCGCCCGATGCGGGCGGTCCGCGAGCTGCTGAAGAGGACCTCCCGGTAGTGCTCTGCCGTCATCGGCCACGGAATCCATTCCGGCGGCAGCCGCACGATGTCGGCCGTGAGCTTGAGCGACGTGACGACGACCCACGCGATCGGCGCCAGCCACACGAGCGCCAGCACGCCGAGCGCCATCGTCAGCAGTACCGTCTGAACGCGCGGCCGCCGCACGCTCAGTACTCCGTGTGCCCGCGCAACAGGCGGAACTGCACGACCGAGAACACCATGATGACCGCGAACAGCACCCACGCCATCGCGGACGCGGCGCCGAACTGGAAGAAGTTCTGGAACGCCGTCTCGTACAGGTGCTGCACGACGGTGCGCGTGGCGTCGCCGGGGCCGCCACCGGTGAGGATGAACACCTGGCCGAAGATCTGGAACGAGCCGATGACGTGCGTCACGACGACGAACAGCAAGAC
>JBKOUQ010000146.1:0-20563 GCA_046723475.1 Candidatus Methylomirabilota bacterium
TGGTCGGGCCGCTGGGCTGCATCTGCTGCGGGCCCGGGGACGGCGTGGCGGTGGCGGTCGCGGCGCCGGTCGGCGCGGGCGCCGCGGCCTGCGTCGTCGCCGGCCGCTTGGCGCAGCCAGTGACGGCTACGGCGGCGACGAGCAGGAGCGAAAACACGAGTTGCGAGCAGCGCGTAAGCATTGCGCCTCCTTTTGGCGTGCGCTGGAGACCTTTTTTCAACCGACAGAAGCCTATCACGGTAGTCGGGGCGACCACGAGGGGCTTGTCGCCTCGCCCGGAGCTCGGGTAATCGCCTCCTGACTGGACCCGTCGGCAAGCATCGCGAAGATCTGCCAGCGCCCGTTGCGGTTCGACTGGAACGCCAGATGACGGCCGTTGGGAGCCCACGCTGCGCCCTCGTTGTCACCGGCGCCCGTGGTGAGACGGCGCGGGTTCGAACCGTCCACGTTGACGATCCAGAGGTCATGCACGCCCTGTCGTGCGGTGTAGACGAGACTATCGCCCTTGGGAGACCAGCGCGGCTGGGTATGGAAGCCGCCCGACGTCAGCTGCCGAACGTTCGTTCCTTCGGCGTCCATGATGTAGACGTGCGGCATGCCGCCGCGATCGGAAACGAACGCGATCTGGCGCCCCGAGGGCGACCACGTCGGCTCGGTGTCGATGCCGGCATTGCGCGTGAGTCGCCGCAATGAGCCGGTCGCAAGAGTCAGCACGTAGATCTCGGGGTTTCCATGCATGGAGAGCGTCATCGCGATGCTCTTGCCGTCGGGACTGAACGCCGGGGAGCTGTTGATCCCGATGAACGCGGCCAGCGTCTGATCCGGCCGGCGCTCGAACGGAAACGTGCGGTACAGATCCGGATAGCCTTGCTTGAACGAGGTGTAGGCGAGCGAGCGCGCGTCGGGACTCCACACCGGCGTGAGGTTGATGGACTTGTTCTGCGTCACGGGCGTCACGCCCGCGCCGTCGTAATCGGCCATCACGATCTCTTTCTTGCCCACGGGCCCGGCCACGTACGCGATCTTCGTGTCCGCGATGCCGGGCTCGCCGGTGAACTGCATCACGACCTCGTCGGCGATCTTGTGTGCGAGCCTTCGCGCCTGCGCGGCCGGCATCTCGAGCTTCTTCGTCGCGATCTGCCGATGATCCGGCGTCACCAGGTCGTACAGCCGCATCTCCGCCTCGAGCCGGTCGCCGCGCACGGTGAGCAGACCGTGCAGCGCGGCGTGCGCGCCGGCGGACGCGAACTCCTTCCACGCCTGCTCGAGCGCGGCGGGATTGTTCGCAGGGATCGCGCCCGTGCCCGCGACGACGCTGAATAGGCCGGAGAACGTGAGGTCGCTTCCCGCGACCGAGGACAGCAGCTTCGCGGCGCCGCCGGAGTCGGTCCCCGATACGACCGTGAACTCAGGGATCGCGATGTTGAGCTTCTTGCTGCCCCCTCCGGTGACGTTCATCCAGACATCGGTCGCCTGCCCGCCGCGTTGTTGCGCGGGCGACGGCCACGGCGTGGCGAGCGCAAGAAAGACTATGAGGACGAGAGCGGACAACCGTCGAAAGAACACTGGTCAACCTCGCTCGGCGGAGAAATTGAAGCCCAGGTGCACGCGCAACGTCGAGCCGGTGAAGTCGTCCGGCAATGGCGGGAACGGCGCCGCCTCGGTGATCGCGCGCAACGCGGCCTGATCGTAGTACGGGTTCCCGGAGGGCTTTTCGATCGCGAGTGCGAGCACACGGCCGTCGCGGCTGATCTCGAACGTGGCAACCGGTTGCTGGCCAGGGATTGCCTTGCCGGCCCACCGCTCCGTGATCTTTGCCTGCACGCGCCCTAGGTACCACGCGAACGGGAAGTCGGAGACGTTCAGCGTCATCGCGCCGGAGCCCTGTGGCGAGCCGTCGCGGCGACCGAGCGGCACTGGTGGCGGTGCGGCGCGGGCGACGGTCTCCGCCGCCGGCCGTTCGGGGGCTGGTCGAGGCGTGGCGGAGGGCGTGGACATCGCCGGCAGCTCTCGCTCGCCGGCGCGCGGCGTCGCGGTGGGCCGTGGCGCGCTCGTCCGATCGGGGAGCGAGACTGATTCCCGCGTGCGGACCGGCATGTCGGGCAGCGCCGGGGCCCGCGCCGGCTCGCGCTGCGGCAGCTCGGGTGCTCGCGTCGGCTCCGGACGCGGCGGCTCCTCCGCGCGTGGCGGCAGCGTCGGCGTGCTCTCGCCTCGCGGAGAGCCTACGGCGGCCACCGCGGGCACCAGGTTCACGACGTAGGTTTTCGGCTGGGACTGCGACCACGCGCGTGCGCCCAGTACGACGGCGACGGCGAGCGCGACGTGCACAACGGCCGACACCACGGTCGCCGTGAACGGCAGCGGCGCCTTCCCAAGGGCGGGGCCGCGCGCCGGACGCATCCGTATCGTCGCGGCGGCGATGCTCATCTCAGCGCTCGCGAACGGGCTCGGTCACCATGCCGAGGCGCTCGATTCCGGCGCGCCGGACCATGTCCATCGTTTCGATCACGGCGCCATAGGAAAGGCCGGCGTCGCCCTTCAGGTAGAGCGTCTTGTCGTTGCGGTTGCGGAACGCCTCGCGCAGCGCGCCTGGCAGACCGTCAGGCGGCACGCGCTTGTCGTTCAAGTAGAGCGCGCGCTCCTTGGTGACCGTGAGCACCATGCGCTCTTCCACCGCGTTCGGCTTGGCGGCCGCGCGCGGCAGGTTGACGTCGATGCCGCGGTACATCATCGGCGCGGTGAGCATGAAGATCAGCAGGAGCACGAGCACGACGTCCACGAGCGGGATGATGTTGATTTCGGCGAGGCTCGAGCCGATACGACGCGGCCCCTCGGACGGCCCGGCGTTAAATGCCATCTTTCTTCACGGGCCGCGCGAGCTTGGCGGTGGGGCGACTCATCACGTTGAGCATGTCGAGGCTGAAGCCTTCCATCTCGGTTGCCCAGTGCTTCACGCGATTGACGAAATAGTTGTAGCCCATGACGGCGGGAATCGCGGCGCCGAGACCGGCCGCGGTCGCGACGAGCGCTTCCGAGATGCCGGGCGCGACGACCGCGAGGCTCGCCGAGCCTTGCGTGCCGATGCCGTGGAACGAGTTCATCACGCCGACGACGGTGCCGAACAGCCCGATGAACGGACACGCGCTGGCGGTCGTCGCGAGGAACGGCAGGTAGCGCTCGAGCTTGGCGACCTCGAGTGCGGCGGCCCGGCGCATCGCGCGATCGGCCGCCTGCAGCCGCTCGCTGCTCGGCTCGTCGCCCTCGTCGACGAGCACGTCATCGCCGCCGCCCGTTTCTTCCTGTGCGGCCACGTAGAGTTGCGCCAGCGGGCTGTCGCGAAGCTTTTTCGCCGCAGCGCTCACGACGCCCGGTCGTCGGCCCTCGCGAAATACCTTGAGGAAGGCGAGCGTCTGTCGCCGTACCCGACGGAATTGCCACCACTTTTCGACGATGAGCGCCCAGCTGATGATCGAAAAGATCGCGAGGACGCCGAGGACGGCCTTGGCGATCGGGCCGGCGCTGAGGATGAGCTCCAGGATGCCGCCAGTAAAGGTGTCGGGGGAGGTAGGCAAGCGCGCTCCTTACGTTGGTCTCGATGATACGGACGCTGCCCCCGAGTGTCAACATTCCAAGCCGAAAAACGCAGACTTTTCGTTGACTTCTTGCTGGAGCGCCCCGTATAACCGGAAAGTGGTTCGCTTCGCCGCCGCGGTTATCCTCCTTGCCGTGCCCCTCGCCGTGGCAACGGTCTCGGCGGCGCCCGGCGGGGACGCGCGGGCGGCGGTCGACGCCTTCGTCGCGCGTCTCGGGGACGTTACGATCACGGATCTCGTGGTCGATCAGACGCTGACGCTGTTCGACCCGACCGGTCGCCATCCCGAGTCGATCGGCGAGCAGCGTCTGTACGTCAAGGTTCCGCGCCGGCAACGGGTGGAACAGACCGTCGACGGCCGCACGGAAGTACGCCTGACCGTGGGCGATCGAGTCTGGATGCGCGCTGCCGACGGCAAGACGTTCGAGGCGCCGCCGGCGCGCGGTCGCGATACGACGCACCTGCTGGTTCCGCTGCGCCGCACCGGCGGTGATCTGCTCGCCGAATGGAAGGCCCTTGGCATTCGCGACGACGTGAGCTATGTGACGCGCTTTGCGGGTCGCACGGTCACCGTGATCGGAGCGCAGCCCGGCGAGCGCACTGTGCCGCAGGTATGGCTCGATCCCGAGCGCGGCGTCGTCCGCTTCGTCACCGTGGAGAAGTTGCCGACGGGCGACGGCGTGCTCGATCTCGCATTGAGCGAGCATCGAGTGCTGGTCGGCGCTTTTTCGCTGCCCCAGCGTCAGGAGGCGTTCGTGGGCGGCAAGCTCGTGGTCCGGGTGCTCGTCCGATCGGCGGCCGTCAACACCGGTCTGGACGACGCCCTCTTTGATCCCGAGACGCTGCGCCGCGGGCGCTGAGCGTGACGGCCGGCATCACGCTGCGCCGGCTGCGAGGCGCCGACGTCCCGCTCGTGCGCCGACTCGTTCAGCTCTACATCTACGATCTCGGTGGCGAGCGGTGGGACGTCGAGCCGCACGGGATGTTCGCGCCGCCCGCGTGGCATCGCGCATTCTGGCGGCGGCGCGGCAGCCAACACTACGTCGTGCGCGTCCGCGGCCGCCCCGCGGGCTTCGCGCTCGTTCGTGAGCCCGCCCATTTCGCCGGTCCGGGCGTCCGCGAGATCGCCGAGTTTTTCGTGCTGCGCCGATATCGTCGTCGGGGGGTCGGCACACACGTGGCCCGCGCGCTGTTGGAGCGCTCGGCGGGCCGGTGGGAGATCGCGGTACTCACCTGGAACCCCGCGCGCCGGTTCTGGCGTCGGCTGATTCGCGAGCTCGCGGTAGGTCGCACCATCGCCCGGCGTCGCCGTCACGGCGACCTGCCGTTCGTCGTGTGGCATTTCGAGACGATGCCGCGGTCAAAGCGGACGCCGCCGTCTCGTCCGCGGCGCATGCGGCGTCCCGGAGCGCGCGGTGCGTACGGTCGCGCGTGACACGCTCGGATGTCCGGCGATCCAGAAGCGCAGCGGCAGATCGATCGAGCGCGTGATACCGACGCGCGGCCCGCGCGCGATCCGGAAATCTCGGCGCCCATCGGGCGCCAGGATCACGAGCGCGCCGCGCGTGAGATCGGCCGCGTTGTCGCGGAGCGAGATACCAAGCGCGCGCGTGAGATTGCCCGGCCCGCTGGCCAGCCGTGCCGTCTCGCCGCGGACGCCACGCCGTTCGGCCATCGCCGCGAGGCCCCGCAGCGGCTCGAGCGCCCGCAGCAGCACGCAGCCGGGCCGCCCCGCCGGATTGGCGATCGCGTTCAGGCAGTAGTGCACACCGTAGTTGAGGTAGACGTACGCGCGACCGCCTTCGCCATAGAGCAGATGGTGGCTGCCGGGCCGGAACGCCGCATGCGAGGCTTCGTCCTCAGGGCCGAGGTACGCTTCCACCTCGACGATTCGGCCGGACGTCGGTGTTTCCCCGTGACGCGACACGAGGATGCAGCCGAGGAGATCGCGTGCGACGGCCGGTGCGGGACGCAGGTAGAACGCGCGCGGCAGCGGTCTAGGCGCGCGCGAGCCGCTCCTCCACCAGGTGGGCGAGCGAGTCGTAGTCGAACGCCGTTGCCGTACGATCCGGGGGCGCGGCCTCCGTCTTGAGCCCCGTCTCGCTGATGATGACGCAATACGACTGCGCGGAATCGAGCTCGTGGGCCGCGAGCAGCCGTACCAGCACCGCGAGCGTCGCCACGCCCGTCGGCCCGGCCCACACTCCCTCCGTGCGTGCGAGCAGCCGCTGGGCCTCGAGGATCTCCGCGTCTTCGGCATCGCCCGCCGCGCCCGCGCCCTCGCGCAGTAGGCGCAACACCCACTCGCCCTTGCGCCCGGGATTGCCGGCGGCGAGGCCCTCGGCGACGGTGTAGCCGATCTTCAGCGGCTCGAGCGCGCGCCCCGAGCGAAACGCTCGCGCGATCGCGTTGGCGCGCGTCGCCTGCGCGGCGACCATGCGTGGCACGCGCGGGATCCAGCCGGCGTCGTGCATCTCGCGGAATCCGCGCGCCGCGGCGATGAACGTCTCGCCCACCGCGACCGGCGCGACAACGACAGCGGGCGGTCGCCAACCGCTCTGCTCCGCGATCTCGTAGGCGATCGTCTTCTTGCCTTCGTGCTTGTAGGCGTTGCGTGAGGCGCCGCAGTCGAAGAAGAGTCGACGCTCGACCAGGCGGTCCCAGTGCGTGATGAGGTCGTCGTAGACACCCTTGTAGAGCACGAGGTCCGCGGTGGTCGCCGCCATGTGGAGCAGCTTCGGCGCCGACGCGCGTTCGTAGGCAAAGATCAACGACCGGAGCCCGGCGCGGGCGGAGTAGGCCGCGATCGACGAGCCGGCATTGCCGCTGGAAACGACCGACGTCGCCGAGAAGCCGAACTGGAGCGCGGCGGACACGCCGGTCGCCGACGACCGGTCTTTCACCGTTCCGGTGGGATTCGCGCCCTCGAACTTGATCGCCAGGCTGCGGACGCCGAGCGTTTTCGCCAGCTGCGGGCAATCGAGCAGCGGCGTGCCGCCCTCGCCGAGCGTCACGCGATGCGCCGGATCCGCGATGGGTAGCACAGGCGCGTAGCGCCACAGCCCGCTGCCGCTCAGCCCCGCGGGCCCTTGGCGTCTCAGTGGCTCCAGGTCGTAGCGCAGCTCGAGCAGGCCTCGGCACTTCTCGCATTCGAGACGGTAGCCGAGCGGATGTACCGCGCCACAATCGATGCACGTGAGGTCGCGGGCGAGCGACGGCGTCATCCGCGGCGGAAGCGCTCGCGAATCACGTCGAGGATCTCATCGACACGATGCGCAAGCGTGTGCTCGGCCAGCGCGCGCCGTCGTGCATTCTCGCCGACCGCGCGCGTCTCATCGGGCCGCGAGAGGAAGTGATCGAGCAGCCGGCGGAGCTCCGGCAGGTCGCGATACACGAGGACCTCATCGCCCGGCTTGAACAGCGTCGCGACGTCCTCCTTGGCGTCGACAACCTGGCAGGCGCCGCTGGCCGCCAGCTCGAAGGCCCGGGTGTTGACGCCGACGATGTCGTTCATCGGATGGTGATGGTTCAGCGAGAGCGTGGAGCCCGAATACACGCAGAGCTTGTCACGGCCGAACACCGGCCCACCGCCCACCAGGCCGCGCACGACCGGATCGGGGCTCCGGCTCCAGCCGGCACCCCACACGCGCAGCGGGGCATCGGCGAGCTCGCGGACGAAGCGCTCACGATAGTCGTAGCGGCTGCCGACGAACGACACCGGTGCGCCGAACTGTTCGCGCTCCTCGGCGGACAGCACGACCGGATGATGCTGCGTCGGCACGCAGTACATCGGCAGATAGTGCAGGTTGCGCAGCCCGACCTGCTGCAGGCTGCGCATCGCGTAGCGCTCTTTGGTGAAGAAGACGTCGTAGGCTTCGAGACAGCCGAACGGAATCATCCACAGCGGGTTGTCCGGGAAGAAATTCACGAACAGCGTGTCATCACGCGCTTTGACCCGACGTACGAGGTTCGGCGTGATGGGCCCGCCTTTGATGACGAGCACGACGTCCGGATGCCACGACGCGCACGCGCGCTCGAGCAGGCGCAGAATCCAGAGCTGATACGCGGCTTTGGTCGACTTGTTCTTGTACAGCGCGTTGTCACGGCGGTACTCGAACAGTCGCACGGTGTGGCCGCGCGCGGCGAGCTCCTCGCCGAAGTCCACGCCCATGAGCCCGGCGCGATTGAAGGGCAGAACCACGAGCCAGCGCACGGGCCGTAGCCTAGCACGCGAGATCGAGACGCGGCAGGACTGCGCGGGGCCGCAGCGGCGGGGGTTCGGGGGGCGCTCGGAGCGCCCGTTATATGACCACCTACGCGACGGCCGTCGCGCGCAGCTGGCGGTACCGAATCGCGAACAGCGGGTCGAAGATGGCGGTCGTGGCGATGAGCGCGACGTTCGCGCCTTCGCGAAGCAGGTGATCGGCGCGTTCCACTGTTGTGATGCCGCCCACGCCGAGAATCGCGCGATCCCAGGCGCCGGCCTTCCGCCACGACAGCATTTCCTCGATTTGTCGGGACGCGAGCGGCCAGGTGTCCGAGCCGACGATCGTCGCGCGGTCTCGCCCCGTGCCCTCGAACGCGGCGTTGCCCGCCTCGTCGAGGACACGCCGGCGCACGCCGTGCGTGAGGACGAAGCCGCTCGCCCACGACGCCAGCTTTGTTGCCGTCTCGTGCAGCAGTCGCGGGGTACGGAACACGCCGAGCTTGGCGACGACCGGCTTGGGCATCGTCGTGCGCACGCGGTACAGGATCTGCGCGGACAGCGGAATGTTCTCGTAGATCAGCTGCGGCTGCTCCGCGAACGGATCGGAGACGGCGAGATGCACCTCGACGGCATCGGCGCCTGCCTCTGCAGCCCACGCCGCGCATCGCGCATAATCCTGGATCAGCTGCTCGGCATCCATGCCGGGCGCCCAGGTTCCGACGACGCTGACGATCAGCACCTGGCCGCTGCCGAGACGATCCTTCGCGCGGCGGACGTCCTTACGCCAGACCTCGGGCTCTACCGACGGAATGCCGAGCGACACGGCGAGCGTCGGCTGGCTGTCGACCGCACGCTTGGTGGCGACGGCCGCGTGCTCGCGATTCTCGACCGGTCGGATGTTCGGCAGCGCATGCGCCGGCATCGCCATCGAGCGGACCGTTTTGTACGTCAGCACGTCGAACCCGACCCGCGAGTAGGCTTCGACCCACTTGCTGTTGAGGAGCGGCCCGGCGGCGACGCCGATTGGCGAGTTCAGTGTGTGATCGAACAGCTTGCCGCCAGGGCCGGAGGGGACGCGGCGCACACGCGGCAGCGCAGGGGAGTGGCCGTAATTCCAAGAATATGACCGATCCAGACGATAACTAGGCTGCGCGATGACGTTCACTCCCAGTGCGAAGTCAGCGGCAAGCGACAGTGTACCAAATCGGTACAGGCCTGGCCCGCGTTTTGGTCAGACCGGAATTACGCCTTGGTATCAGCTACTTGAAGGCCGGCATGACCTCGCGGGAGAGAAGGTCGAGCGTCTTCATGATGTGCGCGTGCGGCATGCCCGGGAAAAACGTTCGGCATATCAGATGGGTCATGCCGTATGCCTCGACGAACCGCCGAATCATGGCGATGACCTGCTCGGGCCCGCCGATCAGGAACCGATCGGCCATCAGCTTGTCGAGATCGGTCGCGATCGACGCGTCGATGAACGGATGACGCCAGCCGCCCGCGTACTCGCGACGGTAGGCGACCATGATGTGCTCCTCGGCAAGCTCGCGGGCCCGCCGATCCGTTTCCGCGATGATCAGGTCACGCGTGAGGGGCCACTCCGTGATCGCCTCCGCCCGTCCCGCCGCACGACGGTTCGCGATGAACTGCTCCTTTCCGCGCAGCAGCCGTGCGAGATCGGCCGTCGGCCCCGGGATCCAGTTGTCGGCGAGCGTTGCGGCGCGGCGTAGCGTGATGTCGCCCCAGCCGCCGATCCAGATGGGCGGATGCGGGCGCGTCACCGGCTTTGGCTCGATGCGACCGTCGACGCTGTAGTACGTGCCCTTGAACGCGACCCGGTCCTGAGTCCAGAGGGCCTTGACGATCGCGAGCTGCTCCTCGAAGCGTGCGCCGCGCTTTTCGAGATCGACGCCGTAGAGGGCGAACTCGTCGGGCTTGTAGCCGATCGCGATGCCGAGCGTGGCGCGGCCATTGGACATGACGTCGAGCATCGCGACGTCCTCGGCGAGCCGCACCGGATGATAGAAGGCGGCGACCGCGATGTCGGTGCCGAGCGTGAGCCGCGACGTGCGTGTGGCGAAACCCGCCAGGACCTGGAACGGCGACGGCCAATAGTGGTTGGTGACCGCGTGGTGCTCCTCCATCCACACCGAGTCGAAGCCGAGGTCCTCCGCGCGCGTCACCTCTTCGAGCGCTTCCTTGTAGTAGTGCCCGCCCTCGATGGGGATGAAGCCGATCTTGAGCCGCGCCATCGGTCCTCCTAAACGAGCTTCGCGGGGTCGTGCAGGCCAGCCAGCAGGTGCAGTGCCTCGAAGAGATAGTAGCTGCCCCAGATCAGCTCGTGACGCGTCGCCAGAGCGATGCGCGGGCTGTAGCAGCCGTCGGTCAGCATGCCGTCCGCCCGTAGATGGCGCTGCACGAGGGCCGCGGCTGTCGCTTCGGCCGCCTCGCGGTACGCGCGCGAACGCGCGGGGGTCGAGGCGCGCGGCGCGAGCGTCAGCAGGCCTGCCGTCGTAATCGCGGTCGCCGAGGTGTCGCGGAAGGTCTGCGGGATCTTCGGGTCGTCGAAGTCCCAGAACGCCACGCCGTCGGCGGGCGCATGAGCCAGCCACCAGTCGGCGGCGCGCTCGGCCGCGTCGCGGAATCGCGACTCGCCCGACCACAGATGCGCCAGCGTCCAACCGAGCATTCCCCACGCCTGCGCGCGCGCCCACGTGCTGTCGTCGGTGATGCCTTTGTGCGTGTAGCGCCGCAGCATGCGTCCGGTCGACGGGTCGAATGATGCCGACTGGCACACGGAGCCATCGTCGCGGAGACAGAACTCGATGTGACGCGCGGCGTGCCGGACGGCGATGTCTCGCAGCCGGGCATCGCCGGTTTCGCGATGCGCCCAGAGCAGGAGCGCCGCCGCCTGAACGGTGTCGACATTCGCCTCACCGGTGCCGACGTCGGAGGCCTCTTCGGCATCGGCGCCGAGCGGCAGTGCTTCGGCGCGAGGGTTGTACGACGCGGCGAGGCCCTGCGCGCCCGCGAGGGCGATGGCACGCGCCTCTGCGTCATGGCACAGCAGCGAGCCGAGCGCGGCGCCGTAATAGAAGAGGAAGCCACGAAACACGGTGTCGGAAGCCGCGCGCGGCCGCAGCCGCGCCGTCCACGCGGTCGCCCACGCGCGCGCGCGCGCGTCGTCACCGTAGCGCGCGGTGAGCCACAGCATCCCGTTCCAGAACCCCCCCGTCCAGTCGCCGCCTGGCGAAGTGGTCCACACGCCCGTGGTGGGGTCCGCAAAGTGTGGGAAGCCGGCGGTCACCGTTTGCGCGGTGTGCGCCACCCGCGCCCGCATCCGCGCGATCGCCTCCGTCCAGTCGGTCGTCATTGCGCGAGGATACTACCCTGGCTTGAATCGATTCGGTATCGGGCTTAGGATGCGGTCTCTCGTCGCGCTGCGGTTCACCTCGAAAAGGAGTGGGTGGGATGAAGCTCTCTCCGATCGTCGCCGCGATGTTCGTCCTCGTCTCAGCGTCCGCCGCCGTCGCCCAGACCGATTGCACCAAGGTTGTCCCGCCGTCGCCGTGGGGTCCGAATGATCAGACCGGCGCGACGAATCGGGTCACCCCGGCCGTGACGAAGGCCGCCGCTGCCGAGATACAGGAAGGAAAAGTCGTGCCGCTGTCCTACCCGTTGGTAGACGGTGTGCCGCTGTTCGGCACCCGGTTCACGAAGACGATCCTGACGGCCACGACGCTCGCGCCCGGCGCCGCGCTCGGTGAAAACGAGCTGACCTACATGGAGGATACGTGGCTCAGTCAGAGCCACGTCGGGACGCACCTCGACGGCCTCGGGCATATCGGGCGCAAGGACTGTTACTTCAATCAGATCGCGATGGGTAAGTACATCACCCAGAACAACATGACGAAGCTCGGCCTCGAGCACCTCAAGTCGTTCGCGACTCGTGGTGTCCTGATCGATGCCGTGAAGGTTCTGCAGCAGTCGGGCAAGTTGAAAGCCAACTCCGCCTGCAAGAAGCCGTGCGTCGAGAAAGGCACCGTCCTCACGGCCGCGGATCTGCAGGCCGGGCTGAAGATGTACAACGTGACGCTGCGCGAGGGCGACATCGTCATCATCCACACCGGCTGGGGCGATCTCTTCGAGCAGTTCCCGGCGCAGAATGCCACCTACAATTCCGGCGAGCCCGGCATCGGCAAGGATGCGGCGAAATGGCTGATCAGCCAGAAGGTCGTGGCCGTCGGCTCCGACACGTGGGCCGTCGAGGTCATCCCGGGGGAGGATCCGAAGGAAGCCTTCATCGTCCACAACATGCTCATCACCGACAACGGCATTCACATCATCGAGAACGTCCGCACGGACTTGATGGCCGCCGAGGCTGCGCGGACCAACCGGGCGACGTTCTTCTTCAATATGACCGTGCCACGCGCAGTCGGGATGACCGGTAACTTCGTCGGAATCGACGGCATCCGCTAGCAGGAGGCTGTGGTTTTGAGTCGTCCGCCGGCGCCAGTCGAGCGGCGCCGGCGGAGTGCGGTCCTGATGATTCTGATGATGGCGGCGGTTCTCGCCGCGTTCCGCGCCGGCGCACAGGACCGCCGCTATACCATCGCGTTCGCGAACCTCACCGAGGAACCGGGGGCGACGCTCGAAGCAACCGGATTCACCGGCCGGGAGATTCGCGACAGCTTCGTGCTCGCCGCGCGTGGTCTACCGGTCGATCTCGTGCTCTACGACAATCGTCGCGACCCTCGGGCCGCGGTCGACAACGCCGCCGACGCGGCCCGCCGCCGTGTCGACGTCTTCGTCGAGTATTTCAACGAGCCGTCCACCAACGACGCCATCGCGCGGACATTGCGGGAAGCCCGCATTCCCGTTCTCGCGATCAACTATCCGGTCGGCGATGCCCCGATTTATACGGCCGATAATGCCGCGGCCGGCCGCATTGGCGGCGAAGCGCTCGGCGATTTTGCCGTGCGCTCGTGGCGCGGTGTCAACGTCGTCGGCGTAATTATCGGACCCGTTGGTGCGCGGCATGATCGAATGGCAGAGCGTATCCGCGGTGTCACCGACGGCCTGCACGGACGGCAGCCTTCGATGCGAATCGTCCAGCTCGATACGCAGGGTAATCCGGCCACCGTCGCTGGGCTCGTCGGCAAGCTCGTTGCCGCGCAGCCCAACACCAAGTTCTTGATCGCCGCACTCGACGACACGACGGCGTTGGCGGCGAAGAGCGCGCTCGAAGCGGCCGGTCGCGTCGCCGACGGTGCCATCGTCGGCTTGGGGTGTGACCGGTCGATCCACGGTGGCGCCAGCGATCGTAAGGAGATCGACCCCAGCAATCGCGGCAGCATCGTCGTCGGCTCAGTGGCGTTTTATTTGGACCGGTACGGATACGACGTGCTGCCGCTGGCGCTGCGTATGCTGCGCGGCGAGACACTCCCACCGCGGACCATGACCTCGCACAAGCTCATCACCGCGGCCAATGTGTTCAAGGAATATCCGCCGTACGACATGCAGTGAGTCATTGCGATCGCGGCTCCACGAGGAAGATGCCCTCGATGCCAGCGTTCGCGGCGGCCGTCGTCGCGAACGTCAGACCACCGGTTGCGCTGAGGGACACGACCGGATAGAGCCCCAACGATGCCAGCCGGTGACCCGCGCTGAGATTGTCGCCGAGCGCGACCACGCGGCTGGCGCCACGACCCGACGCAACGAAGAGGCCGACCTGTGCCGTGCTGGCGTCCAGCGATGCGGCGAAGGCGGTGCTGCCATCTGCGGCCAGGGCGGGCCACAGCGAAAAGTGGCCGAACGTGCCGCCGCCGGGGGCGGGCTCACCGAGCGCGGCAACTTTTCGCACGCCGCGATCGTCCACGACGAAGACGCCCTGCTCGGCCTCGGTGTTCTTGAGCATTGCCGTGAACGCGAGCGTGCCCGCGTCGTTGAGCGCGACGCGCTCGGAGAACTTGGCGAAGATTCCACCGATCGGTGTGTCGCTGCCCGCGCCCACAAGCATGTGTACGCCCGCCGTATCCGCGACGAACACGCCGCCGGGTACGGCGCGGCCCTCGACGACGGCCGCGAATGCCACGCGTCGTCGATTGTCGATCACCGGAGGACCGAAGCCGGCGAACGTGCCGCCGGCCGGCGCCGGGTCGCCCTGGGCGACGATTTTCGTCCGCCTGCCGCCGACGACCGTGTAAATCGCCTCGACGATCTCACGGCCGCGTCGTACCGAGGCGAGAAACGCGAGGTCGCCTCGATCGTTGAGCGCCGGCGCGTCGACCGCGGCGATCGTACCGGATGGCATTCCCGCGGCGGCGCCGCCGGTGAGCACCACGGTCCGCAGGCCTCGAGAATCGCGAATAAAAATACCCTCGACGGTGCGGCCACCGACGACCGCGGCCGCGAATGCGACGTCGCCGCGCTCGTTGAGCGCTGGAATCGGGTGACGACCGAAGCCGGAGAACGTTCCTCCACCCGGGACAGGATCGCCTTCGGCGACGATGCGCAGCGTCCGGCTCTTTGTCACGATGAAGAATGCCTCGCTCGCGGTCGACCGCAGCAGGCTTGCGAAGAAGGCGACCTGCCCTTTGCCGTTCACTGGAGCGACGATCGGCAGCGCTTCGACGCCGAAGTGCTCGAACGTGCCGCCGCCGGGAGCGCGGTCTCCGGCCAGCGCGACGGGACGGATCGTCGATTGCGCTCGCACACCCCCGACGCCAAGGCCCAGCACGAACAGCATCGCAACGACGAGGCGGATCCACGCGGACATGGCGTGACATTATCGCGGGTGGAGCGACGACGACAATGAGGCGATTCGCCATCGGCCTGGCGCTGCTCGGCGGTGTACTGGTAAGCGGCGGAAGCGCCGCCCAGGAGCCGCGATTTCCGCTGCTCGGGGCGTGCTATTGCAAGGCGGCCGCCGAGCTGCGGTGCACCGAGGATCTCACCGAGACCGACTGCCGTCAGCGCTGCGATCGTGAGCTCTGTGATCGCTGGTTCTGGCTCGAGCGCCGGCCATGCTGGAACTGGGGCTACGGCGGCTGATGTCTCTCAGAACTGCTTTTTGAGCCCACCGAAAAACCCCCTCGGTGGACCGAACTGCTTCGCGAAGATCCCCACGCCGGTTCCGTCGCGGATGACGTAGTCCTGTCCGAGGAGATTTATGACGTCGAACCGCGCCTCCATCTTGCCGATGGCGGGCACGTCAAAGCCGTGGCTGACGCCGAAGTCGAGCTGCTGATAGGGCGGATTGGTGGCGTCGTTCGGGTGGCGCACCGTGCGTCGCAGGCCGCTGCCTGCGAGCAGATCGAGACTGAATCGGGTGCGATCCCACCGATAGCTGAGTCCCGCGGATGCGGTGATCAGTTGGCTGTGGTCGGTGACGATGTCATGCTCGTGGATATAGGCCAGGTCGTCCGGCGAGAACAGCGCCTGCGCCGAAACGATGCCCTTCGCCACCTGCTGAGCCGCGGCCAGGTTGCCGTAGCCCGAGAGACTCCCCGCGACGAATGAGGTCGCGAGCTCGATCCCGACGTTCGTTGCGTGGTGATAGTTGAAGGGCGTCAAGAACGTCGGAGCACCGAACTGGCCTTCGTCCAGATGGTAGAGCGACTGCTTGTAGTATGCGTCGAGCCCCACCTTCCACCCTGGGAGGATCAGCTGCGTGACGCCCGCGTCGAAGTAGTGGGCGCGCTCGGCCCGGACGGGCCGGTTGATGTCGACCTGCGATGCCGCGGTCGTATTCGCGAAGCGACCGACCGTCGTGGTGGAGACGAATTCCTGGCGCGGCGGCGTGAAGTAGCGCGCGTAGCCCGCGTGCGTGGTCGTCGTTGGTGTGGCTTCCCACACCACATTCAAACGTGGGCTCAGCTGCTGCTCGCTCGTGAACGCCTCGAGTCCGTCGAACCGTAGCCCGCCGTTGAGGGTGACGGTGGAAGTCACGCGCCACGCATCCTGGACGTATGCGCTGTAGGTGTAGCCGGTTGTGCCTCTGCTGTCGAAGATGCGGAACGGCTGGTCAGATGTCGGCGTGCCGTCCGCGGCCGGCAGTACGTCCGAGGACGTCTGGACGCTCGTCCGTTCGGCCGCAAAATAGACGCCGCCTTGCAGCGTATGGCTGGACGTTACCGCATGCGTGGCGTCGATCTGTAGGCCGGTGGCGATGCTGCTGCGGTCGACACGCTGTGCGATGCCATTGAACATGACGTCGGCGAGCCGGTCGGGCCGAAACGTCAGCGTGCTGTACCGGGCGAACGTCGACGCCTGTAAGGTCGTGTTCGCCGCGGTCGTCACATACGAGACGACGGCGAAGTGGCTCTGCTCGAGCTGCGTCTCGTCGATGTCTCGTGAGTCGAACTCTGAGAGACCGTTCACCGAAAAGCTGGGCGCGACGCCGGGGCGGTTCGGGATCTCAAAGTGCCCGACGAAGCTTCCGAAAATTGCGCTCAGCGTGCTGGTCGAGTCGAACAGGTACTCGAAGTACCCGAAGCCGTGCCCCTGCCGCGTGTCGTCGTGGATCGCGTAGCCGGGAGTCGCGGGGGAGATGCCGATGCTGTTCTGCAAATAGTCGCCGGTCACGAAATACGAGAATGGCCCGAACCTTCCCCCGTACTCCGCGCCAGGTTGTATCCAGGACTGGCTGCCTCCGTACAACGAGACGTAGCCGCCTTCGTCGAGAACGCCGTTTTTCGTCTGGATGTCGAAGATACCGGTCGTGCGTAGGCCGTACTCGGCGGGAAGCGCGCCGGTCAAGAGCGTGACAGAGCTGGCGAGCCGAGGACTCAGACCGGCGCTGTGACTGAAGAGCGTCGCTCCTTCGGGCAAGACGATCCCGTTGATTCGGTACTGGAGATTGCCCATCTGCAACCGCACGTGGATGCCTCCGGCGCTCGACGAATCCTGGCTCACGCCCGGCGCTTGAAGCAGGATGCGGTGCATCGGGCTGTTCGCGCCGCCGGGCTGCGCGTCGATGGCGGAGCTCGTGATCTCATACGTCGAGGCGCCGCCACGCGGCTGGATATTGATGCGCTCCTCCTCGAGCTGCTTCGCCACAACGCGCACCGGGTCGAGAACGACGGACCGCAGCACGAGCTCGACGGTCATGCCTTCGGCGGCGGGGAGCGTGACCGTCGTATCGATAGACCCGAACCGCTCCTTGTCAGCGACGATCACGTACGTGCCGGGCGGCACGTCCCGAAATGTGAACTCGCCGTGATCATCGGTCATCGTGGTTGCCGCGATGCCACCCGCGATCGTCTGGAGTCGCAGACGCGCGAGACCCACCGGCCGTCCGTTTGCTTCTCTGACGATGCCAGCGATCACGCCCTGCGGTGGCGCCGCGTGCGATGCAACGGGGACGAGCATGATGGTGGAAAACAGAATGACGCAGCGGAGCGCCACGCGCATCCTCACCCCTGAGAACGAGGCGGCGCAGCCTTCGTCGATGGATGCGGATTACGCCCCAAGTGGAGTGTAACGATAGCAATGTCCTCCGCTGAATCGCAACCGCCGTAGGATCGTTTGTCGGTAACGCCGCACGGGCTACACTCGGCGCGTGATCAGGCCGACGATGCAACGTCACTCAGATGTGCGCGGGGCAGTCGGCTCCGTTCGAGAGGGCGTGCTGGCGTCGCTCGCGCTCGTGCCATCGGTCTTCGTCTATGGAACCGTCTTCGGCGGTCTGGCCGTGCAGGCGGGACTCACCGCGGCACAGACGCTCGGCATGTCGGTCCTCGTCTTCGCCGGCGCGTCGCAGTTCGTGGCCGTACCGATGCTGGCCGGCGGCGCGCCCGCGCTGGCGATCATCATGACCACGTACGTCGTGAATATGCGCCACTACCTGATGGCCGCGACACTCGCGCCGGCCTTTCGTAGATTTCGCCGGGCATGGCTGTTCGTGATCGCCCACGTGATCAACGACGAATCGTTCGCCGTTGCGGTGGCACGGTCGCAACCGCCGGATCCCCGGGTCTACGTCGGCAGCGCGCTGGCGATTTCGGGCGCGTTCGTCGGCGGTGTCGCCGTCGGCGTCGCGCTCGGCGGCCTCGTCGAGCGGCCCGAGCGCTATGGGCTCGACTTCGCCTTTCCGGCGGTGTTTCTCGCGCTCGTTGCCGTACAGCTGCGCCGGCGCACCGACTGGCTCGTCGCGGTCGCCGCGGCGGTGTTGGCGGTCACGCTGTCCCTCGTTCTCGGTGGAAGTTGGCACATCGTCGTGGCCGGGCTCGTCGTCAGTGCGATCGGGGCCGCCGTGTTGCCGGTGGAGACCCCGTCGACGGTGGACGAGCCGGCGTGAGAAGCGACGCCTGGCTCGTGATCGCGGGCATGGCGGTCGCCACGTACCTCACGCGAGCGCCGATGTTCGTGGCGCTCGCACGCGGGACACTGCCGCCGCGCGTGCGGCTCTGGTTGCGACTGGTCCCGCTGGCCGTGTTGCCCGCCCTCGCCGTGCCGCTCGTCCTCGTCCGCGACGCACGCCTGGTGATCGGCTGGGCGCATCCGCCGCTCTGGGGCGCCGTCGTGGTGTTCGTACTCGCGGCGCGCGGCGTGAACCTGCTCGCATCCGTGGCGATTGCCGTCGCGCTCGTGGCGCTGCTGCGCGCGCTCGCGTAGAATGCTCGGCGGATGACGGAAGCATTCAGCCCGGATGAGCGGGCGGTCCTCTCGCCGTACTTCACCAACCTCGATGGTCCCGTATTCGCGCTGGTCAATCTTCCCGAGGTCGTGAAGGGCGCCCTGTTCGCGCGGTACTCGCGCTCACCGAAGTCGCTGCGCCGGCTGTTCCTCGACGAGTTCTTGCCGAACGGCACGCTGTCCGCGGGCGCGCCCCCTGCGTTCGACAGCCGCCGGGCGGAGGAGCTGTACGGCCGGATGTTCTTCGAATACGGCGACGACTCCGTGGCGCAGCTCGGCGGGGTGCACCTGGCATGCGAGGGCGCCTCGAATCTGTTGACGAAAGTGCTCGAATGGGGCCGGCTCGCGGCGTATCTCGAGCAGTCGACGCGCTATATTCCGTACGACGATCGTCTCGAGGGTCGGTATCGCTACCATGTGCCGCGCGAGCTCGACGGATCGCTGCGTGACCGCTACGTCGCGACGCTGGATGCGATGTTCGACACGTATCGCGAGCTCCTGCCGGTCGTGCGCGAGCACTTCGCGGCGCGGTTCCCGCGCGATGCGCAGACGTCCGAGACGGCGTACCGACTGACCATTCGCGCGAAGGCGCTCGACACGCTCCGCGGACTCCTGCCCGCGGCCACGACGTCGAACGTCGGCATCTACGCGACGGGCCAGGCGTACGAAAACCTGCTGCTGCGCATGCGCGCGCATCCGCTCCACGAGGTACGGGAATACGCCGACCTGATGCTCGTCGAGCTGCGCAAGGTCATCCCCGCCTTCCTGCGACGCGTCGATCTGCCCGACCGCGGCCTCGCGTGGTCCTCGTATCTCGAGACGACGCGCCGAGAGACGGAGGGCGTCGCGGCGGGGCTTCTGGCCGACGAGTCGCGTGTCGAGCGCGACGAGGTGACGCTGACGGATTTCGATCCCGATGGTGAAGCGAAGGTCGTCGCGGCCGCCCTCTACGCCGTGTCCGATGTGCCCGACGATCGTTTGATCGAGGTCGTCCACAAGATGACCGATGAGCAGCGCCGTTCGGTGCTCGAGGCCTACGTCGGTCGGCGCGCGAATCGCCGGCACCGGCCCGGACGCGCGTTCGAGCGCACGTCGTATCGCTTCGACGTGCTCGGCGACTACGGCGCGTTCCGCGATCTGCAGCGCCACCGGCTGCTCACCGTCGAATGGCAGCGGCTGTCGCCGCGCCACGGCTCGGTCATGCCGGAGGCGATCGTCGAGGCAGGGGGCGAGGCGCGCTGGCGTCGATCGCTGGACGCGTCGGCGGCGCTCCACGACGCGATCGCGGCGGCCGGCCTCGCCGAGATCGCGCCGTATGCCGTGGCCATGGCCTATCGGATCCGGTTCTACCTCGACATGAACGCGCGGGAGGCGATGCACCTCATCGAGCTGCGCACCGCGCCGCAGGGACATCCCGCCTACCGACGCATCGCGCAGACCATGCATCGGCTCATTGCCGAGCGGGCGGGGCACCGCGCGCTGGCCGCCACCATGCGGTTCGCGGACCACTCGGAGGTCGCGCTCGAGCGGCTGGAGGCCGAGCGCGCCGCCGAGCGACGGCGGGAGGGGCGCTGATGACACCGGAATCGCGACGATGACGGCCGCCGTTCCGGCGGACGTCGAGGCCGCGCTCCGCGCGCGAGCCCGTGATTATCTCCGCGACAACGGCACGCTGGCGCCGGCGGCCGTCATCCGTCGCCGCGTCGCCACGGCCTTCGACAACCTCGACAAGTTCCTGCGTGCCGCCGATGCGGCACACGTCGGTCGCCGCGCGTGGCCCAATGAATGGAGCTTGCACGAGATCGCCGACCACCTGCTGGAGACGCATCGGCCCTCGCGTGACGAGCTGCGTGAGCTGCTGGCCGGACGCCGCCCGGCCGGTCCGCCGATTCAGGCGTCGCTGGCATCGAAGGACCCGTTCGCGCGACCGTGGCCGGCGCTTCTCGACGAGCTCGCCCGCGTACACGCCGACATCGTGGCGGATCTCGCGGCCGTACCGGACACGCTCCCGACGAGCGTCCGCGCGCCCGTCGTCGTCGTCATCAACGCGGAGGCGAGTGACGGGAGCACGGTGCCGTTGGCGTGGGAGGACGAGATCGACTGGAAGGCCTATGCGGTCTTCCTACGAC
>JBKOUQ010000099.1:0-3283 GCA_046723475.1 Candidatus Methylomirabilota bacterium
GCGCGTGGCCGCGCGAGTGCACGCGTCATGCGCGGCGGTGCGCGCCTGATGCCCGGGCGCGCGGTGGTCCGCGTCGCCGCGCTGCTCGGGGCACTGCTCGTCGCGATGGCCGTGACGCCGGCGCGCGCGTCCGATCGGTACGAGCGCCTCGCCGCGGTCGTGCACGTGCACTCCGACATCTCGACCGGCGATTTCACGCTGGACGAGCTCGGCGCCATGGCGGCTCGGCAAGGGATCGGCGCCGTGTTGCTGTCGGAGAACTATCTGAACCGCGTCGAGTACAGCCTGCCGCCGTTCCGCTCGCTCACGCGCGTCACCTACGAGTCGCGCGGCGTGCATGGGCGCGTCACCGAGTACTTCGCGCGGGCGGCGCAGGCACGCGCGGCGCGGCCGGACGTGCTGATCGTGCCCGGCGTCGAGGCGATGCCGCATTACTTCTGGAGCGGCTCGCCGTTTTCGCTCGCGATGACACTGCACGGAGTTCAGAAGAATCTGCTCGTCTGGGGGCTCGGACCGGAGGCGCTCGCGAAGCTGCCCGTCATCGGCAACGCCGCAGCCGGCGGCGCGGGGTGGCAGACGCTGCTCGACGCGCTGCCGGCCGCGCTCGTCGTGCCGGGCATCGTCATGCTGACGCGACCGCGGAGCCAGCGGCACCGGATCGCCCATGCGGTGGTCGTGACGCGGCACCGCGCCTGGCTTCCCGGGCTCGTCCTGTGCGCGGTGGGGATCACCGCGATCGTGCGCGGCTGGCCGTTCGTGTACACGCCGTATCCCGCCTTCGCCGATGCCGGCGCAGCGCCGTATCAGGACTTCATCGATTACGTCGGGCGCGCCGGCGGGGTCGCGGTCTGGTCGCTGCCGGAGGCCCGCGACATCGGCGAGCAGACGGTGGGCCCGGTGCGCGTGGCGTGGTCGACGGAGCCGTATCCGGACGAGCTGCTGAAAACCTTCGGCTACACCGCCTTCGGTGCGGTGTACGAGGACGCGACGCGCGTCGAGCTGCCGGGCGAGGCGTGGGATCGACTGCTCGGAGAGTACGCGCTGGGCCAGCGTACGCGCGTGCCGTGGGCCCTCGGCGAGGCGGCGTTCCACGATCCGAGCGCCGGCAAGCGACTCGGCTCCATCCAGACCGTCTTCCTCGTCCGCGAGCGCTCGGAGTCCGCCATCCTCGAGGCCCTGCGCGCCGGCCGGATGTACGCGCTGCAGCGCACCATTGACACAGGCCTGGCCCTGGATGAATTCACGGCTCGCGCCGGCGAGAGCGATGCGGTCTCGGGCCAAACGCTCCACGCGCGGCCGGGCGCGCCACTCGAGGTCACCGTTGCCGTCGGGACCGTCGAGCCGCGCGCCACCGACGTGCGGATCACACTCGTGCGCAACGGCTCGATCGTGGAAGCGTGGAGCGGCTCGACGCCGTTCCGTGTCACCCGCCGCGAGACGTGGGACGGGCAGCCCGCGGTGTTCCGCATCGACGCGCGCGCCGCCGCCGGCGGGCGGCTGCTGAGCAATCCGATCTTCGTGAGGGCCTCGTGAAGGTCGCGATCCACCAGCCGCACTACCTGCCGTGGCTCGGTTACCTCGCGAAGTGGGCGGCCGCCGATCTCTTGATCTTCCTCGACACGGTCCAGTACGAGAAGAACGGCTGGCAGAACCGCAACCGGATCAAGACCCCGGCGGGCGCGCGCTGGCTGACCGTGCCCGTGCGGGTGCGGCTCGGCATGCGCATCGCGGATGTCGAGGTCGACGGCGATCAGCCCTGGGCTTCGCGTCACCTGCAAGCTCTGGAGCACGCCTACGCGGACGCCCCGCACTGGCGCGCGTACCGTGACGCGCTCGTGGCGCTGTACGCGCCGAGCTGGGAGCGGCTGACGTCGGTTGCGGTGGCGAGCGCCGAGTGGCTCGGTCGCGCGATCGGCGTGACGACACCCGTGCGCCTGGCCTCATCGCTCGGCGTCGACGACGACGATCCGACGGGCCGGCTCATCGCGCTGTGCCGGGCCGTCGGAGCCGACACGTATCTCGCCGGCCCGCACGGCGGCCGATATATGGAAGGCAAGCGCTTCGACGATGCGGGCATTCGCGTGCTCTACCAGGCATACGGCCACCCCGTGTACGCGCAACAATACGGGGATTTCGTGCCGTTCCTGTCGGCCGTCGACTTATTATTGATGCACGGCGATGCGAGTCTCGCGATCCTCCGTCGCGGCGACGCCTGGACCGGGGAGCCCTGAGTGAACGTTCTCGCCATCGGCGCGCATCCCGACGACATCGAGTTCGGCTGTGGCGGCATGCTCACGAAGTACGCCGAGCGGGGTCACAACGTCTACCTCTACGTGGCCTCGGACGGCTCGCTCGGCGGCGACGGCGCCGTGCGCCGCCGCGAGCAGCAAGACTCCGCCCTGATCATCGGCGCGCGCGAGGTGTACTGGGGCGGCTATCAGGACACCGAGATCCCGCTCAACCGCGAGATGATCGTGCGGCTGGAGGCGGTGATCCGCGACGTGCAGCCGCGGATGATTCTCGTCAACTTTCCCGAGGACACGCACCAGGATCATCGCAACCTCGCCCAGGGCACGCTGTCCGCGACGCGGTACGTCCCGAACTTCCTGTTCTACGAGGGCCCCACGACCGTCAACTTCACGCCGAACTGCTTCACCGACATCGAAAAGGTTTTGGACAAGAAGCTCGCCTGCCTCGAGGCTCACCGCTCGCAGGTGGCGAAGACGAACATCGAGGACCTCTCGATCCTCGAGCTCGCCGTGTCGACCGCGAACTTCCGCGGCATCCAGGCGCGCGTGAAGTACGCGGAAGCGTTCCAGAGCATCCGCCTCCTCCTCAACCTGTGATCGACCACTCTCGCCCGTCGATCAGCGACGAAGATGTCGAGCGCGTCGCGCGCGTCGTCAGGTCGGGCCAGCTCGCCCAGGGACCCGAGGTCCGAGGCTTCGAAGCGGAGCTCGCGGCGCGGCTCGGCGTCGAGGACGTCGCGGTGGTCGCCTCCGGCACCGCCGCGCTCGAGCTGGCGCTGGCAGCACTCGACATCGGCGCCGGCCACGATGTGTTGATCCCGAGCTACGTGTGCGACGCGCTCCACCACGCGGTACGCCGCGTCGGCGCCACGCCGGTGCTCGTGGACGCCGACCCCGAGACGCTCTCGCTGTCCGCCAAGGACGCCCTCGCACGCCGCACCCGTCGTACGGGCGCGGTGATCCTGCCGCACGCGTTCGGGTTCGCCGCCGACCCGGCGCCATTTGCCGAGCTCGGCGTTCCGATCATCGAGGAC
>JBKOUQ010000062.1:0-20728 GCA_046723475.1 Candidatus Methylomirabilota bacterium
CGCGCCGCCGTCGGCGATTTCGGCCGCTCGATCTTCTCGCGCCGCCCGGTGATCCAGGAGATCGCCGAGCAGCTGCCGAGCACGCTGGAGCTGGCCGCGACGGCGCTGGTGATCGCCGTCATTGTCGGCGTCGGGCTCGGCCTGCTCGCGGCCGTCCGGCACGACACGTGGGTCGATCGCGCGGCCATGCTCGTGGCGCTCGGCGGTGTGTCGATGCCGAGCTTCTGGCTCGGGCTGGTTCTGATCTTCGTCTTCTCGCTGCAGCTCGGCTGGCTGCCTGCGACGGGGCAGGGCGGGCTGAACCGCCTGCTGCTTCCGGCGGCGACCATCGGGTTGAACTACTCCGCAGTCATCGCGCGGCTCGTCCGCTCGAGCCTGCTCGAGGTGCTCGGCAACGGCTACATCTCGACCGCGCGCGCCAAGGGGCTGTCCGAGTGGGGCGTCACGCTCAAGCACGCGCTCGGCAACGCGCTCATTCCGGTCACGACGATCATCGGCGTGCAGCTCGGAAATCTCCTGGCGGGGACGATCATCGTCGAGACCGTGTTCTCGCGGCGCGGGATGGGACGGCTGGCGGTGACCGCGGTGCTCGACAAGGACTATCCGCTCATCCAGGGCGTCGTGCTCGTGAGCGCGCTCGGCTACGTGCTGACCAACCTGCTCGTGGATCTCTCGTACTCGGTGCTCGATCCGCGCATCCGGCACCGCGACGCGGCGAGCGCGTGACGCCGCACGTGCGCGTGTTGCGGTCCGTGCGTGTGCCGCGTCTCTTGCGGCGTCGGAAATCCGCGCTGCTCGGCGTCGTCGTTCTGGGTATCGTCGCGGTCGCCGCGGTGTTCGCGCCGGCTCTGGCGCCCTACGATCCGATCAAGGTGCGGCCGGCGGAGGCGCTGTCGCCACCGACGCTCGCGCACCCGTTCGGCACCGATCAGTACGGGCGCGACATCTTCAGCCGCGCGATCACCGGCGCGCGGCTGTCGCTGCTGACGGGCCTCGGCGCTGTTGCCATCGCGCTGGCCGCCGGCGTCGTCGTCGGCCTCGCGTGCGGCGTCATCGGCGGCTGGACCGATCTGCTCGTCATGCGGGTGATCGACATCATGATGGCGTTTCCCGGCATCCTCATGGCGCTCGTCGTCGTCGCCGTGCTCGGGCAGGGGACCGTCAACGTCATGCTCGCCGTCGGCGTGTCGCTCATCCCCACGTTCGTGCGGCTCGTGCGCGGCGATGTGCTGTCGGTACGCGAGAACGCCTACGTCGAGGCGGCGCGCGCGCTCGGCTCTCGGCCCACGCGCGTGGCCGTGCGGCACGTGCTGCCCAACGTCGTCGCGCCCATCATCGTCATCTCGACCGTCGCCATCGCGTGGTCGATCATCCTCGGCGCCTCGCTCAGCTTTCTCGGCCTCGGCCCGCGCCCCCCGATCCCGGAATGGGGCATCGATCTGAGCACCGGCCGGAACTACTTGCTGCGCGCCTGGTGGATCTCGTCCGTGCCCGGCTTCTGCATCATGCTGACCGTCGTTGCCGTCAACCTCGTCGGCGATGCGCTGCGGGACGAGCTCGATCCGCGGCTAAGGTCGCTGGCGAATCTGTGATGCTCAGGCGAGTCGAACACCAGCTGACAACATAGCGAGGACGATATCGTGCAAACGG
Organism: Candidatus Methylomirabilota bacterium; assembly: GCA_046723475.1. GTDB lineage: Bacteria > Methylomirabilota > Methylomirabilia > Rokubacteriales > CSP1-6 > AR12. Next base: position 1,651 of record JBKOUQ010000062.1, read on the forward strand.
GACTCCTCGGTCGTCCAGCCGTGGTCGCGGGAATCGGGGCTGGCAGTGCGTTGTTGGCACTGTATTTCATCGGTCACTATCTTGTGGCCGGCACACGCGAGGGGTCGGTCATCGAACTAGTCACGGCCGCCGGCTGCCTGCTCGGAGCAATCGCTTGTGTTGCACGCACAGTCGAAATGACTCGTCGATCGGTGGGACAACCTCAAGCAGGTGAAGCAGAAGACTCGGTGCAGTGGGGGTACATCTCCGGGTTGATCGGGCTCGTGGTAGGCAGTTGCATCGGTCTCATCGGCGGTATCTCGCTGCATTCGTCTCGCGCTGGTATCGTCGCCTTCACTATTGGATGCGGGATTCTGACGGCAGCGGTCTGCGCCGGCATTTTCCTCGCCGCAGCGCGTGGAAGGCGACGCTCGTAGGCTAGGTCAGCGGGCGGGCGGCTGTTCGCGCAGCCACTGTCCGTACGGCCTGGCCTTCATCTGTTGCTGCATGCACGCGAGATAGTCGTGCGAGCCCGACGGCCCGTTCGTCGCGCCACGCACAGTGTAGCTGCCGTCCGCCCTGACGCTCTCCATCTTCCAGAAGGCGCTCTGCGAATCGCAGATCCGGCCCATTCCCCAGACGTAGTCCTCCTGTGGCGTGTTCTTGAGCGTGGCGCAGCCGGCCAGGACGGCCAGCAACAAGATGACGAGGCAGCTCGACCGCATGGAGACTAACCTGTTGCCAGCGGGTGCAGCACGTCAATCGCATACCCGACGTCCAGACGCTCGCCAAGCCAGCTCGGCATCGACGTGCGCGCGTCGATGTGAACGCCGAACTCCTGGTTCTGTGCCTGTAGCGCCGCGAACGGTACCGTTGGCACCGCGGGCTCCGGCGGGACCTCGGTAATGAGGCGGCCGTGCGGCGAGCGGAATTCGAGCTCACCGGTGGGGCTTCGATGCACCTGGAAGCCGTCTTCGTGCACTGCGCGGTGATGTCGACGGCACAGTAAGACCAGATTCGACGGCGTGGTGGGTCCGCCGTGCGCCCAGTGGCGAATGTGATGGCCCTGAGTGAAGCGCAGGCCGCACCCCGGGAAGCGACACCCGCGATCGCGATGCTCGAGCGCACGCCGTAGCGCCGGCGGAATGATGCGTGTCCGCGCACCCACTTCGGTGATCCGACCGTCCGAATCGTGGCGCATCACCACGCGGGTCGCGTCGCACGCGAGGCGCTGCGACGTTTCTGCAGAAACGCGCGTTCCCTCTTCGAGCACCGACTGGCCCGCGGCGTCGGCATCCGCAAGCACAGCGGCGTCGACGTGGACGACCACCTGGTAGCGCTCGGCCGGTGGGCCCGGGTCGATCCCGTGGTGCAGCGCCGTCTCGACAACGAGCGCGAGCGCGTCCGCCTGCTGCTGCTCCCAGGTGTCTCGCGGACCATCGCCGGGCGCGTCGGCAGAGCCGCCTTTGACGTGGCGCCGCCGATAGAGCGACTCCTGCGCGGCGATCAGTGCCTTGACAATGACGGCGCCGACCTCGGGCTCGAGCTGGCCTCGAATGACGAACATGCCATCGGCGCTCTGATACGCCTGCAGCCAGCGGCTGCAGTGCCGCCGCGTCGTCTCCGCCGCTTCCGCCTTGCGGTCGGCTCGGCGCCAGCCACGCACGATGAGCTCGACGTGCTTCGCGGTGCCGGCGCGGCCGACCGCCAGCAGCCGCTCCTCGGTCTCCGGCGTCGCCACCCGCGTGAGCGCGCGCACTTTTGAGTACGACAATTCTCCACGCGCCAGCGCCTGTGCCAGCCGCGGCAGTGTCCCCAGCGCGCGGGCCACGCGGACCCGCTCGCGCGCGGCGCCAGGATCGAGCCCGATGCGCCACGTCAGCCACTCGGCGCACGAGCGGAAGCCGTTGGTCCAACCGCCGCGCTCGTCGAATTCGCAGATGAGATCGAGCAGCCGCGCGGTGGCGGCGTCGAGATGCGCAGAGAGCTCTGCGATCTGATCGCCGAGCCGGTCGAGCTCTGCAACTGGCTCGGGCGTCGGCACGAAGCGCGGAGAGGTTCGCAGCGGCTCATGATCGAGATCGGCGAGCGTGACCATCGGTGCGTCCTCCATTTACCTGCGCCGACTCTATACCCGGCTTTTGGCAGCTCCCCGGCGCCTCGGCGGTCGACGATTCGATGTCATCGCGAAATTTTCGTGATCAGTACACGAAATACGTCGGAGAGCGGCGCTGATGCGCCAAGCGGGCATTCCTGAAGGCGTTGGCAACGGCGCGCACGCTGCACGCGTCGACCGTGTCAATGCCCACTAGTCGATACAGAGACGTCGGTCTGCCGCGTGGCGCCGAACAATGCGGAGCATCGCCATGTCGCCCAGGGCGGCAGCCGAGCCTCTTTCAGCCGCCTGCTACAGCCGATGCCCCAGCGCCGCCGCCTCCTGCATCGCTTCGAACGCCGTGCGCGGCTCGCGGCAATCGCCGACGTCGAACACGGCAGGCCCGTGGCGCAGCGCCTTCAGCGCGTCACCGAGCGCGGAGACGGGCACCATCGGCCGCGTCGCGACGACGAGATCGAGCCCGCGCACACCGATCTCCTCACCCGCGCGACGCAGCCGTGCGCTGTCCGGGCCGAGCTCTTCGACCGTCGTGCCGACGAACACGGTCACATTGCGACGCGCGCGCAGATCGGCCACGAACTGCCAGCGCGGCCGCAGCCCGAGCTCACCGGCGAGATCGGCGCCCGTCTCGGCCACGATAACGTCCGCGCCGCGCTCGGCGATGACGTGCGCGGTTGCGACGCCGAGCATGCCGCCGCCGATCACGAGCGCGCGGCGCACATCGCCCGCAGGGCGGCGGATGACGTCGAACGGTCCGACGACGGGCCCCTTCAGGATGCCCGGAATCGGCGGGATGCCGGGCTCGGCGCCCGTAGCCAGAACGACCGTGTCCGGGTGCTCGGCGAGAATGCTCTCGACGGTGGCGTTGACGCCGAACCGCATGTCGGCACCGGCGCGCGCGGCCGCGCCGGCGAGCGATACCGCGAGGCCGGCGAGCTCTGCACGCCCCGGCACGAGCCGGTTCAGCAGCAGCTGGCCGCCGGGCTCGGCCCGGCGCTCGAAGACCGTCACCGCGTGGCCACGCAGCGCCAGCACGCGTGCGACTTCGAGCCCGGCCGGGCCGGCGCCGACGATCACCACGCGCTCGGGGCGCCCGGTGCGACGGATGGCATAGTCGCGCTCGCGACCGGTTCGGGTGTTGGCCAGACACAGGACCGGCACGTTCTTGCCGAGCAGATCGTTGCAGGTCAGACAGGCGACGCACGCCACGATCTCGCTCTCGCGCCGCTCGCGAACCTTGCGCGGCCACTCGGGATCGGCGTGCAGCGCGCGGCCGAGGGTGACGAAATCCGCATCGCCGCGCTCGAGAATCTGCGACGCGACTCGCCCGTCAGTGATTCGGCCCGCGACGCTGACCGGAATCGTGACGGCGTCGCGAATCTCACGCGCGGCGGGAGCGAGGCAGCCGGGGGCCATCTCCATCGGCTGCGCGATCCACATCGCGGACTCGTAGATCCCGGCCGACACGTCGAGCAGATCCACGCCGGCGACCTGCAGGTGGGGCGCGATCCGCGAGGTATCGGCCAGCGTGAGGCCGCCCTCGATGTGCTCGTCCGCGGTGAGGCGATAGAGCACGGGCACGCGCGGCCCCACGGCGTCGCGCACCGCGCGCACGACCTCGAGCGGAAAGCGGAGGCGCCGCTCGAAGTCGCCGCCGTACTCGTCGTCGCGGTGGTTGGCGTAGGGCGACAGGAACTGGCCCACGATGTAGCCGTGGGCGCCGTGAACCTCGACGACGTCGAAGCCCGCCGCCACCGCCCGCCGCGCCGCGGCCGCGAACGCGTCGACGAGCTCGCGAATCTCGTCGATGGTGAGCGCGCGCGGAACGTCGCCGCCCGCGAGCACCGCGCACGCTACCGGCGACGGCGCCCACGGCTGCACGCCGGTAATGAGCGACGTCGTTTGGCGGCCGCCGAACTGCAGCTCCGCGCCGACGAGCGCCCCGTGACGGTGGCAGGCGTCGATCAAGCGCCGATAGCCGGCGATCAGCTCGTCGTCGTGGAGGCCGAGCTGATTGCGGTGATTCTGGCCCGCGGGATGGACGTACATCGATTCCAGCAGCAGCAGTGCCGCGCCGCCCGCGGCGCGCGCCTCACAGTAATCGATGTAGCGCTGCGTGACGCCGCCCGTCGGCAGCGCGAGGTTCTTCTCCATCGGCGCCATCAGGATCCGGTTCTTCAGATCCAGCGTGCCGATGCGGCCGGGATCGAAGAGGCCCGGCGGCTCCGTCACGACCCGACCGGCCACCGACGGATCACGACGCGCCCGGCAACCGCCGCCGCCCGAACGCGGGCTCACCATACGGCAGGGGCGGCAGCTCCCACGTGCCGACGGCCGGCGGCTTGATGTCGCGGTCGACGTGGACGTCGAGCACGAACGGCGCGTTCGCAGCGAGCGCGTGCTCGATAGCCGGCGCGAGATCGCTGGGCCGCGTGACGCGCAGGCCGTCGGCGCCGCACGCACGCGCGAGCGCCACGAAGTCGGGATTGTACAGCTGTCCGTCGCGCTCGCGCACGAAGCTGGTGGCGATCTCGCGCTTGGCCAGAAGCCCCGTCTGGATGTCGCGAATGCCGCCGTACGCGAAGTTGTTCCAGACGAGCCACACCGCCGGGATGTCGTACTCCACCGCGGTGCACAACACGTCGGGCCGCATCATGAAGCCGCCGTCGCCGCAGACGGCCACGCAGGGCTTGCTCGGCGCGGCGAGCTTGGCGCCCAGCACGCCGCACACGCCGAACCCCATCGCGCCGAAGCCCCACGTGCTCAGGATCGTGCTGGGTCGGCGCGCGAGCCAGAACTGAACCATCCAGTTGTGGTGCACGCCGACGTCGGGCAGCACGAGCCCGTCATCGGGCATCACCGCGCGCAGGGCGGCGACCACGCGCTGCGGATGGATCGGCTCCGCGTCGCTGGCGGCGCCGGGCCGCACGAAGTCGTCCCACTGCGCGCGCCACTTGGCCGTCTCCGCCAGCCATGCCTCGCGCGCCGCCGGCTCGGGACGCACGGCGTCGGCCGCGCCGAGCATCTGGCGCAGCACCGTGCGCGCGTCGGCGACGATGCCGACGTCCACCGGGTAGTTGCGGCCGATCTCGCTCGGGTCGATGTCGACGTGGATCAGCTGCGTCGGCGGAATGTTGAACGAGTACCCGGGAATCCACGAGCTCGACGAGCGGTCGTCGAAGCGCACGCCGATGGCGAGCAGCACGTCGCACGTGCGCGCCGCCTCGTTGGCGTGAAACACTCCGTTGCGCCCGACGAATCCGAGCGCGAGCGGATCGTCCATCGGCACCGCACCGAGTGCGTTCGGCGCGAAGATGACCGGGATGCGCAGGCGGCGCGCGAGATCGGTCAGCTCCGCGGTGGCCTCGGACAGCGCGACGCCGTGGCCGGCGTAGATCAGTGGTCGCCGCGCACGCGCCAGGCGATCCACCACGCGCCTCACGATCTCGGGATCGCCGCCGCTCCGTGAGCTGATGCCCTCCCGCCACGCGGCGGGATCGGGCACCTCGACGTCGGCGTCTTCCTTGAAGAGGTTGAACGGGATGTCGAGGTTCACCGGCCCGGGTCGGCCGCTCAGCATCGTGGCGAAGGCCTGGCGGAGTGCCACGGGCAGCATGTCGACGCGCGTCGGCTGCCAGCTGTGCTTGACGTACGAGCGCACGACGGACGGGAAGTCGGCCTGGAAGTGGCGATACGTTTCCTGGAACGCGGCACGGTTGAACTGCGACGTCGGAACGTTCGCGGTGATCGCGAGGAACGCCGAGGAGTCCATGAACGCGTTGGCGAGCGCGATGGGGATGTTGGCCGACCCCGGCCCGCACGACGTGAGTGTCGCCACCGGGCGGTGGGCGACACGGAAGAACGCGTCGGCCATGTGTCCGGCCGTCTGCTCGTGCCGGGTGGAGATCGTCCGGATCGCGTCGGTGCGATCGTAGAGCGCGTCGAGCAGCCCGACGTTGCCGTGGCCGCACAGGCCGAAGACGTACGGCACCTTCTCGCGGACGAGGTATTCGACGATGATCTCGCCACCGTTGCGCACCGACCGAGTGTGTGCCATGGGCGTCCCCTCCGGTATGACGGCGATCATAGCGCCTGTCGCGCCTGTACACTTGGCGCATGACGACCGACGAGCGCTGGCTGCGCCCCGCGACGTTCGTGGATAGCGATCACCCGGAGATTGCGGCCTTCGTGCAGAAGGCCACCGCCGGGGAGCGTGACCCGCGACGCCGCGCGATCGCGCTGTACTACGCGACCCGCGACGGCGTGACGTATACGCCGTACTGCGACTACCAGGCGCCCGACACGTATCGGGCCAGCGCGGTGCTCGCGAAGGGCGCCGGCTTCTGCGTGGGCAAGGCCGCATTGCTGACTGCCGCCGCGCGCGCGGCCGGCATCCCGGCGCGGCTGCGGTTTGCCGACGTGCGCAATCACCTGTGCACGCCAAAGCTGCGCGAGCTCGTCGGCGGCGACGTGTTCTATTACCACGGCTACGTCGAGCTGGCGCTCGATGGCCGGTGGGTGAAGGCGACGCCCGCGTTCGATCTCGCGCTGTGCGAGCGCTTCGGCGTCACGCCGCTCGAGTTCGACGGACGCGGGGACTCGATCTTCCAGGCGTACGATCGCGCGGGCCGCCGCCACATGGAATATCTAATCGACCGCGGCGCGCACGCCGACGTGCCGACCGCGGAGATCATCGCGACGTTCGCACGCGAGTACCCGAGACTGATCGAGCGGGGCGCCGCCGCGTCGCCGACGCGGTTTCGCGACGAGGCGAGGCCCACGTAAACGCCGTCGAGCTCCGGCACGTCAGCAAGGCCTATCGCGAGGGCGAGGTCGAGCGCGCGGTCCTGCGCGACGTCTCCCTGACGATCGCGCGTGGCGAAATCGTCGTGCTCATCGGGCGCAGCGGGTCGGGCAAGTCGACGCTGCTCAATGTCATGGCCGGCATCGACCGGCCGACGGCGGGCGCGGTGCTCGTGGACGGGACGGATCTCACGGCGCTCGACGAGCAGGCGCTCACGCGGTTCCGCCGCGCGCACGTCGGCTTCGTCTTCCAGTTCTTCAATCTCATCCCGCTGCTGACCGTCGAGGAGAATCTGATATTGCCGCTCGACCTGAACGGCCGCGCGGACGCCAAGGGACTTGTGCGCGCACGCGAGCTGCTCGACCGCGTGGGCCTCGGTGGCCGCGGCGACAGCTATCCCGAGCGGCTGTCCGGCGGCGAGCAGCAGCGCGTGGCGATCGCGCGCGCGCTGATCCACGATCCGGCGCTGATTCTGGCCGACGAGCCGACGGGCAATCTCGACGCCGAGACGGCCGCCGATGTCCTCGATGTGCTCGACACGCTCGCGCGCGAGGCCGGCCGCACCGTCGTGATGGTGACGCACAGCCGCGAGGTGGTCGGCGTGGCCGATCGCATCTTCGCGATCGAGCGCGGCGCGCTGGTGGAGCGGCCGAAAACCTAGCCGCTCACGCCTTGCGCACCCACCACTCGTTGGTGTTCCACGAGTATTCCTGCATGTTCGCGTTGGGGCGGAACCCCTCGACGCCCTTGCGCGTGCCGCGAATGTTGACGAAGTGGTAGATGGGCAGGTACGGCACCTCGTCGGCCAGGACTTCCTGCAGGCGGAAGTACGTCTTCTTGCGTTTCTCGCGGTCGATGTCGCGCACGCCGGCATCGAGCAGCCGGTCGACCTCGGGATTCTCGTAGGCGATGGAGTTGCGGCCGAGGCCGCCCTTGGCGGGGATGTACTTGCTGTGCAGCCGGAAGCTGTGCTCGGGGTCCGGCCCCATCGCCATGCCGATGATGATCGTCTCGAACTTCGACATCCGATAGAAGTCGCCGAACAGCACCGCCGCCGGCTTGTTGTTGATCTTCATCTCGACGCCGATCTGCCGCCACTGCTGCTGCAGCAGCTGCTGGATCTGCTCGCGCTGCTTGTTGCCGGCCGTGCACGCGTTCTCGAACGACAGCCGCTTGCCGTCCTTCACGCGGATGCCGTCGGATCCCATCTTCCAGCCGATCTCGTCCAGCAGCTTCTTCGCGCGCTCGGGATCGTACCGGTGGTGGCCCTTGACCTTCGGGTTGTACCCCCACGACTGCGGCGGCACGTAGCTCTCCGACTCGGGCGCCAGGCCGAGGTAGATCTTCTCGACGATCGGCTTCTTGTCCATGCCGAAGTAGAGCGCCTGCCGCATGCGCTTGTCGTGGAACATCGGCAGCAGGTGGTTCGGCGCGATCGTCTCGTAGCTCGTCGAGGGATCGACGTACAGGTTGATGTTCGTGAGCGTCTTGGCCTCGGGATACAGATCGACGGGGATGCCCTGGATGCCGGCGATGTCGATCTCACCCGTCTTGAGCTGCGTGAACAGCACGGTGAGATCCGGGATGTACTTGAAGATCAGCCGGTCGAGATACGGCCCGGGGCCGTGATAGCCGCGGTGCGCCTCCAGCGTCACGTGCTCACCCGAGGCCCACTGCACGAACTTGAAGGGCCCGGTGCCGATAGGGCGCCGCGTGTTGAACTCGTCCTTGTTGATGTCCGCGCTCTTACCCAGCACGTGCTCGGGGACGATGAAGAGATCGCTCAACATCTCGAGGATCGGCGCGTACGGCTGCTTCATCTTCCACTTCAGCGTCGTGTCGTCCGGCGCCCACATGTCGGCGATCTGATCGAACCCCACGGTCGAGAACGCCGTCACCTTGCCGCCGAGCAGCGTCTTCCACGTGAACACGACGTCGCGCGCGCTGAACGGCTGGCCGTCGTGCCAGCGGGCGTCCGAGCGCAGCTTGACCGTGAACACCGTGCCGTCCTTCGAGATGCCGCCGTTCGACTGCGTCGGCATGGCGAGCGCCAGATTCGGCACGAACGTGCCGCGGCCGTCGACGCGCCAGAGATCGTCGAAGATGGCCATGTGAACGCCGCGCTGGCTCTCGATCGTCGGCATGAGCGGGTTGAAGTTCTGCGGCTCCTGCGAGATGCCGACGATGATCTGGCCGCCCTTCTGCGGCGCGCCCGTCTGGGGCGCCGACGTCTGCGCTGCCACGGTCCGCACGCCGGCGGCGCCGGCGACACCCACGGCTGCGGTGACCGCGAGAAAGCGTCGTCTGGTGAGCGTCATGGAAGCCTCCTCATGGCCCGAGGCGCGGGTCGAGCGCGTCGCGCAGCCCGTCGCCGGCGAAGTTGAAGCTCAGCACGGTGAGACTGATCATGGCGCCCGGATACACGGCCACCCAGGGCGCATAGAGCACATAGGACTGCGCGTTGTTCAGCATGTTGCCCCAGCTCGCCGTGGGCGGCTGGATGCCGTAGCCGAGGTAGCTCAGCGAGGATTCGAGCAGGATGGCCGTGGCGACGGTGAGCGTCGCGGCCACGAGCACCGGCGCGACGGCGTTGGGCAAGAGCTGACGGACGATCAGCCGCCGCGCGCCCGCGCCCGCCGCACGCGCGGCCAGCACGAACTCCTGCTCCTTCAGCGACAGGACCTGGGCGCGCACCATCCGCGCCACCGACATCCACGAGTTGAGCCCGATGATCAGCGTGATCGTCCCCATCGTCGGCTTCAGGAACGCCGACAGCGCGAGCAGCAGAAAAATCGTCGGGATCGAGAGCAGCACGTCGACGATGCGCATGATCGCGCTGTCGACGGCGCCGCCGTAAAACCCGGCGATCGCGCCGAGCAACGAGCCCACGAGCACCGCGATGACCGCCGTGATGAGCCCGACCGCGAGCGACACGCGCCCGGCGTGGAGCAGGCGGCTCAGGATGTCGCGCCCCAGCTCGTCCGCGCCGAGCACGAAGCCTGCCTCGCCTGGCCGCGCGAACTTGTGATCCATGTCGATGTAGAGGGGATCGCGCGGCGCGACCCACGGCGCGAGCACGGCGAGTACCACGAGCACGAGCACGCCGACCGCGCCCGCGGAGGCCAGGCGATTGCGCGTGAAGCGGCGCCACACGATCGAGCGATCGAGCATCAGCCGAGCCGAATCCGCGGATCGGCGGCGGCGTACAGCACGTCGGCGAGCAGACTGCCGGCCACCACCGTGAGCGACGTCATGAGCAGCAGGCCGAGAATCACGGAGTAATCCTGATAGTTCAGCGAGTCGAGATAGAGGCGGCCGACGCCGGGCCACGAGAACACCGTCTCCGTCACCAGCGCACCGCCGAACAGATTGCGGAACTCGAGGCCGGCGAGCGTGATCAGCGGGATGAGTGCGTTGCGCAGCGTGTGGCGCAGCAGCACCGTGCCGTCGCGCAGGCCCTTCGCGCGCGCGGTCCGGATGAAGTCCTGCCCGACGACCTCGAGCACGCTCGAGCGCGTGTAGCGGCTCCACGTCGCCGTCATCCAGAGGCCGAGAACGGAGGCCGGCCCGACGAGATGGATGAAGCGGTCCCACAGCGAAAACGGCGCGCCGAGCGTCGCCATGCCGCCCGACGGGATCCAGCGAAGGCCGCCGGCGAAGATGATGACCACGATCAGCCCGAACCAGAACGTCGGCACCGACAGGCCGACCATCGCGGCGGTGGTCGCGGCGTAGTCGAAGAGCGAGTGACGGCGCACGGCGCTGACGATGCCCGTCGCGAGCCCGAGCACGATCGCGATGCCGTAGGCGAACGCCATCAACGTCAGCGTGGCCGGCACCCGCTCGACGATCACGCTGCCGACCGGACGCCCGGTGCGGTACGAGTAGCCGAGCTCGCCCGCCGCCATGCCGGCGGCCCACTTGACGTACTGCACGTGGATCGGCTGATCGAGTCCCAGGCTGTGCTCGATCCGTCGCAGATCGGCCTCGCTCATGCTCGGGTTCTGCGCGTATACGGCCATGGGGCCGCCCGGCGCCAGCCGCAGCAGCACGAAGCCCGCGAGCGACACGCCGATCAGCAGCGGCACGGCTTGTAGCAGCCGCCGGACGACGTAGACCGCCATGTGTTAGCGCGTGGGCTCCACGTGGTCGCGCCGTGGCTTGTAAGGGTGGGCGCCGGCGATCAGCTTGCCCTCGGCGAATCGCTCGACGCGGAAGGCGCTGATGTCGACGCTGCGCGCGCGTCCTTCGGTGATCAGCTCCGCCACGCACGTGCCGACCGCGGGCGCGATCTTGAACCCCGAGCCGCTGAACGCGGTCGCGAGGTACAGCCCATCGATGCCCGGTGCTCTGCCGATGATCGCGTGGCGATCCGGGCTGTAGCAGTCGAAGGCGCGATAGCCGCGCGCGAGCTCGGCGCCCTCCATGGCGGGGAAGCGTTGGGTGAGGAGCTGCGCCCCTTCAACCGGCGCCGAGGGCGGTAGTCCCGTCGCCATCGTGTCCGGATCGATGTCCCAGACCTGGCACGGCACGCCCGCGATGGTGAGCACGTCGCTCTCCGGCCGGAAATACGTCCCCAGCACGTGATCGAGCACGACCATGTGCGGCGTCGCCATCTCGCGCGGCCGCGTCACCAGCATCGTGTCGAGCGCCTTCGGGCGCGCGGGCAGCGCGAGCCCGAGCTCTCTGCACAACCGGGGCGCCCACGCGCCGGCGGCCACGACGACGGCGCCCGCGTCGATGGCGCCCGAGGGCGTCTCCACGCCGGTCACCGCGCTCTCGCGCCGCACGACGCGCGTGACCGGCGTCCACTGGCGGATCTGCGCGCCGCGCGCCTGCGCCTGCCGGCGAAAACCTTCGACCACGTCGACCGGGCTCGCGTAGCCACTCGCCGGCTCGTATGCCGCGGCGCCGAGGTCGTCGACGTTCGCGAACGGCTGCAGCGCCTTGAGGTCGGCCGGCGAGATGGCAACCGTGTCGATGCCGATGCCGCGCAGCATCTCGACATTGCGACGCAGCGCCGCGGCGTCGTCCGGTCCGACGACCGCGACGACGCCGGTGCGCCGGAACACGGCCGGGCCGCTCATGCGTTCGGTCCAGTCGCGGAAGACCGGATAGCTCGCCCACGCCAGCCGCGCGTCCTCGACGTTGGTGTAGTGCATTCGCACCAGGGCGCTCGAGCGTCCCGACGCGCCGCTGGCGAGCGCGCTCTTCTCGAGCAGCACGACGCGCTTCACGCCCGCCGAGGCGAGCGCGAAGGCGATGCTGGTGCCGATGACCCCGCCGCCGATGACGACTACGTCCGCCGTTTCTGCCATGCGCTAGCCTTTCAGCGGGAACGACCAGGGGCTCATCTGCTCCGCGGAACGACGAAGCGGATCCCATTCCGCGAGGCGTGACCAGACGTCTTCGCCGGAGCTCTGGGCCACGGCGCGCAGGGTTGCGATGTCGACGTCCGGAATGTGTCGGTTCTCCATGCGGACGATGCCGTCGACGAGCACCGTCTCCACGTCGTCGGCGATGCCGCATTCGACCAGGCTCTTGATCGGGTCGCGCACCGGCCCCCAGCGCAGCGTGTCGCGGCCGCCGATGTCGATGATGACGATGTCGGCCTTTGCTCCCGGGGCCAGCCGACCGACGTCGTCGCAGCCGACCGCCCGCGCACCGCCCAGGGTTGCCGCGGCGAACACCTCGGCGGCGGATGCGGCGCCGAGATCGCCGCTGGTGACCTTGCCGAAGTAGGATGCCGTGCGCATCTGCATGATCATGTCCCGCGGATAGGTGTCGCTGCCGAGCGCGATGTTGATGCCGGCATCGCGGTAGCGCCGCCACGAATCGAGCGTGCGGCCGCGCCGCGCGATGTTCACCGGGCAGTGCGAGATGGAAACCCCGTGGCGCCCCATGAGCTCGATGTCGTGGCCGCCGGCGAAAAAGCGATAGCTTTCCGCCGGCATGTTGGCGTGGCCGATGGTCAGGTCCGGACCGAGCAGCCCGATTGACGCGAGCAGCTCGACGGGCGTCATGCGGTGCTCGTGCACGATGTCGTGGAACTCGATCACGCTGTAGGCCGCATGGATCGTGATCGGGACGCCAAGCTCGCTCGCCGCCTTCCGCGTGGCGCGCAGCAGGCTCGGTACGCACGTCTCGACCTCGCGTGGAACGAGCAGGCCGGAGACGCGGCCGTCGCAGGCGCCGTGCACCCGTCGGATGAACGCACACGCCGCCTCGAACTCCTTGTTGCCCGCCGCCTCGTCCACGACGCGCGTGAGCCGGCCCCGCGCATCACCGACCCAGCGGCCCGAATCGAACCCCGGCCCGAGCCAGGCGCGGAGACCGCGGCGCTCGACCTCGGCGAGCAGCGCCTCCTGCACACGGAGCTGGCTGCCGAACTCCATGAACGACGTGGTGCCGGAGCGCAGCAGCTCGGCGACCGTGAACGCTGCGTGCAGGCGCGTGCCGGCCTCGGCGTCCGGGGCGTCGGGTCGCAGGTAGCGCGGATCGCCGCCCACGCGCGTGCCCTCGCGCGGCACGCTGATGTCGAGAAACGGCTGGCCGTAGTAATCGGGGCGGCCGGTGTCGGTGATGAGGCGATGCGAGGCGCGATGTCCGCTGTGCACGTGACAATCGATGAAGCCCGGCGCCACGAGCTTTCCGCGCGCGTCGATCTCTCGGTCGACGCGACCCTCGAAGGGCGGACCCACGTGGAGCACGCGATCGCCCTCGACCACGACCACGCCATCGCGCCAGAGCGCGTGGCTGCCGCGCTCGAAGCCGACGACCCAGCCGCCCGTGATCCGCGTGCGCATGAGGGCTTACGCTATCATCGTCTGGGCTGAGATGCCGATCATGCGGGTGGCACTGCAAGCGCTCATCAGATCGACGACACTGGTGACGGTCCTGTCCGCGACGCTGGCGGTGACCGCGACGGCGATCGCCGAGGACAAACTGGTCACGTTCAACGATCAGGTCGTCAGGGTCTTTCAGCAGCACTGCCAGGTGTGTCACCGTCCCGGCGAAGCCGCGCCGTTCTCGCTGACGACGTATCGTGACGCGTATCCCTGGCGGCAGCAGATCGCGCTTGCCACCGAGGCGCGACGGATGCCGCCCTGGAAGCCCGTCGCGGGACACGGCGACTTCACCGGAGTTCGGCGCCTGAGCGAGGCGGAGATTGTCCTGATCCGTCGGTGGGTCGACGCCGGCGCGCCCGAAGGCGACGCGCGTGACCTGCCGCCGCCGCGGGAGTTTGCGCGCGGTTCTCAACTCGGCCCGCCGGATCTCACGCTCACGCCCGAGACGGTCTTTGCCGTGCCCGCCAACACCGGCGATCTCTACCGCTGCTTCACGGTTCCGACCTCGTTCAAGGAAGACCGCTGGGTCACGGCCTCCGAAGTGATGCCGGGCAATCGCCAGGTCGTTCACCACGTGCTGACGTTCATCGACACGTCGGGAATCTCGGAGACGCTCGACCGGAACGATCCTGGTCTCGGCTACACGTGCTTCGGCGGTCCGGGATTTTCGCCGCAGGGAGGTCTTGGCGGCTGGGCGCCCGGCGCGGCGGCCACAGTCCTTCCCGAGGGCGTGGGCTGGCGCCTGCCCGCTGGCGCGCGCGTCGTGATCCAGGTGCACTACCACAACCACGGCGGTGCCACGACGGATCGCACGTCCATCGGGCTGCACTTTGCACGCGGGCCGATCGACAAGCGGGCGCGCACGATTCCGGTCCTGAACACGACGTTCTCGATTCCCGCGGGCGCCGCGCGCCACGAGGTGCGCGCGTCGTACACGCTGCCGCCGACCCGGAACATGCATGCAATCGGCATCACGCCGCACATGCATCTGCTCGGGCGCGAGATGAAGGTCACCGCGACGTATCCGGACGGGACGAAGCGATCCCTGATTTACATCGACGACTGGGACTTCAACTGGCAGGGCACCTACGAGTACGTGAAGCCGGTCCCGCTACCGGGTGGCACGCGTATCGACATCGAGGCGATCTACGACAACTCGACCGGCAACCCTCGCAATCCGAATTCGCCGCCAAAGGACGTGACGTGGGGCGAGGCCACGACGGACGAGATGCTGATCGCGTTCATCCGCGTCACCGTCGACGGCGAGCGGCTCGGCTGGCGCCCTCGGTAGCTTGCCGCTCAGTGGAAGAAGAACGAGACGCCGACGACGCCCGTGTGCGAGTTGATTCCGTCGTTTGGACTCGCGGTGTACGCGTTGGAGATGTGTTGGAACCGGTAGCCCGCGTAGACCGCCGTGCGCTCGGTGAGGAAGTACGACGCGCCGACGCCACCGAAGAGCAGAAACACCACGTTGGTCTGCTGCTCCTTGACGTCGATATCGGTGTAGCCGACGCTGGCGCCGAGCTCCGCATACGGCACGAGGCGCCCCAGCGACAGGAAATGATAGCGGCCGACGGCGCCGAGCCCCGCGAAGAAGGCCGTCTTGGGCTCGATGAACCGCTGGTAGAACGGCTCGAGACCGATCTCGAAAGCGCCATGGATGGGGCCGTTGCCGACGGCGCCCCACGGCAAGAAGCCGAAACGAACGCCGGCATTGAACGCATCGAGGCCGGTGATCTGCTTCGTGTTCCAGGCGTCGAACTGCTCGCCGTAGCCCGCCTCGAGCGATAACACGTAGCCGCCCTTCGGGAAGGCGGCGTCCACATCGAAGGCCTCGGCGTGGTGGACACTTGCGACGACGCCCAGGACCATCAGCACGACAGCGCACGATAGACGGTTCATTCCGGAAATTATCGTATCGCGACTTGATGCTAGAATGCCGACACTGTTTTGCGGTCGTCTGTGATTGCCTCGCGCCGCGATCGTGTGCGCCGCACTGTGACAGGCATTTTTGACAGGAGCATTGACGATGCGGCGAATTGTTGTGTCCACCTTCCTGTTGATCTTCGGCCTGATCGGCGCGCAGCTGCCGGCCTCGGCCCATCCACCCGAGGGCCACATCGTCGTGCTGAAGGACGACGTTCCCGACGTGCCCGCGGTCGCCGCTGACCACGCGCAGCGGTTCGGCGCGAGCCTTCGCCACGTCTACGAGGACGCGATCAAGGGCTACGCGGCGGTGATCCCGCCGCAGCACCTCGCACATATCCAGAACGACTTGCGCGTGCTGTTCGTCACGGAGGACCGCGCGATTTCGGCGTTCGCGCAGACGGTGCCGACGGGCGTGCAGCGAATCCAGCCAACCGGCCCGGTGACGAACATGGCTGCGGTCACCGGTATCGAAGTCGCCGTGATCGACACGGGCAGCGGGCCGCATCCGGACCTGAACGTCGTGGGCGGGACGAACTGCTCGACGGGCGCCAAGAACAGCTACGGCGATGGGAACGGCCACGGCACTCACGTGGCCGGCACGATCGGCGCAATGAACAATACCGCCGGTGTCGTCGGTGTGGCGGCCGGCGTACCGCTGGATTCGGTGCGCGTGCTGAACAACAACGGCTCCGGCAGCTGGTCGAGCGTCATCTGCGGCATCGACTGGGTGACGAAGCGTGTCCGGAGTGGCGCGCCGATCAAGGTTGCCAACATGAGCCTCGGCGGTAGCGGTTCGGACGACGGCAATTGCGGCAACACCAACGGCGATGCGCTGCACAAGGCGATCTGCAGCTCGGTCGCGGCCGGCGTGACGTACGTCGTGGCGGCCGGCAACGACGGCACCGACTTTGCGGCGTCCGTGCCGGCCTCGTACGGTGAGGTGCTGACCGTCACGGCGATGGCGGATTTCAACGGCGCGCCGGGCGGCGGCGCCACCGCGACCTGCTTGTCGGAGGTCGACGACACGGTGGCCTACTTCAGCAACTTCGCGGTGGCTCCGGTGGACATCGCGCATACGATCGCGGCGCCTGGCGTGTGCATCCTGTCGACGTGGAAGGGCGGCGGCTACAACACGATCTCCGGCACGAGTATGGCGACGCCGCACGTGAGCGGCGCCGTGGCGTTGTGCCTCGCGAGCCGCACATGCCCGAGCGCGCCGAGCGACATCATCACCAAGCTGGTCGGCGATGCGCACGCGCAGGGCGCGACGTACGGCTTCGTGGGTGATGCATTCGACAGCGGGGGCGCGCCGTACTACGGCTATCTCGTCGACGGCACCTACTAGCCGACGCGCTAACCGACGCGCGACTCAGCGCACATCTAACAATCACCGTCGGCGACGCCGCGTCGCCGACGCTCGGCCTGCCAGAGGCGATGGCAGCGGTCGTCGAGGCGGATGACGATGCGGTGATCGCCGTACTGGGGCTCGTACTCCGTCTGGTTGGTCGAGATGCGTTTGCCGCAGACGATGCAACGCTTACCACTGCCGCTGCCGATCCACAGCTTCACCGGAACGTCGACGGGCAACACCCCGCCGTCGATCTTCTCGCGGATGATGGCGCTCAGTGATTTCGGCACGGCGGGCTCCCTTCGAGCGGACGTCTTCGAACGGATCGGTCGTTGAGCTAGACGACCGGATATGCAGTGTTATTCAGTGGTGCTGATGACCCGCTCGCTCGCGCGCCTGGCGGTCCGACAGCTGCGTACCCATCCATGGCAGCTCATGCTTGCAATCCTCGGCATCGCGCTGGGCGTGGCGGTCGCGGTGTCGATCGATCTCGCCAACGGCAGCGCGTTGCGCGCATTCGCGCTGGCAACCGAGGCGGTCAGCGGGCGCGCGACGCACCAGATCGTCGGCGGACCCTCGGGGCTGTCGGATGACGTCTATCGGCGACTGCGGCTCGAGCTCGGCGTACGCCGCGCGGCGCCGGTCGTCGAGGGCGACATCGCGCTGGCGGGGGAGCGCGCGCGGACGTTTCACCTCCTCGGCATCGACCCGTTCGTCGACGCCGACTTCCGTCCGTATCTCGGAAGCGATGCGCCGGGCGAATCGCGCGCGCGTGACGCGCTCTCGCGCGCGGCGGATCTGGTCGGTCGTGCCGGCACAGCGCTCATCACCGAGACGACGGCGCGCGAGGTGGGCGTGCGCGTCGGCGGTGAGCTGGCCATCGAGGTCGGCGGACACCGCCGCGCGCTGACGATCGTGGGCCTGCTGCAGCCCGCGGATCCCGCCAGTGGGCGCGCGCTCGACAGCATGCTCGTTACCGATATCGCGACGGCGCAGGAGACGCTGGGCGCGCTGGGGCGCCTGTCGCGCATCGACCTGATCGTGGGCGACGACGCCGCGAGCCGGGCGCTGCTGGGGCGGATCGCGCAGGCGCTGCCCGCGGGGGCCGATCTCGTGGCCGCGGGGTCGCAGGCGGGTGTGACCGCGCGCATGATCGTGGCGTTTCAGTGGAACCTGGCCGCGCTCTCGCTCCTGGCGCTGGTCGTCGGGATGTTCCTGATCTACCAGACGATGACGTTTTCGGTGGTGCAGCGGCGCCCGCTCATCGGGTCGCTGCGCGCGATCGGCGTCACGCGCAGCGAGATCTGGACCCTCGTCATGAGCGAGGCGCTCGTGATCGGCGTCGTCGGCACGGTCGCGGGCCTGGCGCTCGGCGTCGCGATGGCCGAGGCGCTGCTGCGACTGGTGACCCGCACGATCAACGATCTCTACTTCGTGCTCTCGGTGCGCGAGCTAACGCTCGATCCGGTCACGCTCGCCAAGAGCGTGCTGCTCGGGATCGGTGCCACCGTGCTTGCCGCGCTGCTGCCCGCGCTCGAGGCGACCGCGGCGCCGCCGCGCATCGTCATGAGCCGCGCCTCGCTCGAAACGCGCGCGCGCCGCGGCGCTCGCCGCGCCGGCTGGGCCGGCATCCTGGTGCTGGGCCTCGGGGGGCTCGTGCTCGCGATTCCCGGCGGCATCGTGCTCGGCTTTGTCGGCCTGTTCGTCGTGATGGTCGGCTGCGCGCTCGTCACACCCGCGGCGGCGGTCGGAGTGCTGCGACCGCTGCATCGTCTGGCGGGCGCCGCGTTCGGGCTGCTCGGCCGTCTCGCCACGCGAAGCATCGTCGCCGCGCTGTCGCGCACGTCAGTGGCGATGGCCGCGCTGATGATCGCGGTCGCCGCCGCCATCGGCGTCGGCGTCATGATCGCCAGCTTCCGGGAGGCCGTCACGGCGTGGCTGGAGGGCACGCTGCGGGCCGACATCTATATATCGGCGCCGAGCCTCGTCGGCGGCCGGCCCGACGCCACGCTGGATCCCGCGCTGGTGACGCGGCTGGCGGCCACGCCCGGCGT
>JBKOUQ010000266.1:0-34372 GCA_046723475.1 Candidatus Methylomirabilota bacterium
TCCACGAGCCGATCGCTCGCATTCAACCCCGCTACCCCGATGACTTGCCGCAAGGGCCTGGCGAGGAATGGGAAGACGACGAGGAAGAGCTCGAGCCTGAACCGGAACCCGACGAGGAGCTCGAGCCGCTGCCGACATAGCCGGGGCCGCGCTACGATGTAACACCATGCTCGAGGTGTTCCGCGCGTCCTCGGGGACCGAGCGCCTGCGTGTTGCCGCCGAGTTCGTCGGCCGCGTGCCGCCCGCGACAGAGGTGCTGATCGTGGGCGCCACGCGGGACGCGGCTGACGACCTGGCGCGGCGGGTGACCGCCGCGCGCGGGGCGACGTTCGGACTTCACCGCGCGAGCCTGATGCAGCTCGCGGTGCGCCTGGCGGCTCCCGAGATGGCACGCCTCGGCGTGGCGCCCGCGACGGCGCTCGGCGCCGAGGCCGTCGCGGCGCGGGTGAGCTTCGAGGCGCTGCGCGACCGCGCGCTCGCATACTTCACGCCGGTCGCGCGATTTCCCGGGTTCGCGCGCGCGCTGGCGGCCACGCTCGGCGAGCTTCGGCTCGGCGGCGTGGGCCCGCGCGCACTCGCCAAGCTCGATGGCCCGGCGCGTGACGTCGGTGAGCTCGCGCGCCGATTCGAGGCGCAGCTCGAAGACGGCAAGCTGGCGGATCGTGCCGCGCTGCTGGCCATTGCGACGCGCGCGCTCCGTCATGGCGAGGGCGCCGGGTGGCTGCGAGACATGCCGATGCTGCTGCTCGACGTGCCGGTCACCGGAGACGGCGAGCGGACGTTCATCGAGGCGCTCACGCGCGGCTCGCCGGCCGTCCTCGTGACCGTGGCGGCGGGCGACGACGCCACGCTCGAAAGCCTTCGCGCCCTCGGCGCGCGCGTGGCGGAATCGAACGCCGACGACGACAGCGCCGGCGGCCTGGCGCGGTCGCGCCGGTACCTGTTCGCGCCCACGACGCCGCCGCCCGGCGAGTCGACGGACGACGTCGTGCTCTTCTCCGCGCCGGGCGAGGCGCGGGAGACGGTCGAGATCGCGCGACGCATTCTCGACGAGGCGCGCACGGGGACACGCTTCGACGCGATCGGCGTGCTCCTCCGCGCGCCGGAGCTGTACGGTGCGCTGCTGCAGACGGCGCTGCGGCGCGCCGGCGTTCCCGCGTGGTTCGCGCGCGGCACGTCGCGGCCGGATCCCGCGGGCCGCGCGTTTCTGGCGCTGCTCGACTGTGCGCTGGAGAATCTGTCCGCGCGGCGGTTCGCCGAGTACCTGTCGCTCGGACAGGTGCCGGCGCTCGACGCGGCCGGTGCGCCGCCGGTGGATCGTGTGGTGTGGGCGGCGCCGGAAGACGAGACGTTCGGACCGGCCGCGGACGACGTGTCGGGGCCGCTCGCCGACAACGCCGGAGCCGAACAGGCGACGGCCGCGGATGCCGCGGTCACAGCGGCGGCGCCCGGCGCGGCAGACACGGCGTCGGACGCCGATGAGCATCCGGTGGTGGAAGGAACGCTCCGCGCACCGTGGCGCTGGGAGCAGCTGCTCGTCGAGTCCGCGGTGATCGGCGGCAAAGACCGCTGGAGCCGCCGCCTCGCCGGGCTGGAGGCCGAATACCGCGCGCGGCTCGCGCGCTATCGCGAGGAAGAGCCGGACGCGCCGCGCGTGGGGGCGATCGAGCGCGAGCTCGGCAATTTGCAGCACCTGCGGCGGTTCGCGCTGCCGGTGATCGAGCGGCTCACGGCGCTGCCCGCGAGCGGCACGTGGGGCGAGTGGATCGCCGCGCTCGAGCGACTGGCGCCGATGGTGTTGCGCCGTCCGGACCGTGTGCTCACGGTGCTGGCGGCGCTGCGCCCGCTCGACGTGATCGGCCCGGTGATGCTCGCGGAGGTTCGCGAGGTGCTGGCGGACGAGCTCACAACGGTCGCCGAGCGGCCGCCAGCCGACCGCTATGGGCGCGTCTTCGTCGGCACGATCGAGCAGGCGCGGGGGCGCAGCTTCGACGTTGTCTTCCTGCCGGGGCTCGCGGAGCGCGTCTTCCCGCGCAAGCCGCGCGAGGATCCGCTGCTGCTCGACGCACTCCGGCGCTCGCTCGACGCCGCGCTGGCGACACAGGACGAGCGAGCGCTCCGTGAGCGTCTGCTGCTGCGGCTGGCCGTCGGGGCGGCGCGCCGCCGCGTGCATCTCTCGTACTCCCGCATCGAGCAGACCGAGGCGCGTCCGCGCGTGCCGTCCTTCTACGCGCTCGAGGTCGCGCGCGCGCTGACGGGGCAGGTGCCCGAGCCCCAGCGGCTGGAGCGCGACGCGGCGGCGCTCGGCGGCGCGCGCCTGGCATGGCCGGCGCCCGACGACCCGGCGCGCGCGATCGACGAGGTCGAGCACGATCTCGCGACGCTGCGCGCGCTGCTGGCCAGCGGCGAGGCGCGCGGACGCGCGCGCTACCTGCTCGAGCTGAACGACGCGCTCGGGCGGTCGTTGCGCGTACAGTGGGCGCGCTGGAAGAGCCCGCGGTTCATGCCGGCCGATGGTGTGGTGCGCGTGGCCGACGGCACGCGGCCTACGCTGACCGCCGCGCGGCTCGCCGCGCGCGCGTATTCGGCCTCGGCGCTGCAGAAGTTCGCCGCGTGCCCGTATCAGTTCTTTCTCTCGGCCATCTGCCGGCTCGAGCCGCGGCCGGATGTCGCGCCGGTCATCGAGCTCGACGCCGCGACACGTGGCCATCTGTTTCACCGGGTGCAGGCCGACGCGATGCGTGCGCTCGCGGAGGAGGGCCGCCTGCCGCTGACGGCCGACGCGTTCGAGGCCGCGCGCGTGACGCTCGATCGCACGCTCGATCGCGTCGGCGAGCGGTATCGCGAGGAGCTTGCCCCGGCCATTCAGCGGGTGTGGCAAGACGAGATCGAGTCGATGCGCGCGGATCTGCGCATGTGGCTCGAGCAGACGGCGGCGACGCACGACGCGTGGGAGCCGATCGCGTTCGAAATGGCGTTCGGACTGCCGCGCGATCCCGACAACGACCCGCGGAGCGTCGAGGCGGAGGTGACGCTACCCGAGGGCTACCGGTTGCGCGGCATCATCGATCTCATCGAGCGCCGGCGCGGCGGCGGCGAGCTCCGTGTGACCGACTACAAGACCGGCCGCCGCTGGAACGTGCGCCGCAATCTGATCGTCGGCGGCGGCGAGATGCTGCAGCCCGTGCTCTACGGCCTGGCCGTCGAGCAGGTCTTCGGCGCGCGCGTGACCGAATCACGCCTCTACTACTGCACGCGCGCGGGCGGATTCTCCGAGGCAATCGTCGCGCTGTCGCCGGAGGCCCGCGGCCGGGGCCCCGAGGTGCTCGCCGTCATCGACCGCGCGATCGAGGTCGGCTTTCTGCCGCCGGCGCCGCGCCAGCATGCGTGCGGCATCTGCGATTTCCGCGACGTGTGCGGCCCGCGCGAGGAGGAGCGCATCACGCTGAAGGACACGGCGCGGATGGACGCGCTGCGCGCGCTGCGGGACTTTGCGTAATACCTCGCCCGCCGGATGTCGGTCAGCGCACGTGCGTGTCTATGCCGGTCAAGAACGCAAGCGTAAGCGGCGCAGTGGCGCCATGATAAAGAGCCGTCAAGACATTGTGAGCTTTGAATGCATAGCTCGACAGGGCACCCAGGGGCAGCGACACGAGAATGGCGACAACGTAAAGCGTTCCAATATGCGGCAGATCAACGCTCATGTCGGCCGCACCACGGCGGACGATCTGGATCAGAAATGGCAGCGCTCCGCCAACCGCGCCGAAGAAAACTTGTCGCGCGGCCCCGAAGATCTCGCTCGTCAATGCTCAGGGGAAGAGAAAGGTCGAGAACGCGCGGAGAAACGCGCCGACGCGTCCGTCGGTGTGTGACAGGCCGAAGAGAAGGATGAGAATCGCCATGAACGTCCACTGCGCGATCGACGGAGTGAGAACGTGATGGCCGCGCCGACCGACGTCGGTGGCTCCGTGCGCGACCGCCTTCTGTCTCGACATGACCGCACAATACGCTGTCTTGATCGTCGACCGCAACGTGCCGCTTTCGATACGTCTGGCGCCGAGAAGCGCGTGAAGTTCACGAGCTGACCGGATGAAGCGCTGGCGACTGACGGACAGGTCGCGAGTCGGGATAGACAGCCGCATCAGTAAACTATCGAGCACGACAGCTTGTAATGAGCAAGGATCGATACACGAACGCTAACGTCGCCGCCCGATGCCGTCGCTCGTAGATCACGCCGAGCGCGTCCGCATCCGCACCTCGCTCGACGAGACGCTGATCGTCGAGGCGGCCGCGGGTACCGGCAAGACCAGCGAGCTCGTCGCGCGGCTGGTGAATGTGCTGGCCGAAGGCCGCGGCACGGTGCAGACGATCGCCGCACTCACGTTCACGGAAAAGGCGGCCGGCGAGCTGAAGCTCCGGCTGCGCGCCGGGCTCGAAGACGAGCGCGCGAAGGCCGACGGCGCCAAGCGCGCGCGGCTGGAAGACGCGATCGCGCACCTCGAAGAAGCGCGCGTGAGCACCATTCACGGCTTCTGCAACGACATCCTGCACGAGCGGCCCGTCGAGGCGGGCGTGGATCCGCGCTTCGAGGTGCTGGCCGATCAGCAGGCCGAGGCGCTCTATCGCCGCGCCTTCGACGCGTGGCTGACCGAGCGTCTGGAGGCGCCCCCGGAGGGGCTGCGGCGGGCGCTGCGGCGGCGCGCGGCGCGCGACGACGATCCGATCGAGCGGCTGCGCGTCGCGGGCTGGCGCCTGGCGGACTGGCGTGATTTTCGCGCGCCGTGGCAGCGCCGGTCGTTCGACCGCGAGAGCGCCATCGCGGCGCTCGTGGAGCGGGTACACGGGCTGCACGCGCGGCTCCGGGCATGCGCGCGTACCACCGATACGCTCTACGCCGACCTCTGGCGGGTGCGGCAGCTCAGCCAGGACGTGGATACGCGCGAGCGCGTCGCGCCGCGCGACCAGGACCGCCTCGAGGCCGAGCTGGTGGAGCTGCTGCGCGATCCCAAGTTCATGCGTCCTCGTCGCGGCGACACGCGGAACTACCGCGGTAACGTTACGCGTGACGAGATCCTGGAGCTGCACGGCGGTCTTGTCACGGCGCTGCAGGGATTCGCCCGGGACGCGGACGCGGATCTCGCGGCGCTCGTGCAGCAAGAGCTGCTGGAAACGATCGACCGCTACGTGGCGCTGAAGACGCGCGCGGCGGCGCTCGACTTCGTCGATTTGCTGCTGCGCGCGCGCGACCTCGTGCGCGACCGCGCCGAGGTGCGGGCCGATCTGCAGCGCCGGCTCACCCACATCTTCGTCGACGAGTTTCAGGACACGGATCCGCTGCAGGCCGAGATCGTCCTGCTGCTCGCCGGGTCCGATCCCGGTGTGGATCGCTGGGAGCGCGTCACGCCGGCGCCCGGCAAGCTGTTTCTCGTCGGCGATCCCAAGCAGTCGATCTATCGCTTCAGGCGGGCGGACGTCGGCACGTACCAGGCCGTGAAAGAGCTGCTCGTCGCGCGCGGTGCGGCGTGCGTGAACCTCACGACGTCGTTCCGCGCGAGCCCGGCCATTCAAAATCTCGTGAACGCGGCGTTCGCGCCGGTCATGGCGGACGATCACGTCGCGCTGCAGGCCGCCTATGTCCCGCTCGCGCATCATCGTGAGGCGATCCCCAGGCAGCCGGCGGTCGTGGCGCTGCCCGTGCCGAAGCCGTACGGGCGGTGGGGCGAGGTCGTGAAAGGCGCGGTGGAGGACTCGCTGCCCGACGCCGTCGCCGCGTTCGTTGCCTGGCTCGTGAAGGACAGCGGCTGGACCGTGACGGAGCGCGAGCGGCCCGGCGAAGCGGTCGCGATTTCCCCGCGACACGTCTGCCTGCTGTTCCGCCGCTTCACGTCGTGGGGCAAGGACGTCACGCGCGACTACGTGCACGCGCTGGAAGCGCGCGGGATTCCGCACCTGCTCGTGGGCGGCCGGTCGTTCCACCTGCGCGAAGAAGTCGAGAGCCTGCGCACGGCGCTGGCGGCGGTGGAGTGGCCGGACGACGAGCTCAGCGTGTACGCCACGCTGAAGGGCCCGCTGTTCGCCATCGGCGACGAGGAGCTGATCGAGTATCGCGAGCGCTTTCGCCGGCTGCATCCGTATCGACTGCCGCGCGAGGAGGTGGCCGCGAATCTCAAGCCCGTGGTGGATGCGCTGACCCTGCTGCGCTCGCTGCACGGCCTGCGCAACTACCGGCCGGTCGAGGAGACCGTCAACCGTCTGCTCACCGCGACGCGCGCGCACGCCGCTTTCGTGCTGCGTCCGTGGGGCGAGCAGGCGCTGGCCAACGTGCTGCGTGTGGCGGAGCTCGCGCGCACGTACGAGGCCGCGGGCAGCGTGTCGTTTCGCGGCTTCGTCGAGCGGCTGCGTGAGGAAGCCGAGGGCGATGCACCGGAGGCGCCGATCGTGGAGGAGTCGAGCGAGGGCGTGCGGATCATGACCGTGCACAAGGCCAAGGGACTCGAGTTTCCCGTGGTGATCCTGGCCGACATCACCGCGAGCATCGCGGCGGCGAATCCCGGACGCTGGGTCGACGCCGAGCGTGGCCTCTGCGCGCTGCGGCTGGGTGGCTGGCAGCCGTGGGATCTGCTCGAGCACGAGGCGGATGAGCTCGCGCGCGACCGCGCCGAAGGCGTCCGCATCGCGTACGTCGCCGCCACGCGCGCACGCGACGTGCTCGTCGTCCCCGCGGTCGGCGACGATCCATTTCAGGCGGGGTGGGACGGCGCAAGTGATGGCTGGATCGGCCCCGTGCATCGGGTCGTGTATCCGCCCGCCGAACGACGGCGCGCGTCCGCGGAGGCCCCGGGGTGCCCGTCGCTCGGCGAGGACAGCGTGCTCGAGCGGCCGGATCGCGAAACGCCCGGCAGCGACAACGTGCGCCCCGGATTGCACGCGTTCGCCGACTACAGCGTCGTATGGTGGGACCCGCGACGCCTCGCGCTCGACGTGCAGCCTCTCTACGGATTGCGCCGGGAAGATCTCATCGTCGAGCCTGGACGCGACGTCGTCGCCGCCGATCGCGCGCGCTATGACGACTGGCTGGCCTCGCGCCGGGCGGCGCAGGAGGCGGGTGCGCGGCCGAGCGTACGCGTGCACGTGGTCACCGAATGGACACGCGCGGCAGGCGGCGAATCCACCGTCGCAGCGGATTTGACCCTCGGCGATGCCGACGTGGCGGTGATCGATGCAACGTCAGGCGCGCCGAGGCCCGGCGGTCCGCGCTTCGGCACGCTCGTGCACGCCACGCTCGCGACGGTCGCGCTCGACGCGGACGCCGCGCAGGTCGCCGATGCGGTGGATCTGCAGGCGCGCATCCTGGGCGCGCCGGCGGAGGAGATCGCGGCAGCCACGGTGCTCGTCGGCGCCGCGCTCGCGCATCCTCTCATCGCGCGCGCCCGGGACGCCGCGCGCGCGGGGCGATGTCGCCGCGAAACCCCGGTGTCCTCGCGCGAGGCGGACGGTTCGTTGGTGGAGGGCGCGCTCGACCTGGCGTTCGAGGACGCCGACGGCTGGACGGTCGTCGATTTCAAGACGGACGCCGAGATCGGCGCGGAGCTTCCGCGCTATCGCCGGCAGGTCTCGATCTATGCGTCGGTCGTCGCCAAGGCGACCGGAAAGAACGTGAGCGCGATACTACTGCGACTCTGACTCCGCTGGCTCATAGCGTCTGGGCCCGTTGCCTCATTGACAAGCACCGAGCGGCCGGCGCATGTTCCTGGCCGGTGTAAATCTTCGCCGCGAGGTGACGCGATGGCCATCCGTCTGAACCGCCGCCAGTTCCTGCACGCCGGCCTCGGCGCCGCTGCGGCGGCCGCAGCGCGCGACGTCGGCTTTCCCGGGATCGTGCACGCCCAGGAGCCGATCCGCATCGGACAAATCATCCCGTTTACGGGCTTCCTCGGCGCGATCGGCGAATACGGCAAACAGGGCGCGACGCTTGCGGTCGAGGAGCTCAACGAGAAGGGCGGAGCGCTCAACCGCAAGATCGAGCTCATCACCGAGGATGAGGCAAATCCCGGCGTGGCCGTGCAGAAGGCACGCAAGCTCATCGAGAAGGACCGCGTCGTCGCGCTCGAGGGCACCGTCTCGTCGGCCTCGTGCCTCGCCGTCGGAGACGAGGTACAGCGCGCGAAGATCGTGCTCGTCAACGCCGGCTCGAACTCCGACGAGATCCGCAGCAAGCGTTGTCATCGCTACGTGTTCTCCACCGAAGGCTGCAACACCCAATACGTGAGCGCGATCGGCAACTTCCTGATCAAGGAGCGCAAGGTCAACCGCTGGTACTTCCTGACTTCCGACTACGCATTCGGCCACGATCTGCTGCGCGTGGCGCGCACGCTGCTGACCGCCAACAAAGGCACGGAGGTCGGCAGTGATCTGGCCCCGACGGGCACGACGGACTTCAGCCAGTACATCACCAAGATGAAGGCGGCGAAGCCGGACCTGATCTTCCACAACCTCGCGGGCGCGGACGTGACGAACTTCCTCAAGCAGTACGCCGAGGCCGGCATGACGACCGAGGTGGCCGGCGGCGTCATCGACTCCGCGTACGCGTGGCCGGTGGGCGAGTCGCTGCGCGGTCACTTCCCGATCATCTGGTGGCACGAGCTCGAGACGCCGGCGAGCCGCGCGTGGGCCGCGCGCTACATCAAGCGCTGGGGCCGGCCGCCCGACAACCAGGCCTACGGGGACTACGTCGCCGTGCACGCGATCGCCCAGGCGATCGACAAGGCGAAGAGCACGGACAGCAACAAGCTCGTACAGGCGCTCGAGGGCCACACGCTGACGTCCGCGATGGACGGGCTGAAGGGCCGTCCGCTCACGTTCCGCGCATGGGACCACCAGCTCCTGCAGCCGATGTACGTGGTCGCCGCCAAGGACAAGTCCAAGTGGAAGGACAAGTGGGACATCTTCCAGATCATCGGCGAGGTCCCCGGCAAGGGAGACTCACTGGAGGCGATCGCGATCCCGAAGGATCAGAGCGAGTGCAAGCTGGAGCCGATGGCGTAACCGTCACGCGATGACGCCGGCCGTCCTCGCCGAGTTCCTGCTGAACGGGCTCGTGCTCGGCGCGCTGTACGTGCTGATGGCGCTCGGGCTGTCGATCATCTTCGGGATGGTCGGCGTCATCAATTTCGCCCACGGCGCGGTATTCACGCTGGGCGCGTACGTCGCCTACCAGGTGAAGGACACGCTCGGCTTTCCCGGCGCCCTCATCGCCGCGCCCGTGCTCGTCGGCCTGCTCGGCATGCTCATCGAGGCCACGCTGCTGCGCCGTCTGTATCTCGAGGATCCCCTGCAGGGCCTGCTGCTGACGTTCGGGCTCGCCATGGTGGTGGAGCAGGGGATCCGGATGCTGTGGGGATTGTCTCCCAAGCACTTCGAAGTGCCGGCGGGGCTCACGGGCGCGCTGGCGTTTGGTTCGCTGACCTATTCACGGTACCGCAGCTTCATCCTCATCTCGGTGATCGTGCTCATCGTTGGCCTCGCGCTGTTTCTGCAGAAGACCGCGATCGGCACGATCGTGCGCGCGGGCAGCCGAGATCCGATGATGGTGCGCCTGCTTGGCATCAGCCTGAAGCCCGTCCTCACGCTCGTGTTTGGTCTCGGCATTGCGCTCGCCGCCCTGGCCGGCGTGTTGTCGGCACCGCTCGCCGGAGTGCAGCCGGCCATGGGCGTCAACGTCGGCACGGCGGCGTTCGTAGTCGTCACGATCGGTGGCCTCGGCAGCCTCCTGGGAGCAGTCGTGTCCGGGCTCCTCGTGGGGCAGGTGGTCAGCCTCACCATCTATTTCCAACCGCGCGTGGCCGAGGCCTCGATGTACGTGCTCATGGCCGTCATCCTCCTGGTGCGGCCGCGCGGCCTCATGGGCGAGCGCTGGGAAAAGTTCGATTGATCGCGCGCGCGGCCCGCCACCCGCTCGTCTGGCTGTGCGCGTGGTTTCTCGTCATCCCGCTGCTCATGACGGCGGTAGGCTCCACCGTCTCGCTCGGCACCGAGATCGTCGTCTTCACGCTGCTCGCCATCGCCTACAACTTGCTGATGGGCTACACCGGCCTCGTCTCGTTCGGCCACAGCGCCTTCTTCGGGCTTGGCGGCTACGCGGCCGGGCTCGTGCAGATTCACCTCGTGAAGGGCATGGTGGTGCCGCTGCTCGCCGGCATGCTGTTCGCGACGCTTGCCGGCGTCGTCATCGGCTTCCTGCTCATGCGCAAGCGTGGCGTGTACTTCTCGCTGCTCACGCTCGCGTTCACGCAGATGTTCTTCTACCTGGTCTACGGCGCCACGACGGTGACCGGTGGGGAGAACGGCCTGGGCGGCATCGAGCGGTTTCCGCTAGCGCTGGGCCCGATGCGGCTCGACCTCGGGGACAAGCGTGTCTACTACTACGCCACCGCGGTGGTGGCGGCGGCGGCCATCTGGGTCCTGTGGCGCATCGTGCACTCGCCGTTCGGCCGCGTGCTGCAGGGCATTCGCGAGAACGAGCAGCGGGCGAGCTTCGTGGGCTACGACGTGCGCCGCTACAAGCTCGCCGCGTTCGTGGTGTCCTGCGCGTTCGCCGGGCTCGCCGGCGCGCTCTATACGTTCCTGCTCAACTTCGCGTACCCGGAGTCGCTGCACGTCACGATGGCGGGCGAGATCGCGGCGATGACGCTGGTGGGCGGCATGAAGAGCTTCGTCGGCCCGGCGGTAGGCGCCGCGGTGTTCGTGTTCATGCGTGACACGCTGTCGTCGTGGACGGAGAACTGGCTCGTCTACTTCGGCGTGATCTTCATCGCGTTCGTGATCTTCTCTCCCAACGGGATCGTCGGTGTCGTCCAGCGCGTGCGCGGGCTGCGACGCGAGCCGGAGTCGCCGACGCCGCAGGCGGCGCCGGCGGCCGCGCCGGGGCCGGTTGGCGCGTCCACAGGTGCGCCGCGTCACGCCGATCGCGTGCTGCTCGAGGTGGACGGCGTGACGAAGTTCTTCGGCGGTCTCGCCGCCGTCAACGGCGCGAAATTCGCCGTTGGCGCCGGCGAGCTGCGCTCGGTCATCGGCCCGAACGGCGCGGGCAAGACGACGCTGTTCAACGTGCTGACCGGGCTCCTGCCTGCCGATGACGGACGGGCCCGCTTCGACGGCGCCGTCATCACCGGTCTGCCGCCGCATCGCATCGTGGCGCGCGGCGTGTCGCGCTCGTTTCAGATCGTGAGCGTGTTCCAGGCGCTGAGCGTGTTCGAGAACGTTCGCCTGGCCGTGCAGGCCAAGCACCCGCGACGCTTCGCGATGCTCGCCGACAGCGCGCGCCTGGCGGATGTGAGCGCAGAGGCGGCGCGGCTGCTCGCCGCGGTCGGCCTCGCCGATCGCGCCGACACGCCGGCCGCCGCGCTCTCGCACGGCGACCAGCGGCTGCTCGAGATCGCCATCGCGCTCGCCACGCGGCCACAGCTGCTGCTGCTGGACGAGCCGCTCGCCGGGCTGTCGGCGTCCGATCGTGTGCGCGTCGCGCAGCTGATCCGCACGATGCGCGGCGGCGTCACGATCGTGCTGATCGATCACGACATCGACCAGGTGCTGGCGCTGTCCGACCGGATCACCGTGCTGCACCAGGGCCGCGTCATCGCCGAGGGGGCGCCGGCCGACATCCAGAAGAATGCCGAGGTGCAGGCCGCGTACCTCGGTCACCTGCGAGTCGACGAGAACGTCGCCGCGGCTCGCGCGCGCCCGCAGACCCCGCCGCTGCTCGCCGTGAACGGTGTCGACGCGTTCTACGGCAAGAGCCACGTGCTGCATGCCGTCTCGCTCGAGATTTTCTCCGGCGAGGTCGTCGCGCTGCTCGGCCGAAACGGTGCGGGCAAGACCACGACGCTGGCGGCGATCACCGGCGTGGTGCCGCCGCGCCGCGGACGCGTCTTGTACCGCGAGCGGGATGTCGCCGGCTGGCCGCCCGAGGCGATCGCGCGTCTCGGCATCGGCCTGGTGCCCCAGGGCCGGCACATTTTTCCGAACCTCAGCGTGCTGGAGAATCTGACCATCGCACGTCGGGGCCGCGGCCCATGGACCCTGGAGCGTGTCTTCGACGCGTTTCCGCGTCTGCGCGACCTGCGAGAGTCCAGCGGCGGCACGCTCTCCGGGGGTGAGCTGCAGATGCTCGCGATCGCGCGCGCGCTGATGGGCAACGTGGAGCTTCTGTTGCTCGACGAGCCGTTCGAGGGGCTCGCGCCGGCGATCGTGGAGGCGGTGTGGAACGTGTTGCGCTCGCTCAAGGGCGAGACGACGCTGCTGCTGGTCGAGCAGAGCGCCGATCTCGCGCTGGCGCTGGCCGAGCGCGCCTACGTCATCAATAACGGCGCGATCGCGTGGAGCGGCGACGCCGCCACGCTGCGCTCGGAGTCCGCCCTGCGCCATCGATTGCTCGGCGTCTGACGTTCGTGGCCGTACGAAACGCGCGCCAACGCGCGCTTGCCGCAAACGCCTTGACAGATCTCTCGCGCGCGCTGTAAGGAAGCCCACCCGCCGAATGCGCTCACGGCGTCGCGAGCCGCGTCCGACGTGGACGCGGCGGTTAAGCAGTGAGGAGGTTGTCTCGGGAGTCCACAGGAGGAGCCATGTTGCTATCGCGCAAGCGCGTGGTTACGGGTGTTGCTTTGGCGATCGCGGCTCTGAGCGTGGCATATGTCTCGCCGGCGTATGCCATCAGTCAAAGCGGCGAACAAAAGAACGTGCATCGCATAGGCCACGTCGATCTGCAGGGGAGGCCGGCGTACCAGCCGAACGTCATCGTCTATCCCGATGGACGGACCATTGCGTTCGTCGGCACGCATGGCGGCAGCAAGCCCAATCCGCTCAAGCCGGGTAGCCCGGTCGAGCCGAACGGGACGATGATCATCGACGTCAGCGATCCCAAGAACCCCGTCGAGACGTACCACATTCCGGTCCCGGTGGCGGGCGGGCAGGCGCAGATGGCGCGGATGTGCCTGGGCTCGGATCTGCCGGGCGGGGCACCTGGCCACGTGTACCTTCTCCGCAACATCCAGGGCAACGCCTCGCAGCGCTCCGGCTACGAAATCTGGGACGTGACGGATATCCGGGGCCCGCGGCCGGTGGCGGCGTTGCTGGGCATTCGCAACACGCACAAGCTCTGGTGGGAGTGCAAGACCGGCATCGCGTACATGCCCGGTAGCAAAGACGTGGCGGCGCCGAACCGCTGGCGCGTCGGTCAGGTGATGGTGATCTTTGATTGGAGCGGCCACCCTACGATTCCGCCGGCAGTGGCCGGAACGGTGGCCCCGGTGTACACCGATTACCCGAAGTACATCCGGACGTACGGGCTGGTCGGCGCGCAGCCCGACGCAACGGGAGCGACGCCGCCCACCCTTCACGGGGCGATCTCGACGTATGAGCACCCGCAGTTTGGTCAACCACTCGCTCGCGCGTCCGGGCCCGACGATGTGATCGGCAACCGCATCTACGCCGCGTGGGGCGTCGGCGACGATGGCGTGTTGCAGATCATCAACCGCAGGAAGCTTCTGACACCGGCGTATGGCGGGTCCTATACAGGCGATCCCGACCGGCCGACGAGCGCCCAGATCGAAGATGCGCAGGCCGGCATCATGTACATGTCACCGGATCAGGGCGGCCACACCAGCATGCCGGTCTTCGGCATGAAGCCCGCGAGCTATGCAAACTTCACCGAGTTCAAGACGCGCGACATCGTGCTGCTCGCGTCCGAGGCGACGGCCGATCTATGCCAGGAGGCGCCGCACTGGAGCTTCGTCGTCGACGTCACGGTGGAGAATTCGAAGACCGTTCCGCCCGGCACGCGGGCCGAGGTAAACCCGTGGCAGGGGCCGATGGTCCTCGCGACCATGTGGGTGGATCCGCGTCTGGGCGAGAAGTATCCCCGTGGCAACTACTGCACGCGGGGCGCACGGTATGGCGTGCACTCGAGCGAGGAAAACTTCCGCAATCCGTTCTACGGGCGGCTGACGTTCCTCGCGTACTTCACGGGCGGCGTGCGCGTGTGGGACATCCGTGAGCCGCAAGGACCGGTCGAGGTCGGGTTCTACGTTCCGGAATCCAACGCCAACACCACCCCGGACGGTTACATGACGAACAACCTCGAGGTCGACAACCGCGGGTTCATCTACGCGACCGACCGCAACGGGTCCGGCCTCGACATTCTCGAGCTGAAGGGCAAGGCCCAGCACATCGGCCTCGGCAAGAAGGGACCCGAGCCCCCCGACGAACAGTGAGCTGAACGGCTCCGCGCTGCCCGAAAAGGCGGCCCTCCTGGGCCGCCTTTTCTTCTGCCGGGTAGCGGCACCGGGTTTGCTGCGTCCTGCTGGAGCGACGTGGATTTCATCGACTCGCATCTCGGATTCCTGGTCGCGCATCTGCTCTCGGTGGTGTTCGTCGCGTTCCTCGTGGAAGCGGCGGGCGTGCCGTTCCCGAGCCGCATCCTGCTGCTCGTCGCGGCGACGCTGGCCGACGAGCCGCGGCAGCTCGTGGGCATCGTCGCCGCCGGCGCGGCCGGCTCGCTGATCGGCGATCACGTGCCGTACCTGGCCGGCGCGCTGCACGGCCCGCGGATCCTGAAGCTGTACTGTCGCATCACGCTCGGGTCGGCCGAGTGCGTCGACAAGACAGTCGGCTATTTTCAGCGCTTCGGCGCGGCGGCGATTCTGCTGTCGCGCTTCTCGACGAGCGTCCGGCTGTTTGCGTCAGCGCTGTCGGGCTGCGGCCACATCACGTACGGCAAGTTCATCACGTGCGATGCGGTCGGCACGCTCGTGTACATGGTGATCTGGGTGACCGTCGGCTATCTGGTCGGCGACCGCGCCGCCGCACTGCTCAATCGCTACGGCAGCGCGCGACTGCTGCTCTTGCTCGGGCCGCTGGCACTCGGCGCGGTCGTCGCGTATCGGCTGTGGCGGCGCCGGCGCTACGGCGCGGCGAGCGCCGCCGTAGTGGTTGCCGAATCGTCGTGCGTTGTGGAACGGAAGACGGCGTGATCGGCCGCTCCGCGGCGTCGCCCGAGCTTGCTCGACACGTCGAGACCGCCACGCGCGAGGTCAAGCCGTGGGTTGAGCCGGCCGCGCGTATCGGACATGGGGCGAAGGGCCTCGTGTTCGTGCTCACTGGCCTCCTCGTCGCCGCCGCTCGGCTCGGCATCGGCGGTGACGTCGATGGTCCCGCAGCGGCGTTCGCCGCGGTGGGCCGCGCGCCGCTCGGTGCGGTGATGCTCGCGACGATCGGGATCGGGCTGCTGTACTACGCGCTGTGGGAGGTATGCCGGGCTATCGCCGATCCAGAGCGCGACGCGCGCGGGAAGGTTCTGCCCCGCCTCGAATGGCTGATCACCGGCGTGATGTTCGGTTTTCTGTCGACCCCGGCGCTGCGCGCGGCATTCCACCGCGCCGCGGCGCGAGGCGACGACGTCGCCAGGACGTGGGCCTCGCGCGCGCTGGTGGACATTCCCCACGGAGCGGTCATACTCGCGCTCGTCGGCACGCTCATCGTTGTCGCCGGCGTGATCCTCATCAGACGGG
Source organism: Candidatus Methylomirabilota bacterium (assembly GCA_046723475.1). GTDB lineage: Bacteria > Methylomirabilota > Methylomirabilia > Rokubacteriales > CSP1-6 > AR12. Next base: position 15,567 of record JBKOUQ010000266.1, read on the forward strand.
GATGGCGCGCCGACTTCGGGCGTGCGATCGATCTGACCGGCTTCGTGCCGGCATCGTGGGCGGTCATCTACGCGATCGCTCGCTTCGGGCTCGTCTCGCGCGGCGTGGTGATGTGCACCATTGGGCTCTTTGTCCTGATCGCCGCGTGGACGCATGACGCTGGCGACGTCATCGGACTCGAAGGCGCCTTGCGGGCGCCCTCCGCGCCGTGGCTGATGGCTGTCGTTGCCATCGGCCTCGCGAGTTACGGACTCTACGAGCTGCTCATCGCGTGGAGAGGACGCTTCTACATCGACTGAGCGGCGAGAAACCTCTCCGCGTTGCGCCGGAGCACACAGTCGAGCACGTCCTCGCCGTAGCCCTCGGACTTCCAGTCCGCGAGCAGCCGCTCGTACGACAGCAGGGGATAATCCGCGCCGAACATCACGCGATCCCGCAGGCGGCGGCCGATCTCCTGCTTCAGATCCGGCGCGAAGTAGCGCGGCGACCAGCCGTGCAGCTCGTACCAGACGCTCGTCTTGTGCAGCAGGATCGCGATCATTTCCGTCTGCCATGGCCATGCGGGGCGCGAGGCGACGATGATCAGCTGCGGGTGGCTTGCGGCGACTTCGTCGAGATGCCGGGGGTGGCTGGCGTCCAGCCGAACGCCGGCGCCGCCGGGCTGGCCGGCGCCGAGGCCCGTGGTGCCGACCATAATAAGGACGGGCGCACGGGCATCGGCACAGAGATCGTAGAGCGGCTCGTAGCGCCGGTCGTCGGCGGGGACGTTGAAACCCGAGCCCGGCACACCGAGGCCGACGACGCCGGGCGCCGCGCGCAGACATCGATCGAGCTCGTCGACCGCGGCGCGGCCGTGGCGCGGGTCGATGTGCAGCCAGTGACCCAGGATCACGTTCGGGTGCTCGCGCTGCGTGGCGAACGCGTAGTCGTGGAGCGCGCGCGCCTCATCGATCGACTGCGACATGCGGATGCCGAGATCCAGCATCACGCGCACGCCGGTCTTTCTGAAGTGCTCGGCCATCTCGGCCTCGGTGACGTAACGCGGCTTCGACTTGAACACGCGCTCCTGCTGGGCGAGCTCCTCGGGCGTCTGGAACGGGTAGCCGCGCTGCGTCCCCCAGTGCGAGTGCATGTCGATCAGCGGCGTGTCGGTCACGAGGGCGCGCCCTGGCGCCGCGCGAGCACCTGCTTCGTGAGCGCGTGGCGCTGGATCTTCCCGGTCGGCGTGAATGGAAACTCGTCGAAGATCTCGAGCTCCTCCGGCAGCTTGTACGTCGCCACGCCATCGCGCAGATACGCGACCATCTCCTTCAGCTCCACGCGCTTGCCCGGCCGCGGGATGAGGCACAGACAATTGCGCTCGCCCAGCCGCGGATCGGGCACGCCGACGATCGCCGCATGCAGCACGCTCGGATGCGTGTACAGAATCTCCTCGACCTCGCGCGGGAAGAACTTCTTGCCGCCGCGATTGATCATTTCCTTGAGCCGGCCGACGATGCGGACGTTGCCCGACGAATCGCGCATGCCGAGATCACCGGTGCGGAACCAGCCGTCAGCGGTGAAGAGCTCGGCGTTGGCCTGAGCGTTCTTGTAATAGCCAAGGTGCACGGACGGACCCTTGGCCGCGATCTCGCCTTCGGTGCCGCGCGGCACGTCCCGTCCGTCGGCGTCGATGATTCGCAGCTGCATGCGCGGCGCCTCGTGGCCGATGCTGCCCGCGACGACTTCCGGATCGTCCTCGAAGCGCGTGAACGTGTGGAAACCGGTCTCGAGCATGCCATAGAGCTCGATGAGATGGCCGGGTATGCGCGCGCGGAACGCCCGGATGGTCTCGACGGGGCAGGAGGCGCCGCCGGTGATGACGACGCGCAGGGACGAGAGATCGAAGCGCTGCAGGTCGGGATCGTTCAGCATCGCGATGATCGACGCCGGCGCGCTCGGGATGAACGTGACGCGCTCGCGCTCGATCAGCTCCAGCGCGGCGCGGCCGCTGAAGCGGTCCAGCAGCACGGCACGCGCGCCGGCCATGATCGACTGCAGCAGCGTGAGATAGCCCCAATTGAGGCCGAGCGGCAGGTAGACGAGAAACACTTCGCGCTCGGTGACGTTCATCGCGTCGTTCAGGATCTCGGCCGCAGGCAGGGTCGTTTCGAACGAGTGCGTCACGCCCTTGGGGTTGCCGGTCGTGCCCGACGTGAACGCCATCCGCATGACGGCGTCCGGCGACATGCGATAGGGCGGGAGCGGCGGGGGCGGCGTCGGTCCATATATAAGGTCGTCGAGCGAGACCGTTCCGTCCCCGCTCTGACCCGTCTCGCTCCCGCCCAGGACGAGCACGACCTTGAGCGTCTGGAGCCGTGGCCGCAGCTCGTGCACCATCGCTACGTAGTCGAAGCCCTTGAAGGTCGCAGGGCACACGAACGCGCGGCTTTCCGAAAACCGCACGATGTACTCGACCTCGCGGCTGCGGAAGTCGGGCCCGATCTGGTTGGCGATGGCCCCGATGCGCTCGCACGCGAAGAACACGTACGCGAACTCGACCCAGTTGGGGAGCTGAATCGTGACCACGTCGCCCGGCCCGATGCCCAAGCTCTGCAGCGCCGCCGCCGTGCGGTCGACGCGCGCCGCGAGCTCGCCGTACGTCACGCGGTGGCGGTGGTCGACGAGCGCCTCGCGGTCCGGATGGGCCGCCGCGCGGCGCGCGAGCACGTCGTGAAACGTCTCGGAGAGATTCCCCATCAAGACTTGCGGCGGCGTGGCCGCTGTCGTCGCTTGGGTGCCGCGGGCACGACGCTGTGGCCGAGAAGGATGTCTTTCCGGGCCAGCGACGCGGGATCGTGCGGCACATAGCAGACCGCGATCGGAATGACCTGCGCGTCGGGATCCGCGACATCGAACGCAAACGGGCCGGTGAGCTTCAGCCGTGTGTCGAAGCTCAATCCTTGCCGTGTCATCCGTCGCGTCAGCGCCTGCTTCTTGCGGAGGTCGATGCGAAACGCGGCCCATCGCTGATTCCGGCCTTTTCCGAAGACTCTTTCGAACGCGGACGCGGCCACGGGCTCCTCGGCCGTCTTGCTGTCCACCCAGGCGCGGTCGTCAACGGTGAGCAGACGCACCGTCTGACCGGCGCCGATCTTCAGGCCGAGCCACAGGTCGCCGCTCGGGACGTTGTCCCTTGCCGCGACCGTGACCTGGCTCGTCTTCTCGACCGTCGTACCCCGGCTCTCGAACACATCGGTGGTCGTGATGGCGATGTGGTCGTTGTGATGACCTGGAATCCGTCGCTGTACGCGGCCCGACATCGTCAGTCCTCCCCCAGCTCCGACCGTCGTTCACCGCACCGACCGCAACACGTTTTCCGCCCTTGCCAGCCAGGTCGACATGCCCAGCGCTCGGAACATATCAGCGGCCGTGGTCAGGTGCATCTGCCCCGCCTCGCGCGCGCCACGCTCGCGCTCGAGACAGCCCAACGTCAGATGGCAGCGGCCCTCGAGCGGTCGCATGCCGAGCTCGCGTGCCAGGCCCCGCGCAGCGCCGAGCGTCGACGCGGCCTCCTCGTGCTTGGCGTCGGGATGGTGTGCGAGGACATCGCCGAGCAGCAGCAGCGCCCATGCCTCGTTGCCGCGCGCCTTCACCATCCGCGTGACCTCGACATAGAGCTGCGCCATCGGCAGCGCGTCCTCGACGCGTCCGGCCGCGAGATACGCCTCGGCCAGGCCGCCGGCACGAATCCAGTGACCCAGCCGGTTGCGCAGCGCAATGGCGCGCGCGACGGCGTCCTCGACCAACGCCTCGGCGTCGGCCACGCGACCGCACTGCGCGTACGCCGACGCCAACGGCAGCGCCAGCTCGAGCATGATCCCGCTGAGCGCCGTCGCCTCGGCCAGCGTCCGGCCGCGCTCGAGCGTGGTGATGCCGCGCTCGAAATCGCCGCGACGGACGTATCCGGTGCCGAGGCCGAGGCACGCGGAGATCACGCTCTGAGGATGTCCGGACGCTTCGGCGATGCCGAGCGCCTCCGTGCCGATTCGCGCCGCATCGTCGAACTCGCCGAGCTCGGCCAGCGAGAGCACCATCGCCGTGCGCGAGTAGACGGCCGGTATGACCGTGAGCCCCGAGGGCTCGATGGGGCTGCGGCCGGCGAGCTCACGCACGTTGCGACCGGCGATGTCGACGGCCTCGCGATATTCACCGCGCGCCCAGTACGTGATGCCAAGAAACCCACGGGCAAGGATTCGAAGGGGTCGGTCGTCGAGGCGCTCGGCGATGTCCAGCGCGCGGCGGCCTTCCTCGACGGCCCGCTCGAAATCGCCGCGCAGCGCGAAGAGATTCGAACGGAAGGCGACGACGCGCCCGAGACGATGCGCGTCGCCGAGCTGCGTCGCCAGACGCTCGGCATGGTCGATCGTCTCGAACATCTTTTTGTGCTCGCCGAGCGGGCTGAGCGCGCTGCGGAGCTCGAGTCGGAGATCGACCGCGGCGGCGACGTTGTCGGTGGTCGGCGGCAGATGTTCCATGGCTTCGAGCGCATGCTGGAAGTGCGTCACCGCCGCATGGTTCGCCGAAAGGCTCCGCGCTCTCACGCCGGCGAGGCGACAGTACGTGACGGCCTTCGTCCATACCTCGCCGCGCAGCGCGTGATGGGCAAGGCGCTCCATGTGCTCGACCAGCTGATCGGCAAACAGACGCTCCATGGCGCCGAGGATCGCCGCGTGCAGCGACTGCCGCCGCTCACGCACGAGGGTCGAGTAGGCGACCTCGCACGCCAGCGCGTGCCGGAACGTGTACTCGATGTCCGGATACAAGCGGAGCTCGTCGAGGAACCCGGCCGCCTGGAGCCGCATGATCGACAGCCGAAGTGCGTCGCCGCTCTGCTCTGCGATGTTCTCCAGAACCGGCGACGGCACGTCGACGCCGATGACCGACGCCGCCTGGAGCAGGCGCTTGTCTTCGACCGCGAGCCCGTCGATGCGCGCCGAGATGATGGCCTGTACGGTGGCCGGCACCTTGATCGCTTCCGGGCCACCGCGCATCCGATACGCGCCGCGGCGTCCGACGAGGACGCGGGTTTCGACGAGCGATCGTACGATCTCCTCGAGAAAGAGCGGATTGCCGTCGGTGCGCTCGACGAGCATCGGCCGCAGCGTGTGGACACTCGCGTCGGCGCCGAGCAGATCGCGCAGCAGCTCTTCCGCGCTCTCCGCCCTCAGCGGCTCGACGGGCAGCTGGCGGTAGTACGGCTTGGCGCCCCACGCATGCGCGTATTCCGGCCGATAGCTCACGAGCAGCAGCAGGCGCGCCGAGACGATGCGATCGACGAGCGCGTCGAGTAGCGCCTGAGTTCCGTCGTCGATCCAGTGGAGATCTTCGAAGACGACGACGAGCGGCTGCAGCCGGCTCTCGCGGAGGAGAATGCCGATGACGGCGTCCTGCGTCTGTTGTCGGCGCTGGACGGGATCGAGCCGTTCCCACCGCTCGTCGCCGACCGCCACGTCGAGCAGTGACAAGAGCGGCGCCAGCGACGCCTCGAGCGTGCGATCGAGCGCGAGGAGCTTGCCCGTGAGCTTTTCGAGAATCGTGCGCGCGTCGTCGCGCGGCTCGATCGCGAAGTAGCTGCGCATGAGCTCGATGACCGGAAAGTACGCGGTGGCCTTGCCGTACGACGCGGAGGCGGCCTCGAGGACCAGGCAGCCGCGGCTGCGCGCGGTGTGCGCGAATTCCCACAGCAGCCGCGACTTTCCCACGCCCGGCTCGCCGATGACGGCGGCCAGCTGTCCGTGGCGGCCGCGGGCCAGCTCGAGCGCGTCGCTCAGCTGTTCGAGCTCCGCCGAGCGGCCGACGAAGCTCGTGAGCCCGCGCGGCGCCGCGGCGTGCAGCCGCGACCGCACCGCGCGACCGCCGAGCAGCTCGAACACGTCGATCGGCTCGCTCAGGCCCTTCACCGGCGTCGGTCCGAGCGCGCGCACGTCCACGAAGCCTTCGGCGAGTGCCAGCGTCGCCGCCGTCACGAGCGTGGTGCCGGGATCGGCGATCTGCTCCATGCGGGCGGCCAGATGCGTGGTCTGGCCGACCGCCGTGTAGTCCGTCTTCAAATCACTGCCGACCGTGCGCACGACGACTTCACCCGAATTGAGTCCGACGCGAATGCGGATCGGCACACCTTCGGTCTTTCGCACGCCATCGGCGTAGCATTTCACGACGTCCTGCATCCGGAGCGCCGCGTAGCACGCGCGCACGCCATGGTCCTCGTGCGCGACCGGCGCCCCGAAGAGCGCCATGATGCCGTCGCCCATCACCTGATTCACCGTGCCCTCGTAGCGGTGCACGGCCTCCATCATCATCTCGAGCACGGGATCGAGGATCTTTCGCGCGTCTTCGGGGTCGCGCTCGGCCAGCAGCTCCATGGAGCTCTTCAGATCCGCGAAGAGGACGGTGACCTGCTTGCGCTCGCCTTCGAGCGCGGCCTTTGACGTGATGATGCGCTCGGCGAGATATCGCGGCGTATAGCTGTCCGGGGTCGGTGCGCGGTGAAGCGTCGCCGCGCCCGCCGTGATCGACACACCACATCCGCCGCAGTACGCCACCGCGGTTTCGTTCAGAAACCCGCAGGCGACGCAGGTGATCGCGAGTGCGAGGCCACAGTCGCCACAAAATCGGCGCCCGGCACGGTTCTCGGCCTGGCAGCGGGGGCACTGCATGGATACAGACTATAATCGGCCCCGCCCTCGACGAGGGCGCCATCAAGGAGGCCGGTCATGAGGAGACGCGATTTTCTGAAGGTATCGGTCGCGGGAGCCGCCGTCACCAGCCTGGGCGTTCCCGCGTATCTGAAAACCGCATGGGCGCAGGGACCGATCAAGATCGGCATGCCGGCCGCGCTCTCGGGCGGCAACTCGCAGTACGGCATCCAGGCCAAGCGCGCCGCGGATCTGTTCGCGAAAGACATGAAATCGAAGGGCATCCTGGGCCGGCCCGTCGAGTTCATCTTCGAGGACACCGGGGGCGATCCGGCGACGGCCGTCCGCAAGGCGCAGAAGCTCGTGGAGAAAGACGGCGTCAAGTTCCTCACCGGCGTCGTGCTGTCGTCCGAGGCGCTCGCGGTGTCGGCGAAGTGTCCCGAGTGGAAGGTCGTGTTCATGTCCACGATCAACGGGGCCGGCTCGCTCACCGCGAAGTCGTACAACCGCAATTTCTTCCGCGTGAACACCAGCGGGCCCATGGGCGCGCGCGCCGTGAGCCTCTATCTCGCGGAGGCGCCGATGAAGCGCTTCTTCGCGCTCGGCAGCGACTATGCGTGGGGCCGCGACAGCGTCGCCTCGTTCACGTCGCAAATCACCGCGGCGAAGAAGGAAATCGTGGGCACCGACTTTCCACCGGTCGGCACCAAGGACTTCGGCAGCTACATCGCCAAGATCCGCCAGTCGAAGGCCGACGGGGTCTATCTCGTGCTGGTCGGCCAGGACGCCACCATCTATCTGCGGCAGGCGCACCAGTTCGGCGTCAACCGCGAGGTGAAGCCGATCATGGAGATCCTCGAGCTCGAGAACATGAAGGCCGTCGGTGACGCGATGGTCGGTGCCATCGGCAGCTCGCGCTATCCGTTCACCGTCGATACGCCGAAGAACCGCGACTTCGTCAAGCGCTTCCACGAGATGCACGGCATCTATCCGGACATGTTCGACGGCGAGACGTACGAGGGCCTCGAGTGGCTGGCGCAGGTCATCCAGAAGGCCGGCACCGCGGATGACATCGAGAAGGTCATCGAGGCGTGGGAGGACTCGACCTACGACGGGCTCGAGGGCCAGTTCATGATGCGCAAGTGTGACCACCAGGCCGTGCAGCCGGGCTTCGCCGTCGAGTGCGTGAAGGATCCGAAATATCCGCACCCGATCCCGAAGATCCTGGCGACGTATCCCGGCGACAAGGTCACGCCGAAGTGCCGGACGGAGGAATTCTCCTAGCTCGTGGCCGACGTACTCGAACAGCTCCTCAACGCGCTGGCGCTCGCGGGCCTGCTGTTCCTCGTCTCGGCGGGGCTGTCGCTCGTGTTCGGCATCCTGCGCGTGGTGAACTTCGCGCACGGCGTGTTCTACATGCTGGGCGCGTATCTCGGCTTCACGACGGTGGCGCTGACCGGCTGGTTCTGGCCGGCGCTCGTCGTCGTGCCGGCCGTGGTCGGCGTGCTGGGCGCGCTGCTCGAGTCGTCGACGCTGCGCTTCATCTATCGGCGGCCGCCGATCTACCAGCTGCTCCTGACGTTCGGGCTGGCGCTCATTCTCGAAGAAAGCATCCGCGTGCTCTATGGGCCGACGGCCAAGGGCGTGGAGCCGCCGCCGCTGCTGCAGGGCGCCGTGACGCTCGGCGCCCTCGTCTATCCGCGCTATCGACTGTTTCTCGCCGTGCTCGGCTGCGCGGTCGGCGCCGCGGTGTGGCTCTTCCTGCGCCACACGCGGGCCGGGCTCGTCATCCGCGCGGTCGCGCAGAACAGCGAGATGGCGGGTTGTCTGGGCGCCGACGTCGCCCGCGTGCGCACGCTCGTGTTCGGGGCGGCGTGCGCGCTGGCCGGACTGGGCGGTGTCGCCGCGGCGCCGATGACCACCGCGTATCTCGGTATGGGCATCGGCGTCATCGTCGACGCGTTCGTCGTCGTGGTCATCGGCGGCCTCGGCAGCATCGCCGGCTCGATGGCGGGCAGCCTGATCGTCGGCGCCGCGCAGACGTGGGGCGCGTACTATCTGCCGGAGACCGCGATGGTCATCATGTACGCGGTGATGGGTGTGATTCTCGTCTTCCGGCCCTGGGGCCTCCTCGGCGAGGAGGAATGAGCGCGCGGGTTCTCTGGTCGACCGTCGGGCGCCGGAGCCCGGCGCAGGCGCCCCGACGGCAAATCCGATGAGCGCGCGGGTTCTCTGGTCGACCGTCGGGCGCCGGAGCCCGGCGCAGGCTCCCCGACGGCAAATCCGATGAGCGCGCGGGTTCTCTGCTCGACCGTCGGGCGCCGGAGCCCGGCGCAGGCGCCCCGACGGCAAATCCGATGAGCGCGCGGAGGGTCTGGGCGCTGGCGGCCGTCGTCGCGCTCGCCGTGGTGCCGTGGGTGTTGGCGCGCCATCAGCTGTCGCTGCTGACCGATCTGCTGATCGCGGGACTGTTTGCGATGTCGCTCGACCTGATCATGGGCTACACGGGCATGGTGTCGTTCGGCCATGCCGCCTACTTCGGGCTCGGCGCGTACGCGAGCGCGCTCGTCCTGCTGAACTATGCGCAGCCGATTCCCGTCGCGCTCGTGGCGGGCGCGCTGCTGGCGGGCGCGGTGGCGCTGCCCGTCGGCTGGTTCTCCACGCGTGCGACCGGCATCTATTTCGCGATGCTGACTCTCGCCTTCGCGCAGTTCCTGTACGCGTTGGCCTACAAGTGGCGCGGTCTCACTGGCGGCTCCGACGGCATCGCCGGCGTGCCCAAGACCACACTCGTGTGGGGCGGCCCCAGCCTGGCGTCGCCGCACGCGTTTTATTTGCTCGTGGCGGCCTGCGTGGTGCTCTCGGTCGTCGTCTGCCGCGCCGTCGTGCGCTCGCCCTTCGGCCGCGCGCTGGAGGCCATCCGCGAGAACGAGCGTCGATTCACGAGCCTCGGCCGAGATCCGCGGCCGTTCAAGGTGGTCGTGTTCGTGATCGCCGCCGCGTTCGCGGGGCTGGCTGGCGCGCTGTTCGCGCCGTTCCGCGGCTTCGCCTCGCCGGAGGTGATGTTCTGGGTGTTCTCCGGTCAGGGACTGATGATGGTCATCATGGGCGGCATCGGCACGCTGATCGGACCGATTCTCGGCGCGATGCTCTTCATCCTCATCGAGGAGGTCCTCTCGAGCTACACGGAGCACTGGATGATCTTCACCGGCATCGTGTTCGTGCTGATGGTCATCTTCCTGCCGGGAGGCCTCGTCGGGACGGCGCGGCGCCTGGGCGCGCGCGCGTGACACCGGCCGGGGAGATCGCGTCGCCGCTGCTCGAGACGCGAGACCTCGGACGCGCGTTCGGCGCGCTGCAGGCGGTGGGCGGCGTCAATCTCAGCGTGCGGCCGATGCAGCTGCACGCCGTGATCGGCCCGAACGGCGCGGGCAAGACGACGCTCTTCCATCTGATCTCGGGCTTGTTGTCGCCCACGTCGGGACGCGTCCTGTTTCGCGGCGACGACGTGACCACGCTCGCCGCGCCGGCGCGCTGTCGGCGTGGAATCTCGCGGACGTTTCAGATCACGAGTATCTTTCCCGAGCTCTCGGTGCTCGAGAACGTGCGCGTCGCGGTGCAGCTCAAGGCCGGCGACAATTTTCGCCTGCTCGGCGGCCGGGCCGTGATCGACGCCACCGAGCAGCGTGCGCGCGACAGCCTGCGGCTGCTGGGCCTGGAGCAGCGCGCCGACGCGCTCGCCTCGACGCTGCCGCATGGTGACCAGCGGCTGCTCGAGATCGCGATGGCCGTCGCGCAGGAGCCGGCCCTGCTGCTGCTCGACGAGCCGACGCAAGGCCTGTCCGCCGAGGACACGGCAGCCACCGTGGCGGTCATCCGGCAGGTCGCTCGCGAGCGCAAGCTGACGATCATTCTCGTCGAGCACGACATGGACGTGGTGTTCGACCTCGCCGACCGCATCAGCGTGCTGCACTTCGGGCGGCTCATCGCCGACGGCACGGCCGCGGAGATTCGCGCCAACCCCGATGTGCAGAAGGCGTATCTGGGCGGGCTCGATTAGCGTGCTGCTCACGGTCGACGGGCTGAACACGTTCTACGGCAAGAGCCACGTGCTGCGCGACGTGTCGTTCGCGGTGCCGCCCGGCCAGATCAGCGTGCTGCTCGGACGCAACGGGGCGGGGAAGACGACGACGCTGCGCTCGATCATGGGGCTGACGCCGCCGCGTACCGGCACCGTGCGCTTCAAGGAGCGCGACGTCACCGCGCAGCCGTCGCACCGGATGTTCCGGCTCGGCGTGGGCTATGTGCCGGAGGGGCGCCAGATCTTTCCGCATCTCGACGTCGGCGAGAATCTTCGGCTCGCCGTGCGTCCGGCGGGCGACGGCACGCGCTGGACGCTCGAGCGGATCTTCGAATATTTCCCCGTGCTGCGCGAGCGGTGGCGCCAGCTCGGCCGAAGCCTCTCCGGCGGCGAGCAGCAGATGCTCGCGATCGCGCGCGCGCTTGCCGGCAATCCCGATCTCGTCATGCTCGACGAGCCGTCCCAGGGGCTGGCGCCGCGTCTCGTCCAGGAGCTGGGAGCGCTCATGGTTCGTCTCAAGAGCGAAGGCGTCACGATTCTGCTCGTCGAGCAGAACGCGCGGATGGCGCTCGCCGTCAGTGACCGCGTGCTCGTGCTGAGCAAGGGCACGGTCGTGTTCGCCGGCGCCACCGCCGATTTCCACCGCCGCGAGGCGGAGCTGAAGGGCCGCTACCTCTCGGTGTAAATCGCTAGCCGAGCCGACCGCGGCGCACGACGGTGCGCCGCAGCGTGCCGTCCCCGATCACCTCGCGGGCATTGCGCGCCTCGACGCGGAACAGCAACTTGCGCCCGTCGACTTCGACCAGCTCCGCCGTCACGGTGAATGCCTCACCGACCGGTGTCGGACGTCGATGGCGCACGCAGATCTCGTAGCCGACGGTCGTGTGGTCGGCGGGCAGGAGCGGCTGGGTCGAGTCCTGCGCCGCGAGCTCCATCTCGAGAATCATCCACGCCGCCATCAGCACGCCGGCGCCACCCGCGTGCGTCGTCGCCATGGACGCAGTCACGACGGCGCGCCGCTCGCCTCGCAGCCCAGGCACGATACCGTCGAATGGCGCCCCGCTCACGGCCCGCATTGTACCGGCGCGCGCGCCTGCTCGCGTTTGAGGAGGGATCGTGACGGTGTTACCCTTCGCCTCACCATGGCGGCCAATATCTGCCGGCTTTGCAGCGGTCGCATCGCATCCGACGAGCTGCAGCGGCACCTGACCGGCGACTACCACAAGATCTGCATGTCCACCATCGTCGCGGCCGATCTGGGTATCGACTTCGTGAAATACCCGGAGCTGTGCGCCTGGTGCGGCGAGGTCATTTCGGCGAACTCCGTGATCGCGCGGTCTGGAGAGCTCGTCGTTCACCTTGGATGTTTCTTCGGTCACGACCAGCGCAAGTCTCTCGGTGCCGCCGCCGCGATGCCCACGCTCAAGGACCGCAGCCGCCTGCTACGCCAATACTCGGGAGTGCTCCAGCGCAACGCGCGATCGGTACAGGCACGCGCTGCCGCCACACGGGTACGTTACACACCGTGGTTGACGTGATGCCACCGGCTCCGCGCGCGTTGCGGACGGCGCCGGCGAATCGGGCCTAGCGCTCCAGACGTACGAAATTCTGGTTGTAGGCGGTGCCGGTGCCGGCGGTGAAGCGCGGTTCGATGAGCACGTTGAGGCCGCGCTCGTGCTTGGCCCACTCGCCCTTCGGCACGAACACGGTGTCGGCGCGCACGCCGCCATCGCACTCGAGGCGCACGGTCAGCGCGCCGCGCGGTGAGACGAGCCGCGCAAGGTCGCCGTGCGCGAGGCCGTGCGCGCGTGCCGTCGCCGGATGCACGCACGCGGGTAGTGGCGTTCCGCGCTGGCGTTCCTCGGGGATCTGCGAGTTGATCGCGCGCTCGGAGGCCAGCGCCAACAAATGCAGCGGGAACTCCGGCGACGGCAGCACGGGATCGTCGTCGAACTCTGCGGGGAACACGAAGCGTCCGGTCGGCGTCTTGAACCTGCCGTCGGCCCAGGGCACCCGCGGTGTGCCGGGCGGCCACAGGCGCCCGCCCGCCGCCGTCAACGACGCGTGCGAGACGCCGGGGAACGTCGACGTGAGGTGATCGATCCAGTAGGCGGCGCTGCCCGCCATGTCGCGGCCGAACCCCAGACGATCGGCGAGCGCCTGTAAGATCACCAGGTCACTGCGCGCCTCGCCCTGCGGTGCCACGACGGGCTGCATGAGCTGCATCCACAGATGGCCGTAGCTCGGCAGAAAATCTTCCTCCTCGAGCATCGTCGTCGACGGCAAAAACACGTCGGCGCACTCCGCGGTGTCGGTCAGAAACGAATCGACGCACACGCGCAAGTCCAGCTTCGCCAGCTCGCGACGGGTGCCGACCGTGTCCGGCATCTGGTTCACGAGGTTGGTGCTCATGAACATCGCGGTGGTGATCGGCGGGTCGGTCGTGCGCGAGAGCGCCTCGGCGAGCTTGCTCACCGGCACGGTGCGCACCGGCGCGGTGCGGCGCTCGAGCGCGACGGGCTTGTGCATGATCGCCCACGGCCAGTTCCCGAAGTTCACGCCGCCGCCGGGAACCCCGATGTTGCCGGTCAGCAGGCCGAGCGCGGCGATGAGGCGATACGTCTGCGCGCCGCGCGTGTATTGCTGCAGCCCGATGCCCTGCAGAATCGTCGCGGGCCGCGTGCGCGCGTATTCGAGCGCGAGCGCCACGATCGCCTCGCGCGGCACGTCCGTTCGGCGCACGATCTCGTCCATCGAGATCGAGTCGACGATCGCCAGGTAGTCCTCGAAGTGGTCGCTGATCGCCGCGACGCGCGCGCGATCGACATGGGTTTCGGCGAGGATCACCTTGGCCATGCCGATCGCGAGATGGCCGTCGCTGCCGGGCCGCGGCTGCACATGGCCGTCGCAGTAGCGCACCGTCTTCGTCACCGCCGGATCGATGACGATGGCGCGCGCGCCGCGCGCCCGCGCGGCCTTGAGGATCGGCATGAAGTGGATATTCGTCACGGCCGGATTGCGTCCCCAGAGCAGGAACAGTCGCGTGTGCTCGGCCAGATCGAGCGGATCGTGGATTTCACACGCGCCGAACGACTGCGTCGTCCCGTAATCGGCCTCGCCGCCGCAGAAGCGCCCGACCGCCTGCGTGACGCCACCGTAGAGGTTGAAGAACCGCTCGCCCATGACCTTGAGCCCGGCGAACGAGCCGTTGCCCTTGTGATAGAGCACGGACAGCGTGCCGTGCTCCTGCTTGACGCGCGCGAGCTTCTCGGCAATCAGGTCGAGCGCGTCGTCCCACGCGAGGCGCTGCCAGCCGCCGTCGACCTTGCGAAGCGGATAGAGCTGGCGATCGCGGTGATAGAACCGGTCGCCCAGGTAGTGATTGACTTTGTTGCAGAGCGCCCCACGCGTGATCGGATGCTGCGGGTCGCCGCCGATGCGGACGATCCGGCCGTCATGGACCTCGGCCACGATGCCGCAGGCGTCGAAGCAGTCGAGCGAGCAGGCCGTGCGCCGCGTCTCGGTCGTTGCCATCGGCGCCATGCTGTCACGGACGGCCGCGTCCATCAAGGCGTCGACGCGAAGTGATATCGTGGCGGCCATGAACCTCGCATCGACCATCGTCGCCGGAACGCTTGTCGGTATCCTCGCGGGCTGCACGACGGCCGGGACGCAACCGTCGGCTGCGAACACGACCCTGTTGCCCGGCTCCGAACGATCGTTCACCGTGACGTATACGGCAGAGCCCGAGCGCGACGGCCAGCGCCAACTGCGCGGCTATGTGGCCAGCCAGCTCGGCGAGGCCGTGCAGAGGGTCCAGCTACTTGCGCTGGCCGTCGATTCGTCGGGGAACGTCGTCGCGCAGCGCCTCGCGTGGCTGCCCGGGACGATCCCGGCGCTCGGCCGCGCGTCCTTCGACATCCCGAAAATGCCGCCGGCCGCCGAGTACCGAGTCACCGTCTGGGCGTACGACCGGCTCAAGGGTGGGGGCGGAGCGTAGCACCGCCGCAAGGTGAGCCGCGTCATGCCCGTCGCCCGAATCCCGTTCTGGCAGCTTCGCCGTCACGGCGTGGTCGAGGAAGCGATCCGAGGCGGCACGCGGCGGCGGATCGTGGGCCAGGATTGGCCGCTGCCGGACGCGGTGCGCGAGCCGTTGCGCGCGCTGCTCGAGCCCGCCGGCTTCGATCTTGGCCGTCCCGTCTCCGTGCGCGAGCCCGACGGCGAGGACGCGCTGGAGTTTCGTCAGGACGGCTGATGCCGTTTGGCAGCGAGGGCGTACAGCCGGGCATCGGCCTGGCGCTGTCCGGCGGTGGATTTCGCGCGACGCTCTTTCACTGCGGCGCGCTGTGGCGCCTCAACGAGCTCGGATACCTGGCGAAGCTCGATCGTGTCTCCAGCGTGTCCGGCGGCTCGATCACGGCCGGCGTGGTCGGCCTGAAGTGGGCGACGCTCCGGAGCGCCCGCTTCGCCCATCAGACGTTGCTCGACGAGGTCGTCACCCCGTTGCGGCGCTTTTCGGAGCAACGGATCGACGTGCCGTCGATCGTCGAGGGCGTGCTCCTTCCCGGACGCGGCACGGCGGACGTGCTCGAGCGCGCGTATCGCAGCCGTCTGTTCGGCGGCGCGACGCTGCAAGACCTGCCCGACGACCCGCCGCGGTTCGTGTTCAACTCGACGAACCTGGCCACCGGTGTCGACTTTCGGTTCTCGAAGCCATACTGCGGCGATTATCGGATCGGCTTGATTCGCAACGTGCGGGTGGACGTGGCACTCGCCGTGGCGGCGTCCAGCGCGTTTCCACCGTTCCTGTCGCCCGCCACGCCCGAGCTCGATCCCGATGCGTTCGAGAAAACGCCGGGCGCCGATCTCTACGACCGCCGCGAGTACCGCGAGCGTTTGCTCCTGACCGACGGCGGCGTCTACGACAACCTCGGCCTCGAAACCGTGTGGCGGCGGTTCACGACGCTGCTCGTGAGCGACGCGGGCGCGCCGTTTCACTATGAGGCGGCGCAGGGCCGCGACTGGTTCCGCCAGGCGCTGCGCGCGCTCGACATCGCGACGAACCAGGCGCGCGGCATGCGTAAGCGCGTGCTCGTCGATCTCTATGCCAGCGGCGAGCGCAAGGGTGCCTACTGGGGGATCGCGACGCCGATCGCGCGGTACCGCGCGGCCGCCACGCTGCCCGTCCCGCCCGAGCGCAGCGATGCGCTGGCGCACGTGCGCACGCGCCTGGACGCTTTTACGCAGGCCGAGCAGGAATCGCTCATCAACTGGGGCTACGCGGCGTGCGATGCCGCGATCCGCGCGCACTACGATCCTTCGGCCGCGGCGCCGCCGGGCTGGCCCTATCCCGCGTATGCGTTGGACCGGCCGCTGCCGCGCGAGGTCACGGTCGAGCCGACACGCGACCTGCCCGACGCACCGGAAGGGCCCGAGGCCCCGGAAGCGCCGTGAGCGCTCACCATTTGTCGACGGCGACGACGGCCGCATCGTCGAGCACCGTGCCGCGCAGCGCGAAGCGGATCGGCTCGCCGAGACGCAGAGCGCGCGCACCGGCCGCCGACGCCGGCGCCAGGCGGAAGCTCGTCGTGCGTGCGGGCAGCAGCCCGCGGATCTCCTCGTGCGTCACGATGAGCAGCTGCGGGTACACCGCGCGCACGACGCCGCGGCCCTCCCATTGCTGCTCGCCGGTGCACGCGCCGGCCGCGCACGCGCGGCGCTCGCGCTCGACGCGCTCGAGCTGCGCGCGTGCGGCGTCGAGATCGCGATCGAGGGCGGCGGCGCGTCGCCCCCAGGCGGCGTAGCCCAGCCCGAGACCAAGCGCGAACACGAGGTTCAGCACGAGCGCAACCTGCCACAGCGGCACCATCCGACTCCTCCGCGGGGACTCAGTGGACATGATCGTCGGCGAGTGGCGGTGGACTCTTTTCCGCGTTCAGCGCTTCCACCTGCGCGCCGATCGCGCCGCCGCCGTCGTCCCAGATCGCTCGGATGTAGCCCTGGCGGTCGATCAGCAGCTCCGCATGCGGGCGTGGGGCGAACATCCGGTACGTCGTGACGATGTCGGCGGCGCCCTCGGTCACGACCGGAAACAGCACCGGGGGTGAGGCGCCGAGCTCCGCGATCGCGTCGCGCGGCCCGTGCATCGGCACGGCGATGATCTCGACGCCCATGACCCAGAGCGCGTCGTAGATGCGCGCGAGCTCGGTCATCCGGGCCCGTGAGCCGGGCAGGGTGTAGAGCACCAGCAGCACCATCCGTCGGCCGCGGTAATCGCGCAGCGCCGCCGGCGACAGCGGCCCGACGGCGATCGTAAAGTCGGGCGCCACGAGCCAGGCGCGGTCGGGCTCGACCGAGCCGCCGAGCATCCGCGCATCGCCCGCGGCGCCCAGCGCGCGGAGGTAGTTGATGACGTCCCAGCGCTGCGCCTCGCGCAGCCGCGCATCGAAGCGCGGCATGTCGCCGGTGCCGTGGCTGACCAGCCAGTACAGCTCGCCCGCGTGGCGGCGTGCGATCGCCGGCGACCGAAGATCGGGCGCCAGCGGGGCCTGGCTTTCCGTCGTCTCGTGGCAGCCGGCGCAGTGATCGCGATAGATGACCGCGCCCGAGGCGATCGAGCCGGCATGGTAGATCAGTGGCGGGCGCAGGTACGAGGTGGGATACGCGTCGACGACGATCGGCGGCAGGCCGATGCCTGCGCCGATGACGATGAGGACGAGGGCGACGGTCAGGAGCTTGCGGCGACGCCGACGCAACAGGAACGAGACGAGCAGCGCGATGGTGCCGACGACGACGAGCTGGCTGCCGACGAGCACGCGCCACCGCGCCAGCGTCACGTCGAACACGATCTCGGGCGCCAGGCGGAATGGCAGCGGCCACACGGGCGGTGCATGACGGGCCGGTGTGGTCAGCGTCATGGACGCGGCAAGCGCCAGAAGCCCGAGCGCCAGCGTCGCCTCGAGCGCGACGAACGCGGCCAGGCGGGCCACGGCGTCGGGGCTGGCCGCCGCGGGGAGCAGCCGCGTACGATTCACGATCGCGATCGCGAGGATCGCGACGAGCACGACCAGCTTGGCGAGCAGCAGGTGTCCGTGCGGCGTGCCGAGCAGCGCCGCGACGTTTTCGACCTGTGCGCGGGCGTTGACGACGCCGGACACGATCAAGATCACCATCGCGATGAGCGCGGCGTGTGAGAAGCGTCTCGCCGTGCGCACCGCGTAGGGGCGCGCATCGGCACCGCTCTCTGCGCTGGCCCGGCGCAGAAGCAGGGCGACGGCGCCGAGCCCGCCCAGCCAGACGCCCGTCGCGAGCAGATGCGCGACGTCGGCGGCGATCGCGAGCGCTCGGCCCGGTGCCACCGCGGCGGCGTGGCTCGACGCGGTAACGAGGGCCAGCGCCAGCGCGGCAAGAACGAACGCCTCCCCGCGGGCGGCGATCCAGTTCGGCCGCTCCATGGTGTCCGCGGTGAGCACGAGAAACGCGCCCAGCACGAGGAGCACGGCGTGGCGCGCGAGCCACACGAGCCCCGGCCACGTGTCGAGCATGACATGCATGACGGCGCGCACTTCGAGCGCGGCGTGCGAGCGATTCTCGAGCATCGCCGTCCGCGTCATCAGCCACGCGATGCCGCAACCGATGCCCAGCACGACGACGATGCGGCCGGCGCGGACGAGGCTCGCGTCCCACCGTCGCGCCGTCGGCGTCGCCGGGATGCCCGCCAGCAGCACGACACCGAACGACCCGACGAGCACGACACACGCGAGCAGGTGTGCCCAGAGCGCGGCGAGCAGCGGCGCGCTCATTGTAGCGAGGTCCGCGAGCTCGCCTCGAACCGTGGGTGGCCTGATCTAGGCAGGTGGGGCTTCATTGTAGCGAGGTCCGCGAGCGCGCCTCGAACCGCGGGTGGGCTGATCTAGGCAGGTGGGGCTTCATTGTAGCGAGGTCCGCGAGCGCGCCTCGAACCGCGGGTGGGCTGATCTAGGCAGGTGGGGCTTCATTGTAGCGAGGTCCGCGAGCGCGCCTCGAGCCGTGGCTGGGCTGATCTAGGC
>JBKOUQ010000301.1:0-32377 GCA_046723475.1 Candidatus Methylomirabilota bacterium
CATAAACGTTCTTACGGGCTTGGGAGCCACGCCGCATCAAGAACAGGCCATCAACGGACGAACCGGCGTGGGAGCCACGCCGCATCTCGAACAGGCCACCAACGGACGAACGGGCGTGCGGAGCCACGCCGCATCTCGAACAGGCCACCAACGGACGAACGGGCGTGCGGAGCCACGCCGCATCTAGAACAGGCCACCTTCGGTCCTAACCGAGCAAGCGCCTTCGATACAAAGGAGAGGCTAAGTGATTGACCTTACGTTGGCGATGGCAGAAACCGCGCTCAGGGCCGCGCAGGCCAAAGCGCGCGCGCTCGGCGCGCCGATGACCGTCACGGTCGTGGACGAGGCCGGGCGTCTCGTGCTGAGCGCGCGCGGCGACGGCACCGGCTTCCTCACGCCGGAAACGTCGCGCGCGAAGGCGACGGCGGCCGCCGCGTTCCGGCGCAGCACGGCGGAGCTCACGACGTTCGGCGCCAAAGGCTGGGGCTTCTGGCAGGTGATGCCCATCGTCGCGCAGGGCGAGGTTCTCCCGACGCTCGGCGGCGCGCCCATCGTCGTCGGAGGCCGTGTGATCGGCGGCATCGGCTGCGGTGGCGGCACGGGCGAGCAGGATCAGGAGTGCGCCGACGCCGGTGCGGCGGCGGTGAAGGGCTAACCTCGCTAACCGGTCTTCCACGCCCGCCTCACCCAGACGCCGATCGCGACGGCCGTAAGGGCGATCCCGGTGAGCTCGGGCGCGCCCGGCCCGTACCGCAGCGTCACCACCTGCGTGGGTCGCGTGAGTCGCACCTCGAGGAGGCCGTCGTCGCCGCGTCGTGTCCGCAGCGGCCCGCCGTCCGCTTCCGCTCGCCAGAGCGGATAGTAGGCGAGGCGCGCCGACGTCCAGCCACCGCCCTCCTGCGCCAGTGCGACGCGCCAGGCGCCGTCGCGGACGACCGGCACCGCGACCGGCGCTTCGCGTGCAAACACCACGAACGGCGACAGGACGACGCGTCGGCGAAACGGCGTGCTCTCTTCGATCCAACCCAGGTGGGTGACGTCGTCTTCGAGCGCGACGACGGCGACGATACCGAGCCGGTCCGCATGCGCGACGAACTCGTCCGGGTCCAGCGCGTCGAGCGGCTGACCGAACAGCGTCCGCCCATCGAGCTGCTCGGCCAGCGTGGTGATCGGCGCGCCGCCCGCGTTGCCGCGATACACGAGCGCGGCAACGGGTGAGGGGTGCGTGAACGTCCCGTGCACGATGTCGCGCGCTCCATCGGCAGGCGTGAGCGCGGTGACGTGCGTGTGGGGGCGCCACCAGTCGTTGCCGTAGACGAGCGGCACCCCCGAGCGGACGAAGAGGACGCGGCCCTCGGGCAGCTGGCCGAGTACGCTCCAGAGGTCGGGCAACCGCAGCCCGCGCTCGATCGACGGCAACGATGGCCAGACCGCGGCGCGGGGTAGCAGCATCAGCGTGGAGCTTGCCGTCCCGAGCAGCGCGATCAGCGCGGTGGCACCGAGGCCGAGCGTCGCGCCGCGCAGCCGCGCGGGCAGGCGCTGGACGACGCCGAGACTTTCGAGCCGCTGCGCCAGGCGCACGGCTCCAACACCGGCCGCGAGCACGAGCGTCATCCATGCGCCGTCCACGACACGATCGGCAGGGAGCCAGCGCACGCCGAGCGGCTCGGCGATGAAGTGATCGATCGCGGTCAGCGCTACCGTGACGGGCAGCCACCCGAGGACCAGCCGCGCACCCGCGCTCGCACCATGACGATCGAGCACGCCGACGAGCACGAGCGCCAGCAGGACGATCGGAAGGGGCCGCGCGACGGGCGCCACCGAGAAGGTGCCCCACGCCAGCGCGCGGGTCTCCGTCACTCGCAGCAGCAGCGGGACGGTCCAGAACCCGGTGAGCGCGATCGCCAACCCGAGCGAGCGGAACGCTTCGACGCCGCGCGCGCGCCACGGCCGGCGGAGGAACACTGCGAGCCCGAGCAGGACCACGGCGGCGGGGGCTTGGGCCGGATGCAGCAACGTGATCCCGGCGAGCAGCGGCGCGATCACGGGCGACAGTGGCTCGTCGCGCTCGACCCAGCACACGAGCTGACCCAGCACGACGGGCAGCAGCGCCCACGCCAGGCGCGCGCCGACCATGCCGGTGCGCACGCCGCCATCCACGCCGCTCGCGAGCCCCGCCGACAGCGTCAGCGCGACGAACGCGGCGGGCAGCGCGAGCCAGCGATCGCCGGTGAGCCGCTTGAGGGTCGCGTACGTCGTGACGCCAGGAAGCAGGTACGCGAACCAGAGAAGCGCTTGATAAATCGTGCGCAGGTCGAACACGCCCGTCGTGGGCCAGGCGAGCAGCGCGCCGAGATACGCAAACCCCGGAGGATAGAACTGCAGCTCGGGATATCCGGCCCACCAGCCGGGGTCCCACGCCCACGGCGCCGGTCCATACGTGAGCACGTGCCACATGCGATAGAGCTGGCCGGGATGATCGTCGAAGCCGAGCGTCGCGCCGCCCAACGTCGCCGCGGCGAACGCGACGCCGAAGCCGAGCAACAACACGAGCGGAAGCACGGAACGCAGCATACCGCCTTGTATTTCCGGCGGGATATGCTTTAGTAGCGGAAATGTCTTGCTGTCGGTGCTGTAACACTCGGGGCTCAATTCCCCTACCGATGGAGACGCGATGACGAAGCTCAGAGGGTTGAAGTGCCGGGAGTGCGGTCGTCACTATCCCGCCGCCCCGGTTCACGTCTGTGAGTTCTGTTTCGGTCCTCTCGAGGTCGACTACCAGTACGAGGCGCTCAAGGCCGTCGTCACGCGCGCCTCGATTGCCGCGGGGCCGCCGAGCATGTGGCGCTACAAGGACCTGCTGCCGATCGAGGGTGATGTCGCCGTCGGCCATCACGTCGGATTCACCCCGCTCATCCGCGCGCAGAACCTGGCGGACGAGCTGGGGTGCCGCGAAATCTGGATCAAGAACGACTCGGTATGTCACCCGAGCTGGTCGTTCAAGGACCGCGTCGTCTCGGTGGCCGTCACGAAGGCCCGCGAGTTCGGCTTCGACACCGTCGCATGCGCGTCGACCGGCAATCTCGCGAACTCGGTTGCCGCGCACGCCGCCGAGGGACGACTGAAGTCCTACATCTTCATCCCGGCGGATCTCGAGCAGGGCAAAGTGCTCGCCACGCTCGTGTACAACCCGACGCTCGTCGCCGTGCACGGCACGTACGACGAGGTGAACCGGCTGTGCTCCGAGATCGCGGACAAGTACCGCTGGGCATTCGTGAACGTGAACTTCCGGCCGTACTACTCCGAGGGCTCGAAGTCGTACGGCTTCGAGATCGTCGAGCAGCTCGGCTGGCGGCCGCCGCAACATATCGTCGTCCCATGCGCGGGCGGCTCGCTGATTACCAAGATCTGGAAGGCCATCAAGGAGATGAAGCTGCTCGGGCTGATCGACGAGTCGGCGCCGACGCGCATGTACGCCGCCCAGGCACTCGGCTGCGCGCCCATCGTGACGATGATCAAGGACGACACCGACGTGCTGAAGCCCGTCCGTCCCAATACGATCGCCAAGTCGCTCGCGATCGGGAACCCCGCGGACGGCTATTACGCGTACCGCGTGACGAAGGACTCGGGCGGGTTCGGCGAGCACGCCACCGACGAGGAGATCATCGAGGGCATGCTGCTCCTGGCGCGAACCGAGGGCATCTTCACGGAGACCGCCGGCGGCGTCACCGTGGCGGCCACGAAAAAACTCATCGAGACCGGCGTCATCCCGCGCGACGAGTCGGTGGTGATCTGCATCACCGGCAACGGGCTGAAGACACCCGACGCGCTCTACGAGCGGCTGGACGCGCACGTCCGGATCAAGCCGTCGCTGTCGGCGTTCGACCGCGCGCTGGCCGATCTCAAGAACCAGACGAGCTAGAGGAGAGGACGGATGCCTGTGACGGTTCGCATTCCGACGCCGCTACGCCAGGTCACGAAGGGCAACGCCGAAGTCCACGCCAAGGGCACGACGGTCGACGAGCTGGTCGCCGATCTCGAGCGTCAGTTTCCCGGACTGCGCGAGCGGCTGGTGGACGAGAGCGGCGAGCTCCGGCGCTTCATCAACATCTACGTGAACGAGGAAGACATCCGGTTCATGGATGGCCGCAAGACCACGCTGAAGGACGGCGACGCGGTGTCGATCGTGCCCGCTATCGCCGGAGGGCGCTAGGTCGGGCGTGCTCGCGATGACCCGCACGCGCGTGCGGCTGACGTTTCCGCCGAGTCTCATCCAGGAGCCGATCCTCTATCGGCTGGTGAAAGACTTCGACATCGTCATCAACATCCGGCGCGCGGAGGTCAAGGCCGACTACGGCTGGGTGGCGCTCGAGCTGGAGGCGCCGGAGGAGACGCTCGCGCGCGGGGTGGCCTGGCTCAAGGAGCGCGGTGTGCTGGTCGATCCGATCGAGCGTGACGTCATCGCATGATCGATATCTCTCAGCGCGTGCAGGGGTTCACCGAGTCGGTCATCCGCGAGATGACGCGCGTGGTGAGTCAGCTCGGCGGGGTCAACCTCGCGCAAGGCATGCCGAACTTTCCGCCGCCGCGCGAGCTGCTCCAGGCCGCGCACCGCGCGATCGACGGCGACTTCCATCAGTACGCGATCACCTGGGGGACGCCGTCGCTGCGGCGTGCCATCGCGGACAAGTATCGGCGCTTCTACGGGATGGACGTGGATCCCGAGCGCCACGTGACCGTCTGCTGCGGCTCGACCGAGACGATGCTCTCGACGCTACTGGCCGTGCTCAACCCCGGCGACGAGGTGATCATCTTCGAGCCGTTCTACGAGAATTATGGACCCGGGTGCATTATTTCGGCCGCCGTGCCGGTGTGGGTGCCGCTCGAGCCGCCCGACTTCGGCTTCGATCCCGATCGACTCCGACGCGCGGTGTCGCCGCGCACCAGAGCGATCGTCTTCAACAGCCCGAACAATCCCTCGGGCAAAGTGTTTTCGCGCGCAGAGCTTCAGACGATTGCGGACGTCTGTCTCGAGTACGATCTGCTGGCGATCACGGACGAGATCTACGAGCACATCGTCTACGACGGGCAGGGCCACACGCCGATCGCGACGCTGCCGGGCATGGCGGATCGCACGGTCACGATCTCGGGGATCTCGAAGTCGTATTCCGTCACCGGCTGGCGGGTCGGCTACGCCGTCGCGCCGCCGGAGCTGTCCGTCGGCATCCGCCGCGCGCACGACTTCGTCACGGTCGGCGCGCCGCACCCGCTGCAGGAAGCCGCCGTGACCGCGCTCCATTTCCCGGACACGTATTACGTCGGGCTGCGCGAGGCATATCAGAAGCGGCGCGACCTGCTGTGGGGCTACATCGAGTCGGCGGGCTTCGTCGCCTGGAAGCCCGGCGGCGCCTATTACATCCTCACGGATGCGGCGCATTTCATGAAGGCCGTCGGCGTCGACGACGACTACGCGTTCGCCATGTGGCTCATCAAGGAGTGCGGCGTCGCCACGGTTCCGGGCTCGTCGTTCTACGCGCACCGCGAGCTCGGTCGGACGAAGATCCGGTTCTGCTTTCCAAAGACCGACGACATGCTGCGCGAGGCCGGCGAGCGGCTGCAGAAGCTGCGCAAGTTCCGCTGAACACCGCGCGCGTCGCGGCTCTCCAGATCTGGCGTGCCGCGCTCGCGGCGGGGGACGTCGCGCCGCTGCTGCGTCGTGCGCTGCGCGTCGTGGGTGGTCGCCTCACGGCCGGTTCACTCGACGTCGACCTGCGCGCGATCGACCGTGTTCTCGTCCTCGGTTGCGGCAAGGCCGGCGCCGCCATGGCGCGGGCGGTTGAGGACATCGTCGGGGATCGAGTTCGTGACGGATTCGTCGTCGTCAAGGACGGCTATCGCGCGCCGACGTCGCGCGTGACGATCGCCGAGGCGGGGCATCCGGTTCCCGACGCGCGCGGGCAGGCGGCGTCGACGCGCCTGCTCGAGCTCGCCACCGGTGCGGGCCCGCGCGACCTCGTCATGGTCCTCGTCTCCGGTGGCGGTTCGGCGCTCACCGCGGCGCCCGCGCCACCGATCACGCTTGCCGAGAAACAGGCGACGACTCGGCTGCTGCTCGAGGCCGGTGCCACAATCAACGAGCTCAACGCCGTCCGTAAGCACCTGTCGCTGTTCAAAGGCGGCCAGCTCGCACGCGCGGCCGCCCCCGCGACCGTGGTCGCGCTGATCTTGTCCGACGTCATCGGCGACCCGCTCGATGTCATCGCATCGGGCCCGACGGCGCCCGATCCGACGACGTTTGCCGATGCGCTGGCCGTCTTCGCGCGTCGGGGCGTCGCGGATCGTGTGCCGAAGCCCGTCCGCGCGCGGCTCGAGGCGGGCGCGCGCGGAGAGATCGAGGAAACGCCGAAACCAGGCGATCCGATCTTCGCGCGCGTGACAAACGTGGTGGTGGGCAACAACGCGCTCGTGGTGGATGCGGCCGCCGCCGAGGCCACGCGCCTCGGCTACCGAGCCGACGTACTGACCCGTGCGCTCGAGGGTGAAGCGCGCGCCGTCGCGCGTGAGCTCGTAGGGCGCGGGCGCACGAGCGCGCCGGGGACGTGCCTCATCGCAGGCGGTGAGACGACCGTGACCGTGCGCGGCACGGGCCGCGGCGGCCGCTGCCAGGAGTTCGCGCTCGCCGCGGCGCTCGCGCTGTCGCCGGCCGACCGTCTCACTGTGCTTGCTGCGGGCACGGACGGGACCGACGGTCCCACCAATGCTGCCGGCGGAATCACGGACTTCACGACGGTCGCGCGAGGTGAGGCCACGGGCGGCGACGGACGCCGCGCGCTCGAGAACAACGACGCGTATTCCTTCCTGGCCGCCGCCGGCGACTTGATCATGTCGGGGCCGACGAACACGAATCTGCTGGACCTGTACGTTGTCGTGCGTGACTGAGTTTCGCCACTGTTGCTCATCGCGTGAGCGAACCGCTCTAAGTCGTCGCAATCGCACGGTGCTCCGATGGTTTCGCACACGGTTATCCACCGCTCGTTCACGAGAACGGTGGATTACCCGTAGTAGGAGTTACTCCCGGCAGCAGCAGGGAATTCCTCCGTTCAGACAGCGCCCTCGCCGGGGTGCCGTGTGGTGCGCGTGATATCCTTCGTCCGATGTCCGCGCCGAATTTGATCGGAATGCCGCCCTCCGACCTCGAAGCGCTTGCCGTCGAGCTCGGCGCCTCGCGCTACCGCGGTCGGCAACTGGCGACCTGGATCTATCGCAAGGGCGTGGTCGATCTCGACGCGATGACCGACCTGCCGAAGGACTTCCGCGCGGCGCTCGCGCAGCGCGCGGTAGTGGCGCTGCCCGGGGTCGAGCGCGAGACGCCGTCCGCCGACGGGAGCCGCAAGTTCGTGTTCCGACTGCACGACGGCGCGCGCGTGTCGAGCGTCCTCATGCCTGACGAGGGTCGCGTCACGCTGTGCCTGTCGACGCAGGTCGGCTGTGGCTATGCGTGCGCGTTCTGTCTGACGGGGACGATGGGGCTGGCGCGCAACCTCACCGCGGCCGAGATGATCGGCCAGGTGCTGTGCGCGAACGCCAAGGAGCCTGCGACGCATCTGGTCTTCATGGGCATGGGGGAGCCGCTCGCGAACTATGCCGAGCTGATCACCACGCTGCGGATCCTCACCGACGCCAAGCTCGGCCTCGGCTATTCCCCGCGTCGGATCACGGTCTCGACCGTCGGGTTGGTCAGCGGGATCGAGAAGCTCGGCCGCGAAAATCTCAAGGTGAACCTCGCGATCTCGCTGCATGCGGCCTCGGACGAAACGCGGTCGCGGCTCATGCCGGTGAATCGCGCGTGGAATCTGGACGCCCTCATGGGCGCGATCCGCCGCTATCCGCTCGCGCCGCGGCAGCGGGTCTTCTTCGAGTACGTCCTGCTGGACGGCGTGAACGATAGCCCCGACGATGCGCAGCGCCTCGTGCGCTTGCTGCGCAACGTGCGCGCGAAGGTGAACCTGATTCCGTTCAACGACTGGCCCGGCTCGGAGTTTCGGCGTCCTCCGCTCGCGCGCATCCTGGCCTTTCAGTCGATCTTGCTCGACGCGGGCGTGACGACCACCGTTCGCTGGAGCCGCGGTGAGGACATCGGCGCGGCGTGCGGCCAGCTCAAGGAAGCCGTCGCGTGACGCGGGTCGCGTTCGCGACGCTCGGCTGTCGCCTGAACCAGGTGGACAGCCAGCAGCTGCAGGCGGCGCTCGAGGCGCGCGGCTTCTCGACCGTCCCTTTCGGCGACGCCGCCGATGTCGTCGTCGTCAACACGTGCACCGTGACCGCGCGCGCGGAGGTGTCGGACCGGCAGGCAATCCGCCGGGCACGCCGCAGCAATCCCGACGCGCGCGTGGTCGTGACCGGATGCTGGGCGCAGACGAGCGCCGAGGAAGTCGCACGGCAGCCGGGCGTCGATCTGATCGTGGGCAACGCCGACAAGGACAGGTTGCCGCGACTGCTCGAGGCCTTATTGCAGGCGCCGCGCGGACCGGCACGCATCGAGGTCGGCGACGTGCGTGCGGCGACGTCGGTGCCGCTCGCCGAGCTCGCGAGCCTCGCCGCGTCCGCGCGCGTGGCCGCGACCGCGCTCGGTCGGTCGCGTGCGTTCGTGAAGGTCCAGGACGGCTGCCAGCACCGCTGCGCGTTCTGCGTCGTGCCGCAGGCGCGGGGGCCCAGCCGTAGCGTGCGTCCCGAGCGCGTAGTCGAGGACGTGCGGCGGCTCGTCGAGAGCGGCCGTCCCGAGATCACGCTCACCGGCGTGGACCTCGGGCACTACGGCGCGGATCTCGCTCCGCGAACGTCGCTCGCCGCGCTGCTGTGTGTGCTGACCGAGATCCGCGGGTTACGCTGGCTGCGGTTGTCATCGATGCTGCCCGCCTACTTCACCGAAGAGCTCCTCGACGTCGTCACGAGCGCGCCGGCGATCGCGCCGCACTTCCACGTGCCGCTGCAGAGCGGCAGCGATCGCATGCTGCGCGCGATGCGACGGCCGTATCGCGCGGCGACCTACCGCCGCGTCGTCGAGCGCCTCGTCGACGCGTTCGGAGTCATGGGGCTGGGCGCGGATGTCATTGCGGGCTTTCCAGGCGAGACGGAAGCGGACGCGGCGGAGACGGAAGCGCTCATCGACGCGCTGCCGTTCAGCTATCTCCACGTGTTTCCGTATTCGGACCGTCGCGGTACGGAAGCCACGACTCGGAGCCAGCACGTCGATCGTGCGACGGTCGCGCGCCGCGCTGCTCGGCTGCGCGCGCTCGGGGCCGCGAAGGCGGCCGCGTTTCGGCGGCGGCTGCTCGGACGCGCGGAGGACGTTATCGTGCTCGAGACGCGCGATCGGCCGTCGGGCGCCCTCGTCGGTCTGACCGGGCACTACGTCGAAGTCGCATTCGACGGCCCCGACGCGCTGATGCGACAGGTGGCGCGCGTGCGGGTGACGTCCGCGGCCGCCCCGGTGCGGGGCGAGCTCGTGAGCATGGACGCGGCCGTCGCATGACGACCGGCGCGGTCGGGGTGCTCGGCGGCAGCGGGCTCTACGAGCTCGACGGACTCATGAACGTGCGCTGGCGGCGCGTGCGGACGCCGTTCGGCGACCCGTCCGACGAGCTCTGCACGGGCGAGTTCGAGGGACGCCCGGTCGTCTTTCTGCCGCGTCACGGCCGGGGCCACCGGTTCACGCCGACCGAGCTGAACTTCCGCGCCAACATCTGGGCGCTGAAGTCGCTCGGCGTCGAGTGGGTCGTCTCGGTCTCGGCAGTCGGCAGCATGAAAGACGACATCCACCCGCTCGACCTCGTCATCCCGGATCAGTTCATCGATCTCACGAAGCGGCGCGTCTCGACGTTCTTCGGCGACGGCGTCGTGGCCCACGTCGGGATGGCTGATCCCGTGTGTGCCGACCTCGCGGACCTGATCGACAAGGCCGCGCGCGGCACGGGCAGCCGCGTGCATCGCGGCGGTACCTACGTGTGTATCGAGGGCCCGCAGTTTTCGACGCGCGCCGAGTCGCGCCTCTATCGCTCGTGGGGCGTCGACGTGATCGGCATGACGAACATGCCGGAGGCCAAGCTGGCGCGCGAGGCGGAGCTTTGCTACGCGACGCTGGCGCTTGCGACCGATTACGACGTCTGGCACGACACCCACGAGGCGGTGAGTGTCGAGGCCGTCGTCGCGAATCTCATGAAGAACGTGGCGACGGCCAAGGACGTGCTGCGGCGGGTGCTCCCCACCATCGGCGGCCTACGGCGCTGCGCGTGTCCGCGCCTGCTCGAAAACGCCGTCATCACGCACGCGGCCGCGTTCCCCCACGCAACGCGGCGACGCCTCGAGCTGCTGCTGGGCAAGTATTTCCCCGTCGAACGACGAAAAAAATGACTTCGCACCTGGACGTGATCGGCATCGGCAACGCGCTCGTGGACGTGCTGTGCCACGAGGGCGACCCGTTCCTCGAGCGCCACGGGCTGGTGAAGGGGACGATGCACCTCGTCGACGAGGCGCGGGCGCGCCAGCTCTACGAGGCCATGGGCACTTCCATCGAGATGTCGGGGGGCTCGGCCGCCAACACGATCGTCGGCGTCGCGTCGTTCGGCGGCGGCGCGCACTATGTCGGCAAGGTGCGTGACGATCAGCTCGGCGATGTCTTCAGCCACGATCTGCGCTCCATTGGCGTCGGCTACGCCACCCCGCGAGCCACGCGCGGACCATCGACGGGCCGCTGCCTGATCGTCGTCACACCCGACGCGCAGCGCACGATGAGCACGTATCTGGGCGCGTCGACCGAACTCGGTCCCGCCGACGTCGATGCGCGCCTGATCGCCCGCGCCCACATCCTCTATCTGGAGGGCTACCTCTTCGATCCCCCCGCCGCGCAGGAGGCGTTTCGCGTCGCAGCGGCGGCGGCGCATGCGGCGGGCCGCAAGGTGGCGCTCACACTGTCCGATCCATTCTGCGTCGACCGTCATCGCGCCGCGTTCCTCGATCTCGTCGAGCACCACGTGGACGTCCTGTTCGCCAACGAGGTCGAGATCTGCGCGCTGTACCGCGAGAACGATTTCGACGCGGCGGCGCGCCACGTGCGGCGGCACTGCGAGATCGCCGCGCTGACGCGCAGCGAGCGAGGCTCGGTCGTCGTCGGACCCGACGGGGTGCACGAGATCGGCGTGCATCGCGTCGAGGAAGTCGTCGATACCACGGGCGCGGGCGATCTGTATGCCGCCGGGTTTCTGTACGGGCTCAGCCGTGGTCTCGGCCTGGTCACGTGCGGCCGCCTGGGGGCGCTGGCCGCTGCCGAAGTCATCTCGCATGTCGGCGCGCGGCCGTTGAAGCCGCTGGCCGAGCTGGCAGGGGCGGTGCTGGCATGACGCCGGTGCTCGAAGGAAAGTATGCGCGGCTGCTCGAGAGCCTGCGCGACCTCGAGAGTGTCGTCGTCGCATTCTCCGGCGGTGTGGACTCGACGCTGCTGGCGCGGGCGGCCAAGGACGCGCTGGGAGAGCGTGCGGTGCTCGTGACGGCGGACTCCGAAACCTACCCCGAAGGGGAGCTCGCGGAGGCGCGACGGCTGGCGGCGCTGATCGGCCTGCGCCACATCGTCGTACGCACCGACGAGCTTGCCAATCCCGATTACGCGCGCAACGACGCCAGGCGTTGCTTCTTCTGCAAGGAGGAGCTGTTCACGCACCTGGCGCCGATCGCGGAGCGCGAGGGCTGCCGCGCGCTCGTGTACGGGGCCAACGTCGATGACCTCGGCGATCACCGACCGGGCATGCAATCGGCGAAGCAGCGCGGCGTGTGCGCGCCGATGATCGACGCGGGGCTCACGAAGCCGGAGATCCGCGAGCTGTCGCGGGCGCTCGGCCTGCCGACGTGGGACAAGCCGGCGTTCGCCTGCCTGTCGTCGCGCTTCCAGTACGGCGACCGGATCACCGCGGACAAGCTGCGACAGGTCGACGCGGCGGAGGCATTCGTGCGATCCCTCGGGTTTCGCCAATTTCGCGTCCGCCACCATGAGCGGCTGGCGCGGCTGGAGATCGCGCGCGAGGAGATGGCGCGGCTCTGGGAAGACGGCCGGCACGAGCAGATCGTGACGCGGCTGCGGGAGCTCGGCTACATCTATGTCACCGTCGACCTGGCCGGCTTGCAATCCGGCTCGGCGAACCTCCTCTTGAAAATCGGTCGAGCCAACTCATGACCCCCGAGACGCTGCGCTCGCTGCTCGACGACATCGCCGCCGGGCGCGTCACGGCCGACGATGCGATGCGCCGGCTGCGCGACCTCCCATACGCCGACCTCGGATTCGCCAAGGTCGACCTGCATCGCGCGCTGCGCGCCGGCGGCGCCGAGGCCGTGTTTTGCTCGGGCAAGACGCCGGCGCAGGTGGTCGCCATTCTCGAGCGGCTGATCGTGGACCACGTCAACGTGCTGGCCACGCGCGCCGACGACGCGGTGGCGGCGGCGGTCGCCGCCGCCGGGTTGCCGCACGCCTGGCATCCCGGCGCGAGGCTGATCGTCGCGCGGCCTGAGGCGCGGGACGGCGTCGGCCTGATCGTCGTCGCCGCGGCCGGCACGGCCGATCTTCCGGTGGCCGAGGAGGCCGCGCTGGTCGCCGAGGCGCTCGGCAATCGCGTCGAGCGCGTGACCGACTGCGGCGTCGCGGGACTGCATCGGCTGCTCGCACACCGTGAGCTCCTGGCGGAAGCGAACGTGATCGTCGCGGTGGCCGGTATGGAAGGCGCGATGCCCAGTGTCATTGCCGGCTTCGTCGATCGCCCCGTGATCGCCGTTCCGACCAGCGTCGGCTACGGTACGTCGCTCAACGGCCTCGCGGCGCTGCTCGCCATGTTGAACTCGTGTGCGCCGGGCGTGTCGGTCGTGAACATCGACAACGGCTACGGCGCCGCGCACCAGGCGAGCCAGATCAATCAGCTCGTCGCCAAAATTAGGTAATGTCCCGTCACGCGATCAAGGCCCGACCGTCGGGCGCCGGAGGCCCGGCGAAGGCGCCCCGACGGCAAAGATGAAAGCGCCCCGCCACGCGATCAAGGCCCGACCGTCGGGCGCCGGAGGCCCGGCGAAGGCGCCCCGACGGCACAGATGATCGCCTACTTCGACTGCCCGAGCGGGGCGGCGGGCGACATGATCATGGCGGCGCTCGTCGATGCCGGTGCGCCGTTCGAGGCCCTGCGCGACGGGCTGCACGGCCTCGACCTCCCGGGCTGGGAGCTGCGGCGCCACGAGGTCCGGCGCGGGGCGTTCCGTGCCACCAAGGTCGACGTCGACATCGACGGCGCCGTGCACCAGCACCATCGCACGCTCGGCGACATCCTCGCGATTCTCGAGCGCAGCCGTTTGCCTGCTCCCGTCGCCGAGCGCGCGCGTCGGATCTTCGAACGCCTGGCCGATGCCGAAGCACGGGTGCACGGCACGACGCCCGACCGCGTGCACTTTCACGACGTCGGGGCCGTCGACGCCATCGTCGACGTTACGGGCGGCGTGCTCGGCCTGCATCTCCTCGGTGTGCAGACGGTCTACGTCTCGCCGCTGCCGCTCGGCGGAGGCTTCGTCGACGGCGCGCATGGCCGGATGCCGATCCCGGGGCCCGGGACCGCCGAGCTCTTACGCGGGTTTCCCGTCGTGGACACCGGTGTGCGGTTCGAGCTCGTCACACCGACGGGCGCGGCGATCCTGACGACGCTGGCCCGACCCGCTGCGCGGCCGCCGCGCATGACGCTCGCCGCCGTCGGCTACGGTGCCGGCACGCGGGACTTGCCCGACACGCCGAACGTCTTGCGCTGCTTCGTCGGCGAGCCGACCGACAGCGCGGGGGCGACGGAAACGATCGTGCAGATGGAGACGACGATCGACGACATGTCGCCCCAGCTCTACGAGCCGCTCGTGGACCGCTTGTTCGAGGCCGGCGCCGTCGACGTGTTTCTCACGCCGGTCATCATGAAGCGCAGCCGACCCGGCACGGTGTTGACCGCGCTGTGTGCGCCCGATCGCGTCGACGCGGTGAGCCGCGCGCTCTTCGAGGAGTCGTCGACGATCGGCGTCCGGTGGTCGGAGTGGCGACGCGCCGCGCTGCCGCGCGAGGTCGTGACGCTGAACACCAGCTACGGCGCGATCCCGTTCAAGGTCTCGCGACTCGACGGCCGGGTGGTGACCGTCACACCCGAGTTCGCCGACGTCGCACGCATCGCGCACGACAAATCCCTCCCCGTGCGCGAGGTGCTCGACCAGGCGCGCGCCGAGGGCCGCAGACTACTGTCCGGGCGTTGACATCGCCCGGGTAGGGTTCTACCCTCTCCCGCGCCGAGGTCACATTCTGGAGGTCCACGCCGTGAAGCACTCAGTGAAGATGACGATCAATGGCCAGACGCAGAGCCACGAGGTCGAGGCGAGGCTGCTGCTCGTCCACTATATCCGCGAGGTCGTCGGCCTCACGGGGACGCACGTCGGCTGCGACACCAGCCAGTGCGGCGCGTGCACGATCCTGATGGACGGGCAGGCGGTGAAGTCGTGCACCGTCTTCGCCGTGCAGGCGGACGGCGCAAAGATCACCACCATCGAGGGCCTCGCGAAAAACGGCGACCTGCACCCCATCCAGCAGGGCTTCTGGGAGAAGCACGGGCTGCAGTGCGGGTTCTGCACCCCCGGCATGATCATGGCCGCTTACCAGATGCTCGAGCGATATCCGAAGCCGTCGGAGGAGCAGATCCGCCACCAGCTCGAAGGCAATCTGTGCCGGTGCACCGGCTACCACAACATCGTGAAGGCGATTCAGTGGGCCTCGGAGCACATGGCGGAAGCGAAGTGAGGTAGCACCATGGCGACGGCGACCGAGCGTATGTTTGGGAAGTCGATCAAGCGCCGCGAAGATCCGCGGTTCATCACCGGCCGTGGCAACTACACCGACGACCTGAAGCTGCCGGGGATGACGTACGCGGCGTTCGTCCGCAGCCCGCACGCCCACGCCAGGATCCGCACCATCGACCTCGCGCAAGCCAAAGCACATCCCGGCGTGGTGGCGATCTTCACCGGCAAGGACCTCACTGGTGTCAACTCGCTGCCGTGCGGCTGGCTGCTTCCGGACCTCAAGGTGCCGCCGCACCCGCCGCTGGCCGTCGACACTGCGCGCTACGTCGGCGATCCGGTCGCGGTCGTCATCGCCGAGAGCCAGGACGCGGCGCTCGACGCCGCTGAGAAGGTGAAGGTCGACTGGGACATCCGACCCGCCGTCACGGCGACCGCGAAGGCCGCCGAGAAAGGCGCGCCGCCGATTCACGAGGTCGCGCCGGGCAACGTCGCGTTCACGTGGCAGATCGGCGACGCGGCCGCGGTCGACGAGGCGTTCAAGAACGCCGCGGTCCGGGTGAAGAAGCGCATCGTGAACCAGCGCCTCGTGGCCAACGCCATGGAGCCGCGCGCGTGCGTGGCGCGCTTCGAGGCCGCCACCGGCGATCTCACGCTGTGGGTGACCTCGCAGAATCCGCACGTGCATCGCCTCCTCATGACGGCGTTCGTGCTCGGCATTCCCGAGCACAAGGTGCGCGTGATCGCGCCGGACGTCGGCGGCGGGTTCGGCAGCAAGATCTTTCTCTACAACGAAGAGACGGTGTGCTCGTGGGCGACGCGGCAGATCAAGCGCCCGATCCGCTGGACGTCGACGCGCCGTGAAGCGTTCCAGACGGACGCGCACGGGCGTGATCACGTCACCGACGCGGAGCTCGCGCTGTCGCGCGAGGGCAAGATCCTGGGCCTGCGCGTGACGACCGTCGCGAATCTCGGCGCCTACCTGTCGACGTTCGCGCCCGCGGTGCCGACGTATCTCTACGGCACCCTGCTCAACGGTGTGTACGAGATGGGCGCGATCCACTGCGCCGTCACCGGCGTCTTCACCAACACCACGCCGGTCGACGCCTACCGCGGGGCGGGACGCCCGGAGGCCGCGTATCTGGTCGAGCGCATCATCGACGCGGGCGCGGCGGCGCTGAACATGGACGTCGCCGAGCTCCGGAAGAAGAACTTCATCCCGAAGTTCGAGCACGGCTACCAGACGAAGGTCGCGCTCACGTATGACAGCGGCAACTACGCCGCGGCCTTCGACAAGCTGCTGACGATGCTCGACTATCGAAAGGTTCGTGCCGAGCAGGAGGCGGCCCGCAAACAGGGCAAGCTGATCGGCGTCGGGTTCTCGACCTACATCGAGGCGTGCTCGATCGCACCGTCGAAGGTCGTTGGCTCGCTCGGCGCGCAGGCCGGGCTCTACGAATCGGGCATCGTGCGGGTGCACCCGACGGGCAAAATCACGGTGTTCACCGGCTCGCACTCCCACGGGCAGGGGCACGAGACGACGTTCAGCCAGCTCGTGGCCGACGAGCTCGGCGTGCCGATCGAGGACGTCGAGATCGTCCACGGCGACACGGGCGCGATCGCGTTCGGCATGGGGACGTACGGCAGTCGCTCGGCCTCGGTGGGCGGCACCGCGATCCACATGTCGATTCAGAAGATCAAGGACAAAGGCAAGAAGATCGCGGCCCATCTGCTCGAGGCATCGCCCGGCGACATGGAGTACGTGAACGGTCAGTTCCAGGTGAAGGGCGTCCCCGGAAAGTCGGTGCCCTTCGGCCAGGTCGCGCTCACCGCGTACGTGCCGCACAACTATCCCGAGGGCCTCGAGCCCGGGCTCGAAGAGACGTCGTTCTACGATCCGTCGAACTTCTGCTTTCCGTTCGGCGCGCACGCCTGTGTCGTCGAGGTCGATCGCGACACCGGCCACGTCAAGGTTCTGCGCTACGCCGCCGTCGACGACGTCGGCAACGTCATCAACCCGATGATCGTCGACGGGATGGTGCACGGCGGCATCGCCCAGGGCGTGGGGCAAGCCCTGTGGGAAGGCGCCGTGTACGAGGACGACAGCGGCCAGCTGGTGACCGCGACGATGATGGACTACGCGCTACCGAAGGCGGACATGCTGCCGATGTACGAGACGGACCGCACGGTGACGCCGACGCCCGTCAATCCGCTCGGCATCAAGGGCGCCGGCGAGACCGGGACGATCGCCGCGACGCCCGCCGTCGTCAACGCCGTCGTCGATGCGCTGCGTCCGCTCGGAGTCGATCACATCGAGACAATGCCGCTCACCGCCGAGCGCGTCTGGAAGACTATTCACGCTGCCACGGCCGGTCGATAAGGGAGAGGCGATATGTACCCAGCCGCGTTCGAGTAGCACGCGCCGTCGACGATCAACGAGGCGCTCAGTCTGCTCGGCAAGCTCGACGACGCCAAGATCGTCGCGGGCGGCCACAGCCTGATCCCGATGATGAAGCTGCGTCTGGCGCAGCCGAAAAACCTCATCGATCTGCGCAAGGTGCCGGGGCTCAGCGGAATCAAGGAAGACAAGGGAACGATCGCGATCGGCGCCATGACGACGCACTGGGAGGTCGAATCGTCGAAGGTGCTGAAGGCGAAGTGTCCGGTGGTGTCCGAGACGGCCGCGCTGATCGGCGATCCCGCTGTCCGCAACAAGGGCACGATCGGGGGCTCGCTGGCTCACGGCGATCCCGCCGCGGACATGCCGGCGACCGTCATCGCGCTCGGCGCCGAGTTCGTCTGTCAGGGCAAGAACAAGCGCACGGTGAAGGTCGACGATTGGTTCACAGGCCTGATGGAGACGGCGCTCGGCGAGGACGAGCTGCTCGTCGAGATTCGCGTGCCCGAGCTCGCCAAAGGGACGGGCGCGGCGTATCTGAAGTTCCCGCATCCGGCGTCGCGCTTCGCCGTGGTCGGCGTGGCCGCGGTGGTGACGCTCGGTAAAGACGGCACGTGCACGAAGGCGGGGGTGGGCGTCACGGGGGCCGGCACGCACGCCGTGCGTGCCAAGGGCGTCGAGGCGGCACTGAACGGCAAGCGGCTCGACGCGGCTGCGATCGAAGCCGCGGCGTCGAAGGCGGCCGAGGGCGTCGACGTGCAGGCCGATCTGCAGGGCTCCGTGGAGTACAAGTCGCATCTCTGCCGCGTGTTCGCCAAGCGGGCGATCGAGGCCGCGGTCAAGCGCGCGCAATCTGCGTGATGGCATCGGGCGAGGCGCGGGAGCGGCCCGGCCTCGCTCGACCACGCTAATCGACACTGCGCAGCGCCTGTCAACGAGCCACGATTCCTAGGCGGGGCCGACGCAGTGCCCAGAAGATACGGGTCTCGCGAGCGCCGGCCCGCTCCCACACCTCGCCCAATAGCATCACGCCCCTTGGCGCGGTGACGCGATGATCGCTGCGATCATTACGCAGCGCCGATGACGCGATGATTGCGGCGATCGTGCTGGCGGCGGGGTTTGCGCGGCGCATGGGGCGGCAGAAGCTCCTGCTCGATCTGAAGGGCAAGCCCGTCGTCCGGTGGACCGTCGAGCGCACGCTGCCGCACGTCGCGGACTGCGTCGTCGTCACGGGACAGGACGACGCCGCCGTGCGCGCCGCGCTGAGCGGTCTGGCGTTGCGGTTCGCGACCAATCCGCGGCCCCAAGAGGGGCAGGGCTCGTCCATCGCGGTCGGCGTTGCGGCTCTCAAGCCATGGACGCGCGCCGCGCTCGTGGTGCTCGGCGACCAACCGCTGACGCCGCCGAGCGTGATTCCCGAGCTGCTCGCGGCGCAGCAGGCGAGCGGCAAGACGATCGTGGCGCCGTCGTACCGCGGCACGCGCGGCACCCCGGTGCTGTTCGGATCGGCCGTGTTCGGCGAACTGCGTGCGCTCACGGGCGACGCCGGCGCGCGAAACGTGGTGAGCGCCCGTCCCGAGCGCGTCGCCGTGGTGGACCTCGACCTGCCGATGCCCGCTGACGTCGATACGCCGGACGATTTCGCGCGCCTGCACGGCGTCCGAGAGCCCTTGTGAGACGAGGCTAGAATAGACGGCATGCGCGACGAGATCCGGAAGATCCAACAGCTGATGGAAGCCGCGGACTACGTCACCGATGCGCCGGTGGCGACCTCCGTGCACCTCGCGACGCGGCTGCGCAAGCCACTGCTCATCGAGGGCCACGCCGGCGTCGGCAAGACGGAGATCGCCAAGGTCATGGCCCGCATGCTCGGCACGAACCTGATCCGCCTGCAGTGCTACGAGGGCCTCGACGCCGCCGCGATGCTGTACGAGTGGAACTACCAGAAGCAGATTCTCCACATCAAGCTGCACGAGACGTCGGGGCGCACCGCCTCCGAAGAAGAGCGCGAGATCTTCTCCGAGGCATTCTTGCTGCGGCGGCCGCTGCTGCAAGCCATCACCCAGGTCGATCAGCCGCCCGTGCTCCTCGTCGACGAAGTCGACCGCTCGGATGAGGAGGCGGAGAGCTTCATGCTCGAGGTCTTCTCCGACTGGCAGGTGACGATTCCCGAGATCGGTACGGTCAAGGCCACGCACCCACCGCACGTCGTGCTCACCTCGAACCGCACGCGCGAGCTGTCCGACGCGCTCCGTCGCCGTTGCCTCTATCTCTGGATCGACTATCCGGACTTCGACAAGGAAGTGCGCATCGTGCAGCTGAAGGTGCCCGGGCTGAACCAGAGCCTCGCGCGCGAGGTGACGCGCTTCATGGAGTCGCTGCGGCGAATGCGGCTGGCCAAGACGCCGGGGGTCGCGGAGACGCTCGACTGGGCGCACGC
This sequence comes from Candidatus Methylomirabilota bacterium, assembly GCA_046723475.1. Taxonomy (GTDB): domain Bacteria; phylum Methylomirabilota; class Methylomirabilia; order Rokubacteriales; family CSP1-6; genus AR12. The sequence continues at coordinate 19,683 of JBKOUQ010000301.1, forward strand.
GCTTGCCGCGCTGCACGCCGACCACCTCGACGAGGCGCTCGTGAGCGAGACGATCGGCGCCGTGCTCAAGGACGCCGACGACATCAAGCGGTTCCGCGCCGAGGTGGCGAAGTCGGGGCTGGGACCGCTGCTCGCCACGCCCTGACGTGAATCGCAGCCTGGCCGCCGCGATGGTCCGTTTCGCGGCGCTGTTGCGGCGGTACGGCGTGCCCGTCACGCCCGGACACGTCACCGACGGCGTTCGTGCGCTCGAATACCTCGATCTCGCCGACCGCGAGGAGGTGCGAACGGGGCTGCGCGCGGTCTTTGCGGGGCGGACGGAAGACTTCGCCACATTCGATCGCGCGTTCGACGCGTTCTGGCGTGTGGCGACGGAAGCCGACGGCGTCGCAGAGGCGCTCGCGCCGCCCACGCCGCCGGAGCACGCGCCACCCGGACTGGAGCGCGCCGGACGCGAGACGCTTGCGCTCGATGCGTGGCAGGAGAGCGGCGACGGCGAGGGCGGCGACGAGCCGCTCAGCGTGCCCGCCGCGTCCGAGCTCGAGGCCGTCGCCGCGCGCGACTTCTCGACATTCGCCCCCGACCAGCTCGACGAGCTGTACCGCCTCACCCTTCGGATCGCACGGCGGCTCGCGCGCCGGATCAGCCGGCGTCGGCGTCCATCGGCCCGACGCGGCCGCATCGATCTGCGCCGCACGCTGCGCGCCAATCTCATGCGCGGCGAGCTGATCGACCTGCGCTATCGCCGACGCAAGCGCAAGAAGGTGCGGCTCGTCTTGCTGTGTGACGTGTCGGGCTCGATGGATCTCTACAGCCGGTTCCTGCTGCAGTTCGTGTTCGCTCTGCAGTCGGCGTTTTCGCACGTGGAGACGTTCACGTTCTCCGTCCGGCTCACACGCGTCACCGAGTACCATCGCGCGCGCTCGTATCGCGACGTGCTTCGCCGGCTCACGACCGTGACGGACTGGTCGGGGGGCACGAAGATCGGCGAGTCGCTGGCGGAGTTCAACCGGCGCTGGCCGTCGCTGGTCGATCGCCGCACTATCGTGATCATCCTCTCGGACGGCTGGGATACCGGCGATCCCGACGTACTGGCGGCCGAGCTGCTGCGCATCAAGCGACGCGCGGGTCGCGTCATCTGGCTCAACCCGCTGCTCGGCAACCCGTCGTACGAGCCACTGACGCGTGGGATGGCTGCGGCCCTGCCGCTGGTCGACCGGTTCGCCGCAGCGCACAATCTCGCCGCCCTCCGCGACCTGGCCGGCTCACTGTCGCTGTGAGGCAGGTCGGCATGTGCAGACAACCCGCGTCCTCCTGCGGGGGTTCTGCAATGCGATGCACGATTCGCCGTCCGACGGGGGCCCGACTGCCGCGATATTGCGAAGGGCGGTCTGGCGCCGCGCTTGCAACTCACACAAACCGACATGAGAAAGATCATCGCTCCGGTGATGCTACTGATCGTCGCGATCGTGCACGGCCCAACGCAGGCGCAGGCCCTCGTGTCGTCGCTCTTTCCCAGCGTCTTTCCGCTGGCTTCCAGTGAACCGGCGGTGCTCTTCCTCACCGGGCTCGCGCTCCTCAGTCTGTCCTCGGTCGGCCGCGGTCGCCCGCGCTAGCGCGCCGCTTCGTCCGCCGCTTCCTCGTTTCACCTCGCAGTTGATTTCGTTTTCCGCGCGCTGAGCGTATGATTGAACGTCGTGGCCGAACTGTTCGATCACATTGACGAATTGCGACGCTCTGGCGGCCGCGTCGCCGTCGCCACGCTCGTCAATACCCGCGGCACGACACCCCGCAAAGAGGGCGCCAAGATGCTCGTCGGCGAGGGCGGTCGCGTCCTCGGCTCGGTCACGATTGGAGGCTGTGTCGACGCCCAGGTGATCGAGGAGTCCGAGGACGTGCTGTCGACCATGCGGCCGCGCCTGCTCGAGATGAACCTGGGCGACGAGGACGCGTGGGAGATTGGTCTCACGTGCGGCGGCACCATCGAGGTCTTCGTCGAGCCGCTCGCGCTCGATGGCTCGCCGGACGTCGGCGCACAGATGTACGAGCGCGTGCGCGCGCATGCCCGGCGTGGTGGCCATGGCGCGATCGTGACCCGGCTCGACGCGCCGGCGGGCAAGCTGCTGGTGCTCGACGACGGCACGCGCGAGGGCACGCTGGGTGACGGCTTTCTCGACGAGCGGTTCGCGGCCGAAGCACGTGACGCCATGGCGCGGGGCGCGTCGCGGGCGCTGTTCGTCGAGTCCGTGCGCGCGTTCGTCGAAGTCATCGCGCCGCCCGCGCTGCTGCTCGTCGTCGGTGCGGGGCACGTCGCCATGCCGCTCACGTCGCTGGCTCGGGTGCTCGGCTACCGCACCGTCGTCGTCGATGGCCGGCCGCGCTTCGCGACGGCGGAGCGCTTTCCGGACGTGGACGAGCTGAAGGTCGGGATCCCGTCCGAGCTCATCCGCGACTATCCGCTCGTGCCGTCCACCGCGCTCGTCCTCGTCGCTCACGACTACAAATACGACCTTCCGGTCCTGAAGCACGCGCTCGGCACCGATGCCGGCTACATTGGCATGCTCGGCTCGTCGCGCCGGGGCGCAACGATTCTGCGCCACCTGGCCGAGGACGGTATGTCGGCGGAGTCACTCGCGCGAGTCCACGTCCCCATCGGTCTCGACCTCGGTGCGCGCTCGGCGCCGGAGATCGCGCTGGCGATCCTCGCGGAGATCCAGGCGGTCCGCGCCGGCGGCACCGGCCGCTCTCTGAGCAAGCGATCGTGAAAGCCGTTGGACAGCGTCGTGACGGCGCCACCGCCGACGTCCTCGTGGGCCGCGTGCTCTGCCACGACGTACGCGACGCCGCCGGCAAGGTCGCGCTCCCCAAGGGCGCCACGCTGGACGCCGACGCGGCCCGCACGCTGCTTGCGCTGCCGTGGGACGAAGTTCATCTGCTCGCCGTGGAGCCCGGTGATCTGCATGAGGAGGAGGCCGGGCGCCGTCTGGCGACGGCGGTCGCGGGCGATGGCGTCGAGCTCAGGGGCTACACCGGCGGGCAGTGGTCGCTCACGGCGACGCGTCGCGGTCTGCTGCGCGTGGACACCGCGCGCCTCGCCGGCGTGAACGTCTACCACGGCGTGGCCATGTTCACGCTGTTCGATCGCCAGCCGGTGGACCGCGGGGAGATCGTGGCGAAGGCAAAGGTCACGCCGCTGGTGATCGCCGCCGACACGATCGCGTCCGCGGAGAAGGCGGCGCGCGATGGCGCGGTTACCGTGACTGCGTTCCGGGGCGCGGCCATCGGCACGGTCGCGCGCGAGAGCCTCGAGCCCAAGCAGCGCGCGCGCTTCGAAGGCGCGCTGCGCACGAAGATCGACTGGTTTGGTGGCCGGCTGCTGCCCGTGCGGTTCGCGTCGGCCTCGGCACGTGGCGTCGCCGACGAGCTGACCGCGCTGCGGGCCGAGGGTGCCGAGTTGCTCATCGTCGCCGGCGCGAGTGCGCTCGACCCGCTAGATCCGGTCTTCGGCGGCCTCGAGATCCTCGGCGCGCGGATGGAGCGGCACGGCGCGCCGGCACACCCGGGCAGCTTGCTGTTTCTCGCGCGCTGGGACGACGTGCCCGTGCTCGGCATGCCGACGTGCGGCATGTTCTCGCAGGCCACCACATTCGACCTCGTGCTGCCACGGCTGCTCGCCGGCGAAGTGGTGGGCAACGCCGAGATCGCGGCGCTCGGCCATGGCGGATTGCTCTCGCGCGAGATGGCATATCGCTTCCCGCCGTATCGTGCGGGTGCGGCGCGCGGCGAGCTCGAGTGAGCGGCCGCGACGCTGTGCGGAGACGGGGAGTGAGCCGCACGATCGCGTGCCGAGATCGCGCGTGAGCGTCGCGATCGCGGGCGGAGACCAAGCGTGAGCAGCGCGACGCGACCGGCGCTCTACAGCGAGGCGATCCGCGACCGGTGGCGGCGCCCGCGCTATCGCGGCGAGCTGCCGGACGCGACCGCAACCGCCGAGGACGTCAACCCGCTGTGCGGGGATCGCGTGCGAATGCAGGTGCGCCTCGACGGCGACCGCGTCGCCGCTGCGCGCTTCGCCGGCGACTCGTGTGCGATCTGCACGGCGTCGGCGGACGTGCTCGCCGAGCTGGTCGAAGGGCGCTCGCGCGCGGATGCGACACGCCTCGGCGCGACCGACGTGCTGGGGGTGCTGCAGGCGGACGTGCGGCCGACGCGCATGCGATGCGTGACGCTGCCGATCAGCGTGCTCGGCCGAGCGCTGGCATGAGACTCGACGAACAGACACGACGCGACTTTCCGATCTTGCAGCGCATCTTGAACGGGCGCCCGCTCGTGTATCTCGACTCGGCGGCGTCGAGCCAGAAGCCGCGCACCGTGATCGAGGCGATGACGCGCTACTACGAGACGTCGCACGCGAACGTCCATCGCTCGATTCACACGCTCGGCGAGGAAGCGACCGAGCTGTACGAGTTCGCCCGCGACCGCGTGCAGCGCTTCATCGGCGCGCCCGCGCGCGAGGAGATCGTGTTCACGCGCGGCACCACGGACGCGCTCTCCATCGTGGCCGAGGCGGTGGGGCGCACGCTGAAGCCGGGTGATGAAGTGCTCGTCAGCGATTTGGAGCACCACTCGAATCTGGTGCCGTGGCAGGCCGCCGTGCGTGATCGCGGAGCGCGCATCCGGTCGGTGCCGCTCACGGGCGAGGGCGTGCTCGACCTGGCCGCCGTCGATCGGCTGCTCACGGAGCGCACGCGCGTCTTTGCGTTCGCGCACGTGTCGAACGTGCTGGGGACGATCAATCCCGTCGCCGACCTCGCTGGCCGGGCTCGTCGCGTCGGCGCGCTGAGCGTCGTCGATGGGGCTCAGGCGGTGCCTCATCTGTCGCTCGATATGTCCGCGCTCGGCTGTGACTTCTACGCATTCTCGGCGCACAAGATGCTGGGCCCGACGGGCCTCGGGGTCCTCTATGGTCGACGTGCGGTGCTGGAGGCACTCGAGCCGGCACGAGGTGGCAGCGAGATGATCAAGGAAGTCTGGGTCGATCGCGCCACGTGGAATGACCTGCCGTGGCGCTTCGAGCCGGGAACGCCGCCGATCGCCGAGGCGGTGGGTCTCACGGCAGCCATCGAGTATCTCGAAAAGCTCGGTATGGACCGGGTACGCGAGCACGAGCAGGCGCTCGCGACTCAGACCGTCGAGCTGCTCGCCGCGATCCCGGGGGTGCACGTCTACGGGCCCCGCCGCGGGCGCGCCGCGGTCGTGTCGTTCGCGGTCGACGGATGGCACCCGCACGACGTCGCAGCGGCACTCGATGTCGAGGCCATCGCCGTGCGAGCCGGCCATCACTGTGCACAGCCGTTGATGCGCTGGTGCGGCGTCGTCGGCACGACGCGCGCGAGCTTTTCGGTCTACAACTCCTCCGAGGAGGTGGCGCTGCTGGCGCACGCGGTGGCCGCGCTCGGCGCCGCGCCGTGACGGCATGAGCTTGCCGGGACCGCGGAACCCGTTCCAGTCGCCACGCTTCGGGCAGATCGCGACATTCATGCTGCTGCCCGCGGCCGCCGACGCGGCCCGCCTCGATGTCGCGCTCCTCGGAATTCCGTACGACGGCGGCACGTCGTATCGCACCGGGGCGCGGTTCGGGCCGCGCGCGGTGCGGGAACAGTCGTCACTGATCCGGCCGTGGAACCCGGTGCTCAAGGTGCATCCGTTCGAGCGCCTGCGCGTGGCGGATTGCGGCGACGTGGACATCGTGCCGATCTCGATCGAGCGCACGTACGAGGCGATCGAGCGGCACGTCGACGCCGTCGTGCGGGCGGGCGCGACTCCCTTGTGCGTTGGTGGTGACCACTCGATCTCGCTGCCGATCATGCGATCGCTGGCACGCCGCCACGGTCCGCTCGGCGTCATCCACTTCGACGCGCATCCCGACACATGGGACGAGTATTTCGGGAGCAAGTTCTTCCACGGGACACCGTTTCGCCGCGCGATCGAGGAGGGCGTCGTCGACGGCCATCGGATGATCCAGGTGGGCATTCGTGGGCCGCTGTACGGCGCCGACGATTTCGCATTCCACGACGAGCGAGGCCTCGAGGTGCTGCGCATCGAGGCGGTGAAGGAAAATGGGACGAAGTGGGCCGCGACCCGGCTCGCCCGGCTCAGCGGTGGACCCGTGTACTGCTCGTTCGACATCGATGCGGTCGATCCCGCATACGCGCCGGCGACCGGCACGCCCGAGGTGGGCGGTCTGACGTCGTTCGAGGCGTTGACGCTGGTGCGGTCGCTGGTGGGGCAAACGCTCGTGGGCGCCGACATCGTCGAGGTGTGTCCGCCGTACGACGGGCCGGGGCAGATCACCTCGCTGCTCGCGGCAAACCTCATGTTCGAGCTGGTGAGCGTCTTCGCGCTCGGGCGATGATCCGCGATCGTCGCCTGCACGGCGTCGTCACCACAATCCTCCTGCTGATGCTTGCGGTGCCCGCGTGGGCGGCGCCGGCGCCCGTCGCGACCGTCGTCGTCGACGGGGTCATCAGTCCGGTGACGCTGCGCCTGGTGGAGACGGCGATCGCGCGCGCGAAGGCGAGCGGGGCTCAGGCGCTCGTCATCGAGCTCGACACGCCCGGCGGGCTCGAGCGGTCGATGCGCGCGATTTGCCAGCGGCTGCTCAGCGCCGAGGTCCCGGTCGTCGTCTGGGTCGGACCGACCGGCGCGCGCGCGGCGTCGGCGGGAGTTTTCATCACCATGGCGGCGCACGTGGCGGCGATGGCGCCCGCGACGAACATCGGCGCCGCGCATCCCGTCGCCGTCGGCGGTGGCGTCGACAAGGAGAGCCTCCGGAAGGTCGAAAACGACGCCGCGGCGTTCATCCGCACGGTCGCGCTCGACCGCGGGCGCAATGCCGACTGGGCCGAGAAGGCCGTGCGCCAGTCCGTGTCGATCACGGAGCGTGAAGCGGTGCGACTGAAGGTCGTCGATTTCGTCGCGGACTCCATCCCGGACCTGCTGACGAAGCTCGACGGCCGCACCGTGAAGACGACGCGCGGCTCGGTGACGCTCGCGACGCGCGACGCCGTCGCGAAGCCCATCGAGATCGGCTTTCGCGATCGGGTGCTGGCGATCATCACCGATCCGAACGTGGCGTACGTGCTGATGATGCTCGGGACGCTCGGGCTCATCTTCGAGCTCTCCACGCCGGGTGCGATTCTGCCGGGCGTCATCGGCGGGATTTCGTTGATCCTCGCGTTCTTCGCGTTTCAGAGTCTGCCGATCAACTTCGCGGGCCTGCTATTGATTCTGTTTGCGATCGTCCTGTTCATCGCCGAGGTGAAGGTGACGAGCCACGGCGTGCTCGCCATCGGGGGCATGGTGGCGATGGCGCTGGGCTCGCTGATGCTCTATGAGGCGCCCGAGGTTGGCTTTCGAGTGTCGTGGCGGGTCCTCGTGCCGACCGTCGCGTTGACGGCGGGTTTCTTCCTGTTCGCGCTGACCCTCGGCGTGCGGGCGTTCCGAGGGCGGCCGCTGCTCGGCGCGACGGGTCTCGTCGGGCAGACCGGTGTCGCGCGTGGCGCTCTCGAGCCCGAGGGACAGGTGACCGTGCATGGTGAGCTGTGGCGCGCCGTCGCGGATCGGCCAATCGCTGATGGCGCCGCGGTCACCATCGTCGACGTACAGGGATTGACGCTGCGGGTCGTCGGCACGGACGGCCCGGGGGGAGGGACGCGATGATCTCGATGGGAGGCACGCGATGATCTCGATGGACTCGGCGCTCATCCTGTTGGTCGTCGTCGCCGCCGTGATCTTCATCGGCTCGTACGCGAAAATCCTGCGCGAGTACGAGCGCGGCGTCGTCTTCCGGCTGGGCCGCAACGCGCGCGCCCTGCTCAATCCCGGCGGCACCGGCAACGGGCCGGGACTCGTCCTGCTCGCGCCATTCATCGATCGGATGGTAAAGGTGAGCCTCCAAACGGTTGCGCTCGACGTCGCGCCGCAGGACGTCATCACCCGCGACAACGTCTCGCTCAAAGTGAGCGCCGTCATCTACTTTCGCGTGATCGACCCGGTCAGGGCGGTGATCGCGGTACAGGATTACCTGTACGCGACGTCGCAGATCGCGCAGACGACGCTCCGTAGCGTACTGGGCCAGGTCGAGCTGGACGACCTGCTCTCCGCGCGCGACAAGATCAACCAGCAGCTGCAGCGCATCATCGACGAGCACACCGAGCCGTGGGGGATCAAGGTCGCGAACGTCGAGGTCAAGCAGATCGATTTGCCGCAGGACATGCAGCGCGCCATGGCGAAGCAGGCCGAGGCCGAGCGCGAGCGCCGCGCAAAGGTCATCAACGCCGAAGGGGAATTCCAAGCGGCGGCAAAGCTCGGCGAGGCGGCCGAAGTCCTCACGCGATTCCCGGTGGCCGTCCAGCTCCGGTATCTGCAGACGATGCGCGAAATTGCGTCCGAGCGGAACACCACGACATTCTTCCCGCTGCCGATGGACCTGCTCGGACTCTTCCAGTCGTTGCGCGGCAAGGACGGCACCGAGACGAAGTGATCGGCGCAGTTGGACGCTCGGGCCAAGCCGTGTAAGATACGAAGGCTTTTGACGCGGGGGGTTAGCTCAGTTGGGAGAGCGCGGCGTTCGCAACGCCGAGGTCGAGGGTTCGAATCCCTTACCCTCCACCACTTGATGACGCAGACGAAGGCCGGGGCTCCACCCGGCCTTCGTGCTTTCCGCATCGCGACACGACAGGGAGAGGCGCATGAACGTGGAGGAGAAGCTCACCACGCTCGGGCTCGTGTTGCCGCCGCTCGAGGACCTGTACCGTACCAATGCCTCCGGCGCGCACTATATCTCGCACTACCCGGTGCAGAACCTCCTCTACCTTTCCGGCACGACACCGCGAAAGAACGGCGAGGCGTACCTGCCGGGCGTCGTCGGAAAGGATTTGACGCTCGAGCAGGCTCGCGACGCCGCGCGCTACGCGGCGATCACGACGCTGGCCGCCGTGAAGTACGCGCTCGGGGATCTCGATCGCGTGCAACAGATCGTCCACCTGCTCGGCTTCGTGAATTCGGCGCCCGGGTTCAATGATCAGCCGCGGGTCATCAACGGTGCGGCCGATCTCCTCGTCGAGCTGTTCGGCGAGCGCGGCAAGCCCACGCGCGCAGCCATCGGCTGCCAAGGTCTGGGCGGCGGAGCCTCGGTCGAGATCATCGTCACGCTCCAGTTCTCGGGCAGCGACGTGCGGCCGCCGCTCGCGCGCGACCACTTCGTGAAATAACCGCGTGCAGCGCGCGCTCGTCGTCGTCGGCGCGCTCCTGCTCGCGGTAGGATGCCGCTCCGCGCCCCGAAGCGTCACGATCACCGCGAGTGTGCCGTGTCTCCCTCCGGGCGTGAGCGGCGACTTCTTCGGCTGGCCCGTTGTCGCGTTTCAGCCGATCGTGCTCCAGCGCGAAGACGGTGACGACGTCGACGCGCGCATCGTGCGCTACCAGCGGGGGCGGGAAGCGGTGACCGTCGTGTGGGTCGGTGCGGATCTGGTCGCCGTCGATCCGAATCCTGACAGTGCGGAGCCGGACTGGCTCGATGCCTCGCTCGTCGTGGACGATGACCTGACGCTGCGCGCGCGGGCCGAAGCGCCCTGTCAGTGGCGACGCCACGACGGCGCCGGCATGACGAGCGAGGAAGCGTCGACTCAGGACTTCTTCACGAGGCGCGCGGGACAGGACTTGTGGTACCACGTGACACCGAGCTTCACGTGATTGCCGTTCTTGCGAATCCGTCGTTTGCACTTCGGGCACGTCCCCATGCGGCCACTCCTTGTCATCGAGGCCTGTGTGTGAACACCACATTATAGCAACGCGCCCGGAGGGCCTGGTGACCGACTGCGTCTTCTGTCGCATCGTCAATCGAGAGAGCGCCGCCGACATCGAGTACGAGGACGAGCACGTGCTCGCCTTCAAGGACATCTATCCGAAGGCGCCTGTCCACGTTCTCATCGTGCCGAAGCGCCACATCTCTTCGATCGCCGAGCTCTCCGACTCCGATGCCGAGCTCATCGGCCGTTGCTTCGTGGCCGCACGGCGTCTGGGACAGGCCAAGGGTTTTGCCGAGAAGGGCTATCGAATCACCGTGAACACGGGGCCCGAAGGTGGGCAGATCGTCTATCACGTGCACTTTCACTTCACGGCAGGTCGCTCGGGTGGCCACGCCGCCTGAGCGGCTCCGCCCCGTTCACGTTTTCGCTTCGAGCGGCAGGCCCGCGCTTGCCCACGAGCCGAGCCCGCCCTTGAGAATACGCACGTCGCGGAATCCGAGCTGCCGTAGGCGGAGCGCCACACGGGCGCTCGTCATCTCGTCCGGTCACGTGCAGTAGGCGACCACAGTTCGTGTCGGATCGGCGGACACGCCGCCGGCGTCGTCGCCGAGCGCGTCGAGTGGCAGGTGCCGGGCGTGCGGAATCCGGACCGGACTCTGCGCATAGGCGTCCGCCGCGCGCACGTCGAGGATTGCCGGTGGATCGGGACCCTCGAGCAGTCGCATGACCTCCGCCGGCCGGATCCGAAACCGATTGCGCTGTTGCCGGCGAAGCAGCAAGGCGACCCACCCTGCCGCACTGACGACGAGCATGCCGATCGCGATCGGTGCCCAGGGCAGCAGCGGCTCCCGCCGTAGCCGCGCCTCGTTGTCGAGCATGACGCGGCGGACGTCGGGGAGGTTCGGCAAGATGCGGTTGGCCTCGCGAAGCGAGGCCTGCGCCCGCCGATAGTTGCCCGCAAAGTAGTCTCGTAGTCCGGCCTGCCATGCCGTATCGAATCGGCTCTGTCCTGCGCGCGCCGCGGGGGTGCCATTCACGAACTTGGCTACGGCAGCAGCGGGCATGACGAAGTTGAAGCCCTGCACGACGTCCGCCCGAGAGTCAGATGCGAGCGCGACGAACGTGAGCACGCCGACGACCTGACCGGCGTCGTTCACTGCCGGTCCGCCGCTATTGCCCTCTGCCGCAGGCGCATCCGTCTGGATGACAGGCTGATTCGCACGATCCTGTTTGAATCCCGACACGGCGCCGCTCGTGATCGACGCGTCCATCTTGGCCGACGAGTTCAGCAGCTCGTGCGTAAGCACGGCATCGGGGAAACCGATGATGTGGACGCGATCACCAAGTCGCGTCTGCGCTGAATCGGCGAGCGACAGAGTCGGCATTTCCGCGGCCTCGATCTTGAGCAACGCCAGGTCCTGTCCCGACATTGCCTCGCCCGCCATGGGCGGGCTGTACTTGACAACCGTCGCCGGAAAGCGGCCGCCATTCGCGAGGAGGACGCTGATGGAGGGCTCGAGCTTCGCGCGGCCGGTGCCCGCGGTGTCACCACACGCCTGCTTGACCGCTTTGTCGGTCTGTTCGCGCGCCACCCAACCGGGAGGACGCTGAGCTGGAGAGACCACGTGACCATTGGTGATGAGCCAACCCGATGCGCCGATGAACCACGCAGTGCCGGTCTCGCGAAACGGCGCTGGCGTGACGGTGCGTTCGGTCCCCGTGCCGCACCGCACGCGGACATCGCCGGCAACCTCGGAGATGACCAGCGCGACAGCGGGCTTTGCGCGGAGCAGCGTCTCCTGAACGGAGACGGCGGGCTGAGCGGACGCGAGCGCGGGTGCTAGAAAGATGAGGAGCGCACCGACGATACTGCGCACGCGTGCGATTGTAGCGGAAAAAGAACGGCTCCAGGAGGGTGGCCTCCTGGAGCCGTTGTCGTCGCTAGCGACGAGCTACTTCATCTCCGCCATGGCCGCCTCGGCCTTGGCCTTCGCGGTCTTCATGTCGCCCTTCGCACACGCCGCCTCGGCCTCCTTCACGAGATTGAAGGCCTTGCCGCTGCCAGTGCGAGCGCCGGCGAGCGAACGGGGTGCCTGAACATCCTGACCACGCGGGGCTTGAACGTCCTGACCACGCGGAGCCTGAACATCCTGACCACGCGGAGCCTGAACATCCTGACCACGCGGAGCCTGAACATCCTGACCACGCGGAGCCTGAACATCCTGACCACGCGGGGCCTGAACATCCTGACCACGCGGGGCCTGAACATCCTGACCACGCGGCGCCTGAACATCCTGACCACGCGGGGCCTGAACGTCCTGGCCACGCGGGGCCTGAACGTCCTGACCACGCGGCGCTTCGATCTGACGTGCGCCTGCGAGCGAGCGCGGCGCCTGCACATCCTGACCACGCGGCGCCTGCACGTCCTGACCGCGCGGTGCCTGAACATCCTGACCGCGCGGAGCCTGAACATCCTGACCACGCGGGGCCTCGATCTGGCGCGCGCCGGCAAGCGAGCGCGGCGCCTGGACCGCATCGCCCTTTGCCACACGCTTGTTCAGTTGATCCTTTGCCTGCGCAACTTCGGGCGGGCACTGCGTCGGAGCCTGAGCCTCGACGGTCGCCGTCGTGAAAGTGGCAACCGCGAAGGCCGCCATCGCACCTGCAAGTACTCTGTTCATCACGTTCCTTCCAATCAGTTAGGTGGTTTGGGTCGACCGGCGCGACGCCCATTCGTCGCGGCCCCTCCGGTCACCGCGCTGCTTCCTCTTAAGGATTCTTCGAACCGCTCCAACGGTTCGGGAAGCGATCGACTCTCCGAAAGAGCAAGGTGTTTGCCACGCCTGTCAGATGCGAAATATCGCTTTAAAATCAGGCTATTGT
>JBKOUQ010000129.1:0-7787 GCA_046723475.1 Candidatus Methylomirabilota bacterium
ACCCAGGCCGGTACGATGGCCGCCGCGCGCGTGGCCAAGGGCACGGTGCTGCTCGGTGCCATGGACGACATCGATTTCCTGTCGCCCGTGAAGGTCGGCGAGATCGCGATCCTCCGTGCCCGCGTGGAGTACATCGGGACGTCGTCGCTCGAGGTCGGCGTGCGCGTGTGGGCCGAGAACGTGGCCACCGGCCACCGCACCGTGACGCTGAACTCGCATCTGGTCTTCGTCAGCGTCGATCCGGACATCCGCCCGCGGCCGGTCGGCGTGACGATCACGCCGCGTGATGCGGCGGAGACGGCGCTGCTCGAGGCGGCGCGCGCGCGGCGCGAGCAAAGGCTGGCGCGGTTCGCGGAGAAGGCCGCCCGCGTGAAGGACGTCGACACGGCCGCCGACGAGGAGTTCCAGTGGCGGTTCGAGTCGGCGCGATCGGTGTTGCCGGAGGACGCGCTCTTCGGCAACATGATGTTTCCGGGCAAGATGCTGATGGAGCTGGACGAGGCGGGTGGGATCCTGTCGATGCGCTATTGTCGAGGTCTGGTGATGACGGCCTGCCTCGACGCGATGGATTTCTACACACCGATCTCCACGCACGAGGTCGTGACGTTCAAGGCGGGCCTCAATCACGTCGGGTCCTCCTCGCTCGAGATCGGCGTGAAGGTCCTCGCCGAGCAGCCGTGGAGTGGCGAGGTGCGCCACGCCTGCACCGCGTACCTCACGTACGTGCATCTGGGCGGCGACCTGCGACCGGTGGCGTGCCGGCCCTTCACTCCGGGCACGGAAGGTGAGCGGCGCCGCTGGCACGCCGCGACGGTGCGGCGCGAGCGGCGACTCGAGCGCGTCAAGCGGCTGAAGGCGGCACTCTCGAACGAAAGAGGATAACGGCGATGTCAGGGCACTCTCGGTGGTCGCAGATCAAGCGCAAGAAGGGCAAGGCAGACGTGCAGCGCGGCAAGCTCTTCTCCAAGATCCTCCGTGAGATCACGGTCGCCGCGAAGAGCGGCGGCGGAGACCCCAAGGGGAACATGCGGCTGAAGGCGGCGATCGAGTCCGCCAAAGAAGTCAACATGCCGCAGGACAACATCAAGCGTGCCGTGCAGAAGGGGACCGGCGAGCTGCCCGGCGAATCGTACGAGGAGATCACCTACGAGGGCTACGCGCCCGGTGGTGTGGCGGTGATGGTGCACGTCTTGACCGATAACCGTAACCGCACCGCGCCGGAGATCAGACATACCTTCGAAAAATTCGGCGGGAACATGGGGTCTTCTGGCGCGGTGGCGTGGATGTTCGAGCGAAAAGGAATCATCGTCGTCGACGCCGACAAGATTGCGGAAGACGATCTCCTCGAGAAGGCGCTCGAAGCGGGCGCCACCGACGTGCGCCGCGCGGAAAAAGCTTTCGAGATCACGACGGCGCCTGCTCAAATGGACGAGGTGCGCGACGCCCTGGCGCGGGCGGGCGTGCCGATCACCGAGGGGCAGGTCACCTACGCACCGCAGTCGACGGTCCGGGTCGAAGGCAAGGACGCAACGTCAGTCGTCAAGCTGATCGAGGCGTTGGAGGAGCTGGACGACGTACAGTCCGTCTACGCCAACTACGACATTCCCGACGAGGTTCTCGAGGCCATCTCGGCTGCCTAGCCACCGGCTGCTCGGCATCGACCCCGGACTCGTCGCCACGGGCTACGGCGTCATCGAGCCCGATCGAACGACGGCCGTCGTTCTCGCCAGCGGCGTCATCGACACCGACGCCGAGCGTCCGCTCGAGGCCCGCTTGCAACAGATCTACGACGGTGTCGATCGGCTTCTTGCCGCGCACACCCCGTCCGCCGTCGTGCTGGAGGACCTCTACGCCGAGTACAAGTTTCCGCGTACCGCGCTGCTGATGGCCCACGCGCGTGGAGTGATCTGCCTTGCCGCAGAACAGCACAAAGTGCCGGTGCTCGCGCTCGCCCCGGCAGAGGTGAAGCGCGCGGTCGCCGCGCACGGCGCCGCGTCGAAAACCCAAGTGCAGGAAGGCGTGCGACGGCTGCTGCGCCTGGCCGCCGCCCCGCGACCCAGCCACGTGGCCGACGCGCTCGCGCTGGCGCTGACCGGATGGTGGCGCACGGGAGGACGGCTGGCATGATTGCGACGCTCAGCGGCAGGCTGCGACGTCGTCTCGAAGACCGGATCATCCTCGAGGTCGGTGGAGTGGGCTACGAGGTGTTTCTCCCGCCGATCGCGCTGCGTGCGCTCGAAGGCGCACACGCGGAGAGCGGCGACAAGGCGACGGACCTTGCGCTCGTCATCTATTACCACGCGACGCGCGACCAGCCCCGCCCGGTGCTCATCGGCTTCACGTCGGACCTCGACAAAGAGTTTTTCGAGCGCCTGATCACGGTGAAGGACATCGGGCCGATGATCGCGGCGCGCGCGCTCGCCGCGCCGGTGGCGGAGCTGGCCGCCGCCATCGCGCGACAGGACGAGAAATATCTGCGCGCGCTGCCCGGGATCGGACCGCAGAAGGCGAAGAACATCGTGGCGCAGCTGTCGTCGAAGGTCGCGAAGTTCGCGCTGGCGCGCGAGGACGCGCCCGCGGAGGCACCCGCGGAAAGCGCGCCGCCCGCCGACGCCGAGGGGTTGCGCGACCTCGTGTGGGAAATCCTCACCAAGCAGCTCGGCCATCGCCCGTCCGAGGCCTCCCAGCTCATCACCGACGCGCTCCGCCGCCGGCCCGGCATGACGACACCGGAGGAGCTATTCGACGAGATCTATCGTAGCCAGGCGGCGGCGACGAGGGCATGAGCGTGAGCGCGGACGAGGGTCGCATGCTGAGCCGCGCCGCCGCGCCCGAGGAAGCGCCGTTCGAGCGGGCGCTGCGACCGCGGACGTTCGACGAGTATGTCGGCCAGCACCAGGCCGTCGGCAGTCTGCGCGTGTCGGTGGCGGCGGCCAAGCAGCGGGGCGAATGCGTGGATCACGTGCTGCTGTACGGTCCGCCCGGGCTCGGCAAGACGACCCTGGCGGGGATCATCGCGAACGAGATGGGGACGAAGCTGACCGCGACGGCCGGGCCGGCCATCGAGCGCGGCGGCGATCTCATGGGGATCCTCACCAAGCTGGACGCCAACGACGTGCTGTTCATCGATGAGATCCATCGCCTGCCGCGAATCGTCGAAGAGCTGCTCTATCCGGCCATGGAAGACTTCACCGTCAACTTCATCATGGAAAAGGGACTGCACGCGCGGACGCTCGAGTATCGACTGCGTCCATTCAGCCTCGTGGCCGCGACCACGCGCCCGGGCATGCTGTCCGCGCCGTTGCGCGAACGGTTCGGTATCTTTCATCACCTCGACTTCTACTCCGACGACGAGCTCACGCGCATCGTCACGCGCTCCGCGAGTATCCTGGAGGCCCGCATCGACGGGACGGGCGCGCGCGAGATTTCGCGGCGCTCGCGCGGCACCCCGCGCATCGCCAATCGCCTGCTGCGCCGCGTGCGCGACTACGCACAGGTCAAAGCGGACGGGACGATCACGGCCGCCGTCGCGCGCGACGCGCTCAACAGCGAGGGCGTCGACGAGCGCGGGCTCGATCGGCTGGATCACAAGTTTCTCGGCGCGATCATCGACGTCTACGGCGGCGGCCCGGTCGGCATCGACGCCCTCGCGGCGACGATCAACGACGATGCCGAGACGCTGGCCGAGATCGTGGAGCCGTACCTGCTGAAGATCGGCTTCATCGCGCGTGAGCCGCGCGGCCGCCGGGTGACACGTGAGGCCTACGCACACCTCGGCAAGCAGCCGCCCGCGGCGCAGACGTCGGGGCAAAGCACGCTGTTTTGAGCGAGGCCTCGGGCGTGCAGGACATCGGCAAGGTGCTAGTGGTTCTGGGCCTCGTCATCGCGCTCGCGGGAGTCGTGCTCCTGCTCGCTGGTCGCGTCCCGTGGATCGGCCGGCTGCCCGGCGACATCCACGTCGAGCGGGGGAACTGGACATTCTATTTTCCGCTCGGCACCTCGATTGTGCTGTCCGTGATCCTCACGCTCCTGTTCTGGTTGTTTGGTCGCCGATGAGACTGGCCGCGGTCGCCCTCCTGAGCGCCGTCGCGCTGGTATCGAGCGTGCGGCCCGCCGCCGCCCAGAGCACGATCCGCGTGGCCGTGCTCGACGGCGTGCGCACCGTGGAGCTGCGGGGCACCGACATCCAGGTGACCGAGCTCGCCTCCGGTGCGGCGGGTCACGGCCGCGCCGATGTCGTGCGTGCCGCCGTCGTCTCCGCGGGGATCGAGATCGGCGGCCGCCGCGCGAGCGGCTTTCGGCTCCGCAGCGAGCACGCCCTCCGCCTCAATGGCCGCGAGTACCTCGCCCCACTCGACATCGTCCGCAGCGGCGAGGGTCTCGCCCTCGTCAACGAGCTGCCGCTCGAGGATTACGTCGCCGGCGTGCTGCGCGCGGAGGCCAACGAGAAGTGGCCGCTCGAGATGCTGCGCGCGCAGGCGATCGTCTCGCGTACGTATGCCGCGTATCATCGCAATCTGAACGCCGGCAAGCCGTACCACATCCTGGCGTCCACGGCACATCAGCAATTCTTCGGCCGGGTCCCGCCAGCCTCACCGGTGTGGGCCGCGGTGCGAGATACGGCCGGGCAGGTGCTGCTGTGGGAGGGTGAGGTGTTTCCGGCCTTCTACCACACGGAGAGCGGCGGCTACACCGAGGACCCACGCATGATCTTCGCCGCGCGCAACATGCCCGCGCTGAAGCCCGTACGCTGCGATTTCTCGACGGGCTCGCCGCACTTCTACTGGAATCTCGACCTGCGATTGGCGGATCTGAGCGACGTGCTGCGTCGCAACGACGTCAATGTCGGCCAGGTGACCGGGATCGAGATCACCGAGCGCACGCCGTCCCTGCGCGCGGCAACCGTCGTCGTGCACGGCGCGCGCAGCAGCGCGCGGCTGCGCGGCAATGATTTCCGGCGGATGGTCGGGTACGACACGCTGAAATCGACGCTGTTCGCCGTCGCCGTGGATGGCGAGTGGGCCCACTTCGCCGGTCGCGGCTACGGCCACGGCGCCGGCATGTGCCAGTGGGGCGCCAAGGGTATGGCCGAGCAAGGCTACAGCGCGCGAGAGATTCTGGAATTCTTCTATCCCGGGACGACGCTCGACTCGCTCGCCGCGCGCCCGTCGTCGTGACGATCTCGTGGGGCGATTTCGAAAAGGTCGACATGCGGGTCGGCATCGTGACCGAGGCGCAGCCGTTCCCCGAAGCGCGGCGGCCCGCCCTGAAGCTCTGGATCGACTTCGGGGCCGAGCTCGGGACCAAGCGCTCGAGCGCCCAGATCACCGCCCACTACACGGCCGCCGACCTCATCGGCCGCCGCGTGATCGCGGTCGTCAACTTCGCGCCGAAGCAGATCGGGCCTTTCGTATCCGAGGTCCTGGTCATGGGCGCCTACGACGACCGCGGCGACGTCGTGCTGCTCGGCGTCGATCAGCCGGTTGCGGCCGGCAGCAAGATCGGCTGACGGTGCGCGGCGGGCGCTGGCCCGCGCCAGTAGACTCACAGACGTGCGCATCGACGACTTCGACTATGTCTTGCCACGCGAGCTGATCGCGCAAGCGCCCGCGGAGACGCGCGACGCGTCGCGGCTCCTGCGGCTCGAGCGCGCCACGGGCGCGATCGAGGATCGACGGTTCACCGAGCTGCCTGGGCTGCTGCGGACGGGCGATTGCGTCGTCGTCAACGATTCACGCGTCATTCCGGCGCGCGTGCTGGCCGAGGACGACGCGGGACGTCCGGTGGAGCTGCTCTTCGTCGAGCCCGTCGATGCGCACGCGTGGCGCGCGCTCGTCCGTCCCGGCCGGCGCTGCCGAGCGGGCGCGCCGCTGCGCGCGGGTGGCGCGCGATTGCGCGTCCTGCGTGTCGATGTCGATGGCGCTCGCGTCGTCGCACGCGAGGACGGGACGATTGCTGCGTTGCTCGAGGGGCACGGAGTACCGCCGCTGCCGCCGTACATCGCACGCCACGCCAAGCCCGTCCCCGAGGACTGGGAGCGCTACCAGACGGTCTATGCGACCACGCCAGGCTCTGTTGCCGCTCCCACCGCGGGGCTGCACTTCACGGCGACGATGCTCGAGACGTTGCGCGCGGCCGGCGTCGAGGTACACGCGATCACGCTGCACGTCGGACCGGCGACGTTCCGTCCCGTGACCGTGGCCACCGTGGAGGCGCACCGGCTGCCCGCCGAGCGCTCACACGTTCCGAAAACGACGGCCGACGCGATCGAGCGCGCGCGCGGCGAGAATCGCCGCGTGGTCGCGGTCGGCACGACGACCGTGCGCACGCTGGAGAGTGCCGCCGACGAGCGCGGACACGTGCAGCCGTTCGACGGCGCGGCCGACGTGACGATCCGCCCCGGCCACCACTTCCGCGTGGTGGACGCCCTCCTCACGAACTTCCACCTGCCGCGGTCGTCGCTCCTGCTCCTGGTCGCGGCGTTCGCCGGCCGAGAGCGCGCGCTCGCCGCGTACCGCCACGCCGTCCAGAACCGCTATCGCTTCTACTCTTACGGTGACGCGATGCTGATCGTATGAGCAAGCCACGGTCGATTGCGGAACGGAGCCACTTCGCATCTCGAACAGGCCACCCGCGGTTAAAGCCGATCGCCGCCGCTCCGATCCAATGAAATTCGAGCTTCTGGGGACCGACGGCGCCGCGCGCCGCGGCCAGCTCACCACGACTCACGGCGTTGTGCAGACGCCCGTGTTCATGCCCGTCGGGACGCAGGCCACGGTCAAGGCGCTCACCCCGACCGACCTGGAGAGCGCCGGCGCCGAGATCATCCTCGGCAACACGTACCACCTGCTGTTGCGCCCGGGGCCCGACGTCGTGCGCGAGCTCGGGGGGCTGCACCGCTTCATGGGATGGTCGGGCGCCATCCTCACCGACTCGGGCGGCTTCCAGGTGTTCAGCCTCGCCAAGACTCGCACGATCAGCGACGCCGGGGTCGAGTTCCGCGCGCCGCTCGACGGCGTCACCCGGTTTCTCTCGCCCGAGTCGGTCGTCGACATCCAGCGCGCGCTCGGCTCGGACATCTCGATGCCGCTCGACGAGTGCCTCGCCTATCCGGCGACGCGGGAGGCGACGGCGCGCTCGCTCGCCCGGACGCTGCACTGGGCCGCGCGCGCGCGGGAAGCGCACGGTGCGCGCACCGACGACCAGGCCCTCTTCGGTATCGTGCAGGGCGGTGCGTACGACGATCTGCGCGCGGAAGCGGTCGAACGGACCGTTGCGCTCGACTTCGAGGGCTACGCGATCGGCGGCATGGCCGTCGGCGAGCCGAAGCCGACGATGCTCGACCTGCCGGCGACGGTCGCCGCGGCGCTGCCGCGCGACCGGCCGCGCTATCTGATGGGCGTCGGCAAACCGGAGGATCTGGTCGAGGGTGTCGCGCGCGGAGTCGACATGTTCGACTGCGTGCTGCCGACGCGGAACGCGCGCAACGGGCAAGCGTTCACGTCGACCGGCCCGGTGACGATCAAGCAGGCGCGCTGGACGCGTGACGCCACGCCGCTCGACCCGGCGTGCAGCTGCTATACGTGCCGCACGTTTTCACGCGCGTACCTGCGTCATCTTTTCGTGAGCGAGGAGCTCTTGGCCTACCGGCTGCTGACGCTGCACAACGTCCGCTTCTACCTCGGCCTGATGGCCGCAATGCGCGCGTCGATCGAGGCGCGCGCGTTCGCCGCGTTCCGTAGACGCTTTTTCTCCGACTACGTTTCGTCCGACGATCGGGTATGCTG
>JBKOUQ010000199.1:0-4228 GCA_046723475.1 Candidatus Methylomirabilota bacterium
GTTATGGCCATTCCAGCTCGAGACGCTCGACGGGAGCGCGGAGAGGATGCCGACGGCCGCGAGTTGGTAGGCGACGATAAAGCCTGTGTCCCGCGCGAGTCCCAGCCAGTCACGAGGCGTCTCCGAATCGTCGGGCAGGAGATGGAATTTCTTTTCCGGCGCTTGTTCGGCGGCGGCTTGCACCCACCACGCATGTGCGTCGGGTTCGCGGGAGTTGGGGAAATGCTGGGCGAACGCCGGCCTGGCGGCCAGACCGACGGAGCCCGCAATGAGGAAGACGGCAATCGCCCGAACCATACGAGAGCAAAGTGCTCAAGATGGCCCGAAAGAGTCTAGGTAGACTTTAGTCGCAGCCGGGCCGCCATGCTAACCTCGCGTCGTGCAATCGCGACCGACCCCGCCGCGTGACCGTTCCACTGACCCTGCTCCAGCGCGTCACACCTTCGGCCCTCGCCCTCTGTAGTTGAGCGGCGCCGCCCTCGCGCTCGTCCTGGCGGCCGCCGTGCTGCACGCCGGCTGGAACGCCCTCGCGAAGCGGGGCCGCGATCCGCTCGCGTTCCTGGCGCTCTGCTCATGCGTGGCGGCGCCCGTGCTGCTGCCGCTCGCGCTGCCGCTGCTGTGGCGTGATGGCGTGCCGGCGCGTGCGCTGCCATTCGTGCTCGCCACGATTGTCGTGCACGTCGTCTACTTCATCGCGCTTGGACGCGCGTACTCGACGGGCGCGTATTCGGTCGTCTACCCGATCGCGCGCGGCCTCGGGGTCGCGCTCGTTCCCGTGGGGGCGTACGCGTTGCTGGACGAGCGGCTCTCACCGATCGGCATCGCCGGCATCGCGCTGGTCATCGCGGGCGTCGTGACGCTGCACCAGCTCGGCCAGCGCCATGCGATCGCGACGGGCGGCACACTCGGTGCCGCGACGTTGTGGGCTGTCGTCACGGGGCTCAGCATCGCGTCGTACTCGCTGGTCGACAAGGCCGGCGTCGCGCGGCTGCATCCCGTGTCGTACATGCTGCTGATGGAAACCGGCTGCGGTCTCTTGATGTTTCCCGCGGCGGTGCTGACGCGCGGGGCGGCCGTGCGACGCGAGTGGTCGGCGAACTGGCGCGCCATCGTCGCCGTCGGCGCGATGAGCGCGGCGGGCTACACGCTGGTGCTCCTCGCGTTCCGGCTCTCGAAGGCGGGTTACGTGGTGGCGGCTCGTGAGGTGTCGATCGTTTTGTCCGCGTTCATCGGAACGCTGTGGATGGGCGAGGGCCGTGTCGGCCCGCGTGTGGCCGCCGCCGTCATCGTCCTCGCGGGTGTCGTCTGCGTCGCGCTCGCGCGGTGATCAAGCGCGCCGCGCGCCGAGGATCCTCGCCAGCCGGCGCGGCAGCGCCGCGCGCTCCATCGCCTCGAGCGTCAGTGGCAGCGCGATCGACCAGTTCGGTCGCTCGAGCGACGTTCCGGGCACGTTCGGCCGATCGACCGCCGCCAGGGCATCGTCCAGCGTCGCGGTGACGAGCAGCGACGGCGCCTCGGCGAGCCGCGCGTGCGCGGCCTCGATGACCTCGACCACGGGTGCATCGTCCGCCAGCCCCGCCAGCCGGGCGAGGCGCGCGCGCGTGGCGTCGAGCGCGGCGGGGTTGTCGACGAGGCCCAGGCGCCGCAGCTCGGCGACATCGACGCGGGTCCAGAGCCCGGCGATCGTCGGCAAGTCGTGCGTCGCCATCGCCGCCATCGCGAGCTCCGGATACTCGGCCGGTAAGCGGTCCTCGAACCAGGCCACTTTGTAGGAGAGGATGCCGTGGGCCGCGAGACGCTCGCGCACGCCCTCTTCGACCGTTCCGAGGTCTTCGCCCACGACCGTCGCGCCCGCGCGCTGGCTCTCGAGCGCCACGATGGCCAGCAGCTCGTCGGCCGGATAGCGGACGTACGCGCCCTCGGATGGTGGCATGCCGTGCGGGATCCAGAACTGCCGGAACAGCCCCATCACGTGGTCGATGCGCAGCCCGCCGCCACGGCGCAGCGACGCGCGAATCGTCTCGATGAACGGCGCATATTCGAGCGCGCGTAGCCGGTGCGGCACGAACGGCGGCAGTCCCCAGTCCTGGCCGCGTGTCACGAAGCGATCGGGCGGAGCGCCGACCGATGCGCCCGTCGCGAGTGCGTCCTGCCAGGCCCACGCGTCGGCGCCGTCGGGGTCGACGCCGATCGGCAGATCCTGCATGATGCCGATCTCAGCGGCGGCCTCGCCGAGCTGCCGGTCCGCGACCCACTGTAGCCACTCGTGAAACCGCACGCGCGCGGCGTGTGCCTGGGCGAACTGCGCGACTGCCGGCGAGCCCGGCCGGCGGTGCTCCGACGGCCAGCCGTGCCAACCGCCGCCGTGGTGCTCGGCGAGCACGCAAAATGTCGCGAACTCGCGCAGACTTCGACCGCGCTGGCGAATCCAACCCTCGAAGTCCGAGCCGGCCGACTGACCCTTCCCCCAGATGCGCTCGAGCGCCCGCATCTTGAGGTCGAACACCTGCGCGCGATCAATGATGGGATCGGCGTTGAAGGCGCGACCCCGCGCCGCGAGAGACTCGAGTTCGGCCCCGAGCGCGGCCGCTCCGGGCGCTCTTTCAACGCGGAGATAGAGCGGGTTCACGAAGCGGCGACTCGAAGGGTAGTAGGGGCTCGACTGCTGCGTGCGAAAGGGAAGTGCCGCGGACAGCGGGTTGATCAGGATCGTCCGCGCGCCCTCGCTGGACGCCCAGCGCGCGAGACGCCGCAGATCCGCGAGGTCGCCGATCCCCCATGATTCGCTCGAGCGCGTGGCGTAGAGTTGCGCGGCCCAGCCCCACGCGCGCGCCTCGGGAACCGGGCATTGCCCGGGGCTGACGATGAGGCGGATCGGCGGACCATCGTCGCGCGGAAGGATCTGATGATAGCCAGGCGGCACGTCCGGGAGCGTGCCGTCGACGTCGAGTGTGGCGCCGTCTTCGAGGACCACACGCGCCGGCTCGGGGATCTCGATGTGCTCGCCGACCCGCCGGACGAGCAGGGGAACCGGCGGGGGCGCGTCGCCCTCGGCGCCCATCGCGTTCCGGAGCGCGTCGCGTGTACTCGGCGTGAGGACGCGCCACTCGCCGAACGCGTCATGATAGCCCTCGGTGATGCCCCAGGAATCGGTCATGGCTTGCGTCGCCGCGTCGGCTGAACACGGAGAATCGCGCCGAGGTTAGCGCCGGGCGAGTCGCGCAACGTCGCCCAGAGATCGCCGACGCGGCGGACACGGTCGGGCGCGGTCAGCAGCGTGAAATCGTGCGCGTCGATGCCCGCGTGCACCTCGCGCCACGTCAGCGGC
Organism: Candidatus Methylomirabilota bacterium; assembly: GCA_046723475.1. Classification (GTDB taxonomy): domain Bacteria; phylum Methylomirabilota; class Methylomirabilia; order Rokubacteriales; family CSP1-6; genus AR12. The sequence continues at coordinate 3,329 of JBKOUQ010000199.1, forward strand.
GTCGACACGCCCGCGAAGTCCGTCCCGCGCGCGCTGTACGCGGTCGCGAGCGTCTTGCCGCGGAAGTTCTGCATGTAATCGATGTACACGCGACGGCCGCGCGCGTCTACGGCGCGCTCGACGGTCGCCATGCGCGGGTGTCGGTCGGCGACGAGCGTCGCGACGATCTCGCAGAAGATACGCCCGGTCTCGTACGACGTGCGCGGCGGCAGTGGAATGTAGACGTGCATGCCCGAGGCGCCCGACGTCTTGGGTATCGACGGCGTGCCGACGCGCTCGAGCTCGTCGTGGATGAAGCGTGCGACGTCCACCACTGTTGCGAACGGCACGCCGGGCATCGGGTCGAGATCGAGCACGGCGTGGTCGGCGTCGTCGATCGTCGCGACGCGTGAGAACCACGGGTCCTGCGAGATCGCGGCGATCTGCGCCATGTACAAGAGCGTGACGAGCGAGCCGCCGACGAAGCGGCTCGGGACCTCCGTGTCGACGCGGAGCCGCTCGATGCGCACGCCGGCCGGCGCGTCGTCGTCGGCGCGCTGCTGATAGAACGCCTTGCCGCGCACGCCGTCGGGAAAGCGGCGCATCACGAGCGGCCGGTCGGCGACAAGCGGCAGCAGGTATGGCGCGGCCCACGCGTAGTAGCGCAGCAGCGTGCCCTTGGTGAGCCCGAGTCCCGGCCAGAACGTCTTGTCGAGATGGCTGACCGCGAGCGACGTGCCGCCGGGAAGCTCGACGATGCCCTCGGCCCCGCGCGCTTCGAGCTCGGCGAGTGTCGCGATCAGCCGACCGGTCGCCCCCGAGGCCGGCGGCCACACGGCGGCGTCGCCCGGTCCGCGGCGTCGCGGCGCCGCCGCGGGAGCGGCGGCGACCGGTGTGCGGGCGTGCGTGCGCCCCGTCGCG
>JBKOUQ010000071.1:0-12602 GCA_046723475.1 Candidatus Methylomirabilota bacterium
CGCCGGCCGCGCCGGCGCGGCCAGGCGAGGCCGGCGTGACTTCGGCGGCGGCGCCGACGGCGACGCCGTAGGAGGTCGCACCGGCCTCGCGACCGAGCGCGGCGGCCTCCGCGCAGCGCGCGTTGACGAAGAGGCGGTCACACTGCCGGGCGAAGGTCGCGAACTGCTTGCGGAGGTCCTCGAGCTCGGTGTGATCTCGGCTGATGTTGTGGATGATTCCGAGTGCGGGATGGTAGCCGACGAGCGTGCCGTCGGACTCGTCCGCCTCGGCCACCACCGCGTGATCGTCCGGGGCGGTCACGAGGCAACCGCCGCCGCCCTCGCCGACGAGCGCGGCGCCACCGATCACCGCGACAGCGGCGCCGGCTTCGCGCGCGAGCCACGCCACCATGCCGGTGATCGTGCTCTTGCCGCTTGTCCCGCTGATCGCGACGCCCGGACGTGCGGAGTTCACCAGCTCCGCGAGCAGGGCCGGCCGCGCGACGGTGGTCAGCCCGCACGCGCGGGCGGCGCGCATCTCCGGCGTCTCCGCCTCGACCGCGGTCGAATACACGAAGCGGTCGATCGTGGGGCCGATCGCGCTTCCGTCGTGGGGGACCAGCTCGACGCCCGCCGCGCGGAGCGCCGTGGCCGCGTCCGCCTTCCGACCAGCGTCGAACGCGCGGTCGGAACCCTGCACGGCGTGGCCGCGTCCCCGCATCAGCCGCGCGAGCGGGCTCATCCCGGCGCCTCCGATGCCCGAGAAGTGATAGCGCATTCCGTCATCGTACCGAGATCATCGCGCTACAATCCAGCCTCACATGCTGCCCCGAGCGCGCCGGCGCCTGTCCGAGCAGGAGCGGTTCATGGTGCTGCTGATCGCGCCGGCCGCGCTCATCCTCGTGCTCTTTCAAGTCGTGCCGATCGTGATCGGCGCCAATGCGTCGTTCCGCGACTGGGCGCTGTACGACCCGAAGAAGACGTGGGTCGGGCTCGCACACTACGTGGCCGTGCTCACCGACCGTCCGTTCCTCACCATCGTGCTGCCGAATACGTTCCTGTTCATGGCCCTCAGCGTGGGGAGCTCGCTCGTGCTCGGACTGGCGCTGGCGCTGCTGCTCAATCGTCCGTTCCGCGGCCAGAAGGTCGTCCAGACGGTGCTCCTCATGCCGCTCATGGTGGCGCCCGTCATCGCGGCCATCATGGTGCGCTGGATGTTCAACGATCAGTTCGGGATCGTGAACGTCGTGCTCGAATCGCTCGGGTTCGAAGGCCAGCCGTGGATGGCCCAGCGGTGGACGGCATTTTCGGTGATCGTGCTGACTGACGTCTGGCTGTGGACGCCGTGGTTCACGCTGCTGCTGCTCGCGGGACTGCAGAGCCTGCCGCGCGAGCCGTTCGAGGCGGCGGCCATCGACGGCGCCGGCCGCTGGAGCGTGTTTCGCTTCGTCACGTTGCCGCTGCTGAGCTCGGTGCTCGTCGTGTGCGCGGTGATCCGCGCCATCGACGCGTTTCGGACGTTCGACATCGTGTGGACGCTGTCCGGGGGCGGCCCGGGTCGCTCCACCGAGCTGTTCAGCCTCTATGCATACGTCTACGCCTTCCTGAACCTCGACTTCGGGAAGGGCTCGGCCGCGGCGATGATCGGCGGGGCCGTGATCCTGGTGGTCGGCCTCGTGTTGTTCCGCGCGCTCGATCGGCTGGTGGCGGTCTCGCGGTGAGCGTCCTGCGTCGCGGCGTGTTCGTTGTGACGGTGACGCTCGTGTGTGTGCTATTCGCGTTTCCGGTGCTGTGGCTGGCGCTCACCTCGCTGCGGCCGCAGTCCGGCATCTACTACGTGCACCGCGGCACCGAGTTCACCGTCGGCAACTTCGCCCAGGTCCTGCGCAACGAGCGCATCGTGCAGGCCTTCGTCAACAGCGCGCTGATCTCGACCCTCGCCACCGTGCTGTCGCTCATGGTCACGGTGACCAGCGGCTACATGCTCTCGCGCTTCCGCGGCGCCTTGTCCCGCGCATGGTTCGGGACGATCTACGTCTTCCGCTGCGTCCCGTACATCTCCTGGGTGTTGCCACTCTACTTCGTCACCCAGGCGTTGGGTATGTACGACTCGTACCCGGGGCTGTTGTTGCCACACATCGCCGTCCACATCTGCTTCTTCTCCTGGCTCATGAAGGGCTTCTTCGACGGCATCGATCCGTCGATGGAGCACGCCGCGCTGCTGGACGGCTGCACGCGCTGGGGCGCCTTCGTGCGGGTGGCGCTGCCATCGGCGGTGCCGGCCATCGCGGCGCTCGCGGTCCTGTGCTGGCTGTTCACCTGGAACGAGTTCCTCTTCGCGCTGATCCTGACGGGCCAGAGAACGCCGGTGATCACCGTGGTCATGGCGCAGTTCGTTCACGAGATGGGCATCGAATGGCACCTGATGAGCGCGACGGCCATCCTCGCGCTGGTGCCCGCGTTCTTCCTCACCCTGTTCGGACAGAAGTACGTGATTCGGGGACTCCGCATTTGAGCGTGCGCGGCAAGCGCACCGGGAGGTCGAGCATGGCGACACGAATGCAGTGGGCGCTGGCGTGCGCGGCGGTCGTGCTGCTGCTCGCGGGCACGTCGGGCGCGCAGGGGCCGAAGGAAATCCGCGTCGGTTACCAGCCCAATCCCATCCAGGACGCGTCCATCGCGATGATGGAGAAGTGGGGGGCGCAGCACGGCGTCAAGATCACGAAGATCCCGAACTCGTACGGCGTGTACGTCGAGAAGATGACCGCCTCCCTCACGTCGAACTCCGATCAATACGATGTCATTTGGCACAACGATGACTGGGGTCAGCTCTGGAAGAAGCTGCTGGAGCCGATGGATGACATCCCGGGCCTGAAGTTCGCCGACAAGTGGGGAATGGACCCGATCATCTTCAACAACGACGAGGGTAAGACCACGGTCGTCCCGCTCGGCCATACGTTCGGCGTGTTCTTCTATCGCACCGACCTCGTGACGGAGAGCGAGGTGCCCAAGACGCACGCCGAGCTCGTCACCGTCAGCAAGAAGCTCCAGGAGGCCAAGAAGGTCAAGTTCGGCTACGTGGGCGCGATGGCGATGAACCACACCTGGTTTTCATGGTTCTGGACCATGTGGACCGACGAGTGCGACGTGCTGCTGCCCGTGTACAACCGCGACAACGCGACGCTCGCCAAGAACGGCTGGAAGTCCGGCATGACCGAGCCGTGCATGAAGGAGATCGCAGAGTACTGGTGGGACGCGATCAACACGCACAAGATCAGCCCCAAGGGCATGCCCGCCTACGATCGCAACGAGGCCAACGCGGTCTTCATGGCCGGCGACGCCGCATTCACGGTCGCGGACTCGGTGTACTGGGCGACGTTCAACGATCCCGCGAAGTCGAAGGTGGCGGGCAAGGTCGGCATCTCGTACTTCCCGCTCGGCCCGCGTCGCAAAGACCACTTCGCGTGGAACGACATCTGGGGCTGGGCGGTGCCAAAGTCGATCGCGCCGGAGCGCAAGAAGCTCGCGAAGCAGATGCTGTCCGACATGATGACCGACGAGGCGGGGCAGATGGACCTCTGGAAGCGCACCGGCGCGCCGCCGCCGAACGTGCAGTTCTGGGACAAGATCGCCAAGGACGATCCGTTCATGAACCAGCTCAAGAAGTACGCGCTCGACGTCCGACGCAAGGCGCACTCCGCGTACTACTTCGAGAAGTGGCCGGCCGTGCACAAGGCCTTCAACGACGCGGCCACCAAGGCGGTGACTGGTGATCGCAAGGACATCGGCAAGGCGCTCGAGGAGGGCGCCGTCGCCGTGCACAACGCGGCGAAGTAGTAGGATGAGGCGATGACCGACGGGGCGCGCGGGCTGGCGCGGGGACTCACGAACTACGGCGACGCCGACTTTTCGCTCTATCTGCGCCGCTCGTTCGCGACGTCCATGGGCTACTCCCGCGAGATGCTCACGCGCCCCGTGATCGGCATCGCACAGTCCGCCAGCGGCTTCAACAACTGTCACCGCCACTTTCCGGAGCTGATCGACGCCGTCAAGCGCGGCGTGGTCGCAGCGGGTGGACTGCCGCTGGACTTTCCCACGATCTCGCTCGGCGAGGTGTTCCTCTCGCCGACGAGCATGATGTTCCGCAACCTCATGTCGATCGACGTCGAGGAGATGATCCGCGCTCAGCCGATGGACGCCGTGGTCCTCGTCGGCGGCTGCGACAAGACGGTGCCCGCGCAGCTCATGGGGGCGGCCTCCGCCGACGTTCCGGCCGTGCAGCTGCTCGCGGGGCCGATGATGCCGATGGCGTACCACGGCGAGCGGCTCGGCGCGTGCACCGATTGCCGTCGCTTCTGGGCGAAGTACCGCGCGGGCGGGTTGAGCGCAACCGAGATCGAGGAGATCGAAGGCAACCTGGCCACAACGGCAGGCACGTGCGCCGTCATGGGTACGGCATCGACGATGGCCTCGATCGCCGAGGCGCTCGGCATGGCGCTGCCCGGCACCGCCGCGATCCCGGCCGTTCACGCCGACCGCCTGCGCGCGGCCGAGGCGAGCGGGCGCCAGGCGGTCGCCCTCGCCGCGTCCAGACTCACGCCGTCCAAGATCATTACCGCGAAATCGGTCGAGAACGCCCTGCGCGTGCTGCTCGCGATCGGTGGGTCCACGAATGCCATCATCCATCTGACGGCGATCGCCGGACGTGTCGGCGTGCGCATCTCGCTCGAGCGCCTGAACGAGCTGAGCGACTCGACGCCCGTCCTCGTCGATCTGAAGCCGACGGGCCAGCACTACATGTCCGATCTGCACGCCGCCGGCGGCGTGGGCGCGGTGCTGCGCGAGCTGAAGCCGCTGCTGGACCTCGACTGCATGACGGTCACCGGTGAAACGCTGGGCCAGCGCCTCAGCGCCGAGGCGTCGTGGGTCGATCGCACGGTCGTGAGGGCGCTCGACGACCCGTATCAGAAGCAGGGCGGTCTGGTCGCGCTGTTCGGCTCGTTGGCGCCGTCGGGTGCGATCCTCAAGCGTTCGGCCGCCGATCCCGCGCTGTTCGAGCGTGAAGCTCGCGCCGTCGTCTTCTCCTCGCTCGACGATCTCGCCGCGCGCGTCGACCGCCCGGATCTCGACGTGACGCCCGATGATTTCCTGATCCTCAAAAACGCCGGCCCGAAGAGCGGCTACGCGATGCCGGAGGCGGGCTACCTGCCGATCCCGGCCAAGCTCGCGAAGCGCGGCGTGAAGGACATGGTCCGCATCTCGGACGCGCGCATGAGCGGCACCGCGTATGGGACGATCGTGCTGCACGTCTCGCCCGAAGCGGCCGTCGGCGGACCGCTGGCGCTCGTGGAGACCGGCGATCGCATCCGCCTCAGTGTCGCGCGGCGCGCGATCGAGCTCCTCGTCGACGAGGCGACGCTCGGCCGCCGGCGCGAGGCGTGGCGGCCGCCCGTCGCGCCGCCGAGCCGCGGGTACGCGAAGCTCTACATGAGCTCCGTGCTCCAGGCCGAGCACGGTTGCGACTTCGACTTCTTGAGAAAAACTTCGTGAGAAAGCAGGCCCTCACCGCATGAACACCAAGCGCATCACCGGGGTGCTCTCGCCCGTCGTCACGCCGTTCAAGGCCGATCTCTCACCCGACGCCGAGCGGTTCATCCGACAATGCCGGTGGCTCTTGTCGCAGAACGTCGGCCTCGCGGTGTTCGGGACGAACTCCGAGGCCAACTCGCTGGCGACGGAGGAGAAGATCGAGCTGCTCGATCGTCTGATCGCGGCGGGCCTCGATCCGGCGCGGATGATGCCAGGCACCGGCTGCTGTGCGCTCATGGACTCCGTGCGACTCACGAAGCATGCGGTGAAGCTGGGCTGCGGCGGCGTGCTGATGCTGCCGCCGTTCTACTACAAAGGCGTGTCGGACGATGGCCTGTTCCGAAACTTCTCGGAGATCGTCGAGCGCGTGGGTGATGCGGCGCTGCGCGTCTACCTCTATCACATCCCGCCGGTGTCGAACGTGCCGATCACGCTCACGCTGATCGAGCGGCTGCTGAAGGCGTATCCCGGCACGATCGCGGGCGCGAAGGATTCCGGCGGCGACTGGAACAACACGAAGGCCATGCTCGATCGGTTCGCGCCTGCCGGCTTCGACGTCTTCCCCGGCGCGGAGACATTCCTGCTCGCCGGCATGCGCAACGGCGGAGCGGGCTGCATCAGCGCGACCGCCAACACGAACCCGGCCGCAATCGCGCACCTCTATGACACCTGGCGCGACACCGACGCCGACGCGCAGCAGAAGCGTCTGGACGAGATCCGCGGAACATTCGCGAAGTATCCGATGATCCCCGCGCTGAAGGCCGCCATCGCGCACTGGTCGGGCGACTCCGAGTGGGCGACGGTCCGCCCACCGCTGGTCGCGCTGACGAAGGAGCAGGCGACGTCGCTCATCGACGATCTGAAGGCCAAGCGCTTCGACATGCCTGGCCTCGCGCGCTAGAGGCGAAAACGCACCGCCCGCGCGGACGCCTCGCCACCCTGCTCGGCCTCGTGATGTTTGTCATCATGGCCGGCAGCGCGGCGACGGCGCCGCCAGCATCGGCGAAGACGCCAGTGATCGGTCTGCTGGACGCGGGCGAACGCCTCGACTGGTGGGCGGCGTTCAAGCAGCAGCTTCGAGAGCTCGGGTACATCGAAGGCCAGAACGTCGCATTCGAGGCGCGGTATGCCGCCGGCAAGAACGAGCGGCTGCCTGCACTGGCCAAGGAGCTCGCCCAGCGCCAGGTCCGCGTGATCGTGACGGGCGGCAGCGTGGCAACTCAGGCCGCGCTCGGCGCCAGCCGAAGCATTCCGATCGTTACCGCCACCGGCGACAGCCCGGTCGCCGCCGGGATCGCGTCGAGCCTGGGTCGACCCGGCGGCACCGTCACCGGCGTCACGAGCATCTCGGACGACCTCGACAACAAGCGTCTGGAGCTCGTGCGCGAGGTGGTGCCGAAGCTGTCGCGGCTGGCCGTGCTCTGGCGCGCGGACAATCCCGTCTCGGCGCGTCGAGCGCGAGCGATCGAGCCCACCGCGCAGTCGATGAAGCTCGAGCTCCGACGCTACGCGATCAAGACCGCCGACGAGCTGCCGGACGCGTTTTCGATGATGGCGCGCGACCGCGCCGGCGCCGTGTTCGTCATCGCCGGTCCGCAGATCTTTCCGGACCGCGAGCGTATCGGCGCCCTCGCGCTCAAGTACCGCCTGCCGAGCATCCACACCGTCTCGGAATACGCCGACGCCGGCGGACTCATGGCGTACGGCCCGAGCTATCCCGAGCTCTTCCGGCGCGCCGCGCTCTACGTCGACAAGATCCTCAAAGGCGCAAAGCCCGGCGATCTGCCTATCGAGCAGCCGACGCAGATCAGCCTCGTGATCAATCTCAAGACCGCCCACGCGCTCGGCATGACGATCCCGCCGCCGATCCTGCTGCGTGCCGAGCGCCTGATCGAATGACCTCGGCGCTCGTGTAGACTCGATCGCATGGCGCTCGAGCATCCCTGGAGCGCGCCGCCCGAGCCGGCGCAGACGATCGACGTCGCCCCGGGCGTGCGCTGGGTGCGCATGCCGCTGCCGTTCCAGCTCGACCACATCAATCTGTGGCTGCTCGCCGACGGCGACGGCTGGACGGCCATCGACACCGGCGTCGCGCTGCCGCCGACGCGCGAACGCTGGGAGCAGCTCTTCGCCCACGGCCTCGACGGCAAGCCGATTCGCCGGGTGCTCGTGACGCATTTCCATCCCGACCACATCGGCAACGCCGCCTGGTTGACCGATCGCTGGCGCGCCGAGCTGTGGTGCACGCAGACGGAGTGGCTGGCCGCGGAGTACGCGCTGCGAAGCCGCGACGACGCCGATCTCGACCGGCGCGTCGCCCACTATCGTCGCCACGGCATCGCGGAGGAGCACACCGCAAAGATGCGCGCGCGCGGCAACCATTACCCCGGCCTCGTGAGCGGACTGCCGTTTGACTTCATGCCCATCGCCGACGCCGAGACGGTGGCGATCGACGGCCGCCGCTGGCGTGTGTTGACGGCGCGCGGTCACTCGCCCGAGCATGCGTGTCTGTGGTGCGAGGACCTGCGCGTCCTCATCGCGGGCGATCAGGTGTTGCCGAAGATCACGACGAACGTCAGCGTGTGGCCCGAGCGACCACGCGAGAACCCGCTGCGCTACTATCTGGACTCGCTCGGACGATTCCTGCGGCTGCCGGCCGACACGCTCGTCCTGCCGTCGCACGGCCTGCCGTTCCGAGGCCTGCACCACCGGCTGTCCACGCTGGTGCAGCACCACGACGCGCGGCTCGCGGAAGCCGCCGATGCGCTGATCGAGCCGAAGACCGGCGCCGAGCTCATTCCCGTGCTCTTTCGCCGCGAGCTCGACACGCACCAGCTCGGGTTCGCCATCGGCGAGACGCTTGCGCACCTGAATTTTCTCGAGGCCGAGGGTCGCGCCGTGCGCGAGCTCGGCTCCGACGGGGTCGAGCGCTTCCACAAGCCCTGACGCGCCGGCCGCCCGCGCGCATCGGCCGCGCTGGCGCTCGGACGCGTCGTCGGCAGACCGGCGCATCGATGGCATTGTGCGTGCACTGTTCTAGACGCGACGACGCCGAGCACCGTGGGTACCGCCGGAGACGGCGGCTGACGGAGGAGGCGGTGTTACAGCGGGCGGGGCCTCGCGCCTACCGGTTCCGGGTGAAAGCCCGATGATCCGGGAGGCCGACGCCCCGCCCGTTGGTTTTTACGTTATCCCGAGCTCGGCGAGCTTGGCGTCGGTTGGTTTGCCCGTTTGAGGATCCCAACCCGCCATTTCGTAGTACGTTTTACGCGCCGCGAGAAATTCTGCCGGGTCGATCCGCGCGCCCTTGATGGCCCCGTTACCGATGCCCTCGTGCATGCGCTGCGGCAGCACGTCGTCGGCCGGCGTAAATCCTTCGCGGTTGTTGAAGATGCGCGCGAGCGTGTTGTTCCGCTCACCGACCTTCATCAGCTCGTACAGGCTCATGTTCCAGCCGGTCACCGAGTTGATGTAGTCGATCATCGGCTCGAGCTGCATGGCGTTGAGCGGCGCGCCGACGAAGTCGCACATGCCCACCGAGTTGTACGCACTCCAGACCTGCTGCGTGACGAAGAACGCGCGCACCTTCTTGGCGTCGAGCGTCATGGGATCGAGCGGCTCGATGAGCCCAAGCACGCCAAGCGGATGCCCCTGGGGATGGAAGCCGGCGTACAGCGGATCATGCGGCGCCTCCATGTGATCGGCGCCGGTCGGTGAGATCGCATAGGCAAGCGACAACCCTTTCTTGCCACGCGGATCGTGCATGGGCAGCTCCTGCCCTTTCACGTGCAGCGCAAAGCGCTCCGCGCCCCGCCCGAACTTGGCCGCGGCGCGCTTGACACCCTCGGCAAGCACATCGCCCAGGCCCTCGCGGCGCCCGATCATGTGGATGAGCGCGATGACCGCGTCGGCGTTGCCCCACGAGAGATCGAGGCCGCCCGCCATGTCATTCGTGACGATGCCGTGCTCGTAGCACTCCATGGCGAACGCGCAGACGGCACCCGTCGAGATCGAGTCGAGCACGTACTGCGCGTGGAGCTGGTTGATCAGCGCAAGCTTGTCGAGGTCGCGCACGCCGCACAGCGAGCCCGAGGCGGCGAGGGTCTCGTACTCGGGGCCGCCGAACTTCGGGGTGACGCCGAGCGACTTCACCTCGACCTCGCGCTTGCACGCGACCGCGCACGCGTAGCAGGTGCCGCGGTCGACGAGGATCGTGTCGCGCATCCGCTGTCCGCTGATCTCCTTGGCGCCCTCGAACGACCCGTCACGGAAATTCCGCGTGGGCAGGATGCCGCTCGCCTCGAGCGCCAGCACACCGGCCGACGACCCGAGCTGGTGGAAGCGGTCGGTGGCGCGATCGTAGTGATCCTTGAAGAACACGAGCTGCTTCTTCGCGCTGTCCTTGTCGGCGGCCGCGGGCGGCTTGCTGCCACGCACGACGATGGCCTTCAGCTTCTTGGCGCCCATCACGGCGCCGAGCCCGCCGCGTCCGTGGAAATGCTTGAGCTGGTTGACGATGGCCGCGTAGCGTACGAGCTTCTCGCCGGACACCCCGCACTGCAGCGTCCGTACGCGCTTGTCGCCCAACTCGGCCTCGATGCCGTCCTGCACGTCGCCCGACAGCTTTCCCCAGTACGGGGTGGCGTCGCGAAATTCGACCTTGTCGTCCTTGATCCACAGGTACACCGGCGTACTGGAGGCGCCGTGCACGACGACACCGTCCCAGCCGGCCGCCCGCAGCTCCGGGCCCCACCAGCCGCCCGCTTCGGATTCGCCATACCCTCCGGTCAGCGGCGACTTGGCCGCGGCCGTGTAGCGGTTGGTTCCCGACAGCGACAACCCGTTGATGACGCTCGTCATGAACACCAGCACGTTGTCGGGACCGAGCGGATCGGCGCCGGGCTTCATGTCGCGCAGCAGGATATGCGCGGCGAGCGCACCACCGCCGAGGTACTTGCGATACGTCGCCTCGGGGATTTCCTCGATGCGCGTGGTTCGGTCGGTCAGATCGACGTGCAGGATCTTGGCGCTGATCGCCATGGCTGTCCTCCTCGGGAGTGCGTCATCCTACTACCCCATCGGCTCCCGCGTCCACCGCTCGCCCGCACGGCCGCTCGGCCGCCTCCGGGACTGTTGACATGAACAACTTTATTGGTTGACCATGGTCAACCTTCACGCCGGGGCGAGGGTGACTTCAACGCGGGCGAGGCGACGATGGCCAGGGCGGGTGAGCTCGAGCGGCGGGTGGCGGCGGTGCGGGGGTTCAACCGCTTCTACACCTCCCGTATCGGTGTGCTGCACTATCTCGGCGGCGACTTCTCGCTCGGCGAAGTGCGCGTGCTCTATGAGCTCGCGCACCGCGCGGACCCGCCGACGGCGGCTGAGCTCTGTCGCGCTCTCGAGGTGGACGCCGGTTACCTGAGCCGCCTGCTCCGGGGCTTCGAGCGGCGGCGACTGATCACCCGCACGCCGTCGGACGTCGATGGTCGGCGCAGCCACGTGGCCCTCACCGCCGCCGGCCGTGCGGCGTTCGCGCCGCTCGGCGCGCGCTCGCGTGACGAGGTCGCCGCTCTCCTGGCGCCGCTCGCGGAGGTCGACCAGGAGAGACTCGTCGACGCCATGCGCACCATCGAGGGCATCCTGGGCGGGACGGATCGCACGCCGCCGTTCACGCTGCGTCCACATCGCCCCGGCGACATGGGCTGGGTCGTTCAGCGCCACGGCGTGCTCTACGCCGAAGAGTTCGGCTGGGACGAGCGCTTCGAAGCGCTGGTAGCGACGATCGTTGCCCGGTTCATCGAGCGCTACGATCCCGCGCGCGAGCGGTGCTGGATCGCCGAGAAGGACGGCGAGCGCATCGGTTCGGTCTTTCTCGTGCGCCGAAGCGCGACGACCGCGCAGCTGCGGCTGCTGCTCGTCGAGCCGTCGGCGCGCCGGCTCGGCGTGGGCGCTCGGCTCGTCGCCGAGTGCGAGCGGTTCGCGCGCGCGGCGGGTTACCGCACGATCGTGCTCTGGACGAACAGCGTGCTCGTGGCCGCACGTCGCCGGTACGAGGCGGCTGGCTACCGGCTCAGGCGCCGCGAGCGCCACACGAGCTTCGGCCAGAGCCTCGTCGGCGAGACGTGGGAGCGACGGCTCTGACCGGTCCGTCGGAGCGGCCGTTGTGAGCCGCCGCGCGCTCGCGGTGGCCGCCGCCGCCGCGACCGGTGTGCAGGTCGGCTCCGCGATGGTTGCCACGCGCGTTGTCGTGGATCAGACCGGTCCTGCATCCCTCGCGCTGCTCCGCTACGCGATCGGCGTGCTGGTGCTGCTGCCCGCGGTGCTCCTCGGCGCACGGCCGCATATCCGCGCGCGCGACCTCGTCCCCATCGCGCTCCTCGGCATCGCGCAGTTCGGCGTCCTGATCGCGCTGCTGAACTACGGCCTGCGGTTCGTCGCGTCGGCGCACGCGGCCCTCATCTTCGCCACGGTCCCGCTGCTCACGATGCTGCTCGCTGCGCTTCTCGGTCACGAGCGCCTGGGCGTCGCGCGCACGGCCGGCGTGCTGTTCAGCATCGTCGGCGTCGCGCTGGCACTCGGCGAGAAGGCGCTACGCCAGGTCGACGACCTGCACGGCTGGATCGGCGAAGCGGCCGTGTTCGGCGCGGCACTGAGTGCGGCCGTCTGCAGCGTGCTGTATCGCCCGTACGTGCGGCGCTACCCCACCGTGCCGGTCAGCGCGCTCGCGATGCTGGCGTCGGTGGTGTTTCTCGCCGGGCTCGCCGCCGGGGAGGGGTTCTTTGCCGGCTGGCCGCGGTTCACGGGCCGCGGGTGGGCGGCCGTCGTCTTCATCGGGTTCAGCAGCGGGGTGGGCTACGTCCTCTGGCTGTGGGCGCTCGGCAACGCGCCCGCCACTCAGGTGACCGTGTTCCTCGCGCTGAGCCCGTTCACCGCTGCGGCACTCGGCGCGCTGTTTCTGCACGAAGCGGTGACCCTCCCCGCCGCGGCCGGGCTGAGATGCGTCGCCTTGGGGCGGTGGGACGCCCACCGCGGCG
>JBKOUQ010000069.1:0-5181 GCA_046723475.1 Candidatus Methylomirabilota bacterium
GGCGAGAATGCCGATGATCGCCACGACGATGAGAAGCTCGATCAGCGTGAAACCACGCTGACCGCCGAGCGAGAGGCGTTTCCGAAACGTCATCATGTCTGTCCCCCTTGAAGGTCGTTCGCGCATGCTGCGCGTCGATCGCATGGGGGGGCGTAGTGCAGAATGCATGCCGCACCTGAAATGGGGGCGTCTCGCCAAGGAACGCGCATACTTAGGCGGACCACCGCGCGAGACCGAAGAGCGATTTGGCCGGGAAATCCCCAACGCGCCGACAAAGAATGTCAGTGGCGTGAGCGGCAGCGTGACACGCCTTCTGGATCCGATACGTCATGCGATACATCGCACGATATATTTCCGTGAGATCGCGCGCGAACCCCGCCATCGCGGCGCATCACCACCCGCCAGCCGCGGCGGCGCAACGCGGATGAACACTCACCACGTCGCCTCGTAAACGCCGCGTGCCCGCCGCCACGATCGGATTCTCGGCGCGTGAGCTGCGGACGCTGCACGCCCTTCGGACCCCTACCGGCGTGCAGCGCGCACTCGATGCCATGCCGTATCACCTGGCGTCGACGGCGTGGTCGCCGCGCCGGGTGCTGCACGAGGGCACGGCGCACTGCCTCGAGGGCGCCATTTTCGCCGCCGCGGCGCTCCGCGTACTGGGCTATGCGCCGCTGCTGCTCGACCTCGAGGCCGTGCAGGACACCGATCACGTGCTCGCCATCTACCGCGACCGCGGCCACTGGGGCGCCATCGCGAAATCGAACTTTTCCGGGCTCCGCTTTCGCGCGCCCGTGTATCGGACGCTGCGCGAGCTCGCGCTGTCGTACTTCGAGGACTACGTCAATCTGCGGGGCGACCGTACCCTGCGCGCGTACTCGCGCCCGGTCAACCTCGCCCGCTTCGACCGCACCCGGCCCGGCTGGGCGACGTCGCGCGACGACCTGTGGTTCGTGGCCGAGCACCTGGCGTCCGTGCGTCACACGCGATTGCTCGCGCGCGGCGGCGAGCGGCGACTGCCGCGCGTGGACCCGCGCTCGCTGGAGGCGGGCCTGGTCGGGTACCGCGCGAAATGAGCGCCGACGGCCCGGCGGTGCTCGCGCTCGATTTCGATGGCGTGCTCTGCGACGGCCGTCGCGAATACTTCGAGGCCGCGCGTCGCGCGTATCGCGAGATCTGGCCCGAGCCGCGTGACGTGCCCGACACGGCGGCGGCGCGGTTCGCCGCGGAGCGACCGCTGATCGAGAGCGGATGGGAGATGCCCGTGCTGCTCCATGCGGTCGTCACGGATGAGCCGGCCGCGGAGCTCGTCGATCGTCGCGCCTGGCTCGCGACCGCGCATCGGCTCCTCGATGACGCAGGGCTCACGCAGGACGCCGTCGGCCGTGCGCTCAACCGCGTGCGCGACGACTGGTTCGCACGCGACGCTGACGACTGGATCCGTCATCACACGTTCTATCGCGGCGTCGTGCCGCGACTGGTGCAGGAGGTGGCAGTCGGCACGCCGGTCGCGGTCGTGACCACCAAGGCCGAGCGCTTCGCGCGGGCGCTGCTCGCGGCGCAGGATCCGCGGCTGGCGAGCCTGCCGATCGTCGGGCGAGAGCCGGGGCACGTGATACCCAAACCGGAGTCACTGACTCGGCTGGCGGCTGCGCATGCCCTGCAATCGGGTGCGGAGGGGCTCTGGTTCGTCGAGGACTTGCTCGAAACGCTCGACACCGTCCACGACACGCCGGCGCTGCGAGCGGCTCGGCTGTTCCTCGCCGACTGGGGCTACAACACGCCCGAACAGCGGGCATCGGTAGGGGCGCGAGACTATGTCCGCTTGCTGTCACTCAGCCACTGGGCAAAGCCCTTTTCCGCCTGGCCACGCTGAAAGTCCCCGGCACTCGCCTTGCTGTGATCGGCCTCGGGAAGACTGTCGAACGGAGGCCATTGTGATCAAGAGCCTGTTGGTCGGAGCGATCGGCGGCGCGGCGGTTATGTGGATCTACGGAGACCGCATCCGGGACTACATCGACGACGTCACGATGAACGTGCGCGAGCGGGCCGCGGCCGGCCTCGAGGGCGCGGCCGAGCGCCTGCAGACCGTCGCGGACACGGTCGAAGACGGCTTGAGCGGAGCGGCGCGGCGCGCGAGCTGACGTGCCGCGCGCCGCGGGCGCCTCGGCCCGTGACTGGACCGCGCGGAGCTTCACCCACGTAGAGGATGTCCTCTACGTGGCGCTCGGCGTGCTCCTGGCGGCCGGGGCGCTCGTCCTGCTGGTCGACGCGACGCTGAGCTTCGTGACGAGCCTTTTCGCCGGGACGCTGCCGTCCCGCATCATCGTCGTCCTCGATCGCGTCCTCCTCGTGCTGATGTTCGCGGAGATCATGTACACGGTTCAGGTCTCGTTCCGAGAGCACCTCCTCGTGCCGGAGCCGTTCCTCGTCGTTGCCCTCATCGCCGCCATCCGACGCGTGCTCGTCATCACGGCGGAGCTGGCCGACGTGAAGGGCGGCGGGCCGGCGTTGGACGCCGCGATGCTCGAGCTCGGGCTGCTGACCGTGTTGTGCCTCGTGTTCGTCGTCTCGCTCGTGCTGCTGCGACGCCGACCAACAATGCCCACCGCCGAACGCTGACGCGCCGTCGTCGGTATCCCGACGAACGCGGCTCAGCGCGATCCGCGGCGTCCGCCCCTCGCGCGTGGCGGCACGTGGCCGCGCGCATCGGGGCGGTCCGCTGCGCCGCCACAGACATCGTCCGAGGGCGCGCCACGCTCGAGCCACGCGCCGAACGCAGGCAGCGACGACGCGAGCCGCCATTCCGCGAGGACTTCGAGCGCCATGGAGCGCACGGCGCCCGCGTCGCCGCCGGCCGCCAGACAGCGCCCGAGCAGCCATGCCTCGAACGTGTCCGGATCCGGATCCTCGGCCACGGCGGCCTCGAGCAGCCCGCGCTTGATCGCGAGCCCGATCGCGTCCGGTGTGGTGTCGCGCTTGCGCCGGCGGCGGCGTCCTTCCGAAGCCTCGAGCGCGGCGAGCAGCTCGCGGCAGATCAGCGCCGGGCGCACGCTCATCGCGGCCACCATTTCCGTCGCGCGGGTTTTGGCGCCGCCGCGACGACGCGCACACCGAGCGGCGCACCAAGCCCCGCGGGCCGCTTCCAGCCGCGCTCGAGGGCGGCGATGTCGAGCTCGACGGTCGCGAGATCGAGCAGCCGCACCGTATCGACGTCGGAGGCGGCGAGCGTCGTGATGGTCTTCACCCAGGCGCCGCACACCGCGCACCCGTCGGCCCGCCGCGCATCACCGCGCTCGGTACCGACCAGCGCCTGCGGCCGCGTGTGCTCCTCGGTGCCGCAGAAGGGGCAGCGCAGCCACTCGGCGCGCCAGTCGCCGCCGCAGCGTCCGCAGCGCAGTCGCCGCGCCCCTCGAGGCATCGGGGTCGACGGCGAGCGTCGTGCCGGCGAGCCACGGCGCCGAGCGGGTCGTCTCGGCCATCGATCCGGGAATGGCATTGGTCCATGTC
Source organism: Candidatus Methylomirabilota bacterium (assembly GCA_046723475.1). GTDB lineage: Bacteria > Methylomirabilota > Methylomirabilia > Rokubacteriales > CSP1-6 > AR12. The sequence continues at coordinate 3,511 of JBKOUQ010000069.1, forward strand.
GATGCGGTGGCCTCCATGCGAACAGCCGCGAGCAGACGAAGCCAGCCGCGAAACTCCGGATGCTCACGTGCCAGTGCTTCGGCGGTAGGCGCCGACAGTGCGCTGGCGCTCACCGCGCGCGCGGCGCGGCCGCGACGTCCGTGCCGCGGCCTGCTTTCGGGACGACGATCGACGTTTTCGCGTACGGCTCGGCGCCGGCATGCAGCTCGATGCCGCCGCGGTAACCGACGTCGGCACCCGGGCCGCCGCTTCGCCTCCGGACTGGTGCACGCCACGAGGCCGAGCAACACGAACAGCATCACGACGGCGCGCATCTCAGGTCAGCAACTCGGCGGCCGCTGCCAGGGTCGGGGCCAGGTCGGCCCCGAGGCCGGCCAGGCCAGCGCCGCCGCGCTGCCTGCGCCAGCGGCAACACCGATGAAAGCCCGCCGTGTCACGTCCATCTGTCACGCCGCCTCGAGACGGCGCGTGTCAAAAACGCAAAGCCCATGCCGACGAGGCAATAGAGCCTATGTAAACCCTTGCACAAGTCATATCGTACGGCGATATGATCGTGCCGTGCGACGCCAAAGCCGCCGCGGCCTCGACTACGCGACCCTGGCCGACTGGCGCTATCTACTCCGGCGGCTGATCGGGCGTCGCGAGCTGGCGGCACGTGAGGCCGGAGTCGAGCCGCAGCAGTACATGCTCCTGCTCCAGATCAAGGGGCTCGAGAAGCGGGGTCGGGTGACCGTCGGCATGCTGGCCGAGCGGCTCCAGATCCGGCACCACAGCGCGGTCGAGCTCGTCGACCGGCTCGTCGAACGCGGCATGGTGGCCCGGCGTCGGCACGACGGTGACCGACGACGCGTGGTCGTGGTGCTTCGTCCCAAGGGCGACGCGGTGCTTCGCCGCCTCGTTCTGTATTCGCTCGCCGAACTGCGCACGGAGGCGCCCGCGCTGCTCGTCACGCTGGGTCGGCTCGTCCGTGACGCGACTGATGGACGGCGGTCAACGACAACCCCCAGGAGGACACGCACATGATGAAGGCAGCGCTGGTAGTGCACGCAGTCCTGCTCGGCACGCTGGCCGTGGGATGCGCCAGAACACCGGCGATGACAACGACGGCGGCGCCCGCACCGTCCGGAGACGTCACGTCGTCCGGCGGTCCACGCGGGACGGACGGTGCGGTGCGTCCGGCAGCCGGGAAGATGTCGACGACGGCAACGACCCGCGTGCCGATCGAACAGTTCAAGCCGGCCGCGCAGGGCACGCTCAACGACGTGTACTTCGACTTCGACAAGTACGAGATCACGGCGGAGTCGGCGAAAAGCCTGGACGCGAACGCGGACTGGCTCAAGGCCAACCCGAACGTGCTGATTCTGATCGAGGGGCACTGCGACGAGCGCGGAACCGCCGCGTACAACCTGGCGCTCGGCGAGCGCCGGGCGAAGGCGACGCAGAACTACCTCTCGAGCCGCGGGGTGCAGGCCTCTCGCGTGTCGCTCGTGTCGTACGGCGAGGAAAGGCCGGTGTGCTCGGAGCACACCGAGGCGTGCTGGGCCAAGAACCGCCGTTCGCATTTCATGGTGAAGCCGCAGTAACGGCCGCCCGCGAACGCGCTCCGGACTTGCAGCGCGCTATTCCTATTTAGATGGGGGACCCCAGAAGGGGTCCCCCATACCCCTCCGT
>JBKOUQ010000141.1:0-12814 GCA_046723475.1 Candidatus Methylomirabilota bacterium
GGCGGTGCCCCCAACGCCGCCGGCGCCACCGCAGCCGTCGGTCACGGCTCCGCCCAGTACGACCGCGGCCGCCCCGCCGGCCGCCCCGCCCGCCGCCGCGCCCGAGACCACAACCGTGGCCACGGGCACCGATGACCTATGGCGGGTCTACGGCAAGGTGACGGCAGTGACGCCTCGAGAGTTCGTGGTCGAAACGCGACCAGGTGAGACCGTTCGAGTCGATGTCAGCAAGCTGAGCGCCTGGACTCGCCAGACGGTCCGGGCGGGCGACGAGGTGAAACTCTTCGGAGTTCCCCAAGATGACCGCCGACTTGTGGCAAATGGTTTCATTCAGGAGGTCCCGGCGGGCGCGGGAAGCCAGTAACCCGATCCGCGTCGCCTGCTAGAATGCGGGCATGGCCCCGCTCCGCGTGGGCGTGATCTTCGGCGGGCGCTCGGGCGAGCACGAGGTATCGCTCGCGTCTGCCGCGTCCGTGATCGCCGCGCTGGAGAGTCGGGGCCATGCGGTTGTCCCGATCGGCATCGGCCGCGACGGCCGATGGGTGGTCGGCGGCGATCCGCTCCGTGCTCTGGCCTCGCAGGCGCGTGTCGGCTTGCCGACCGGCGACGCCACCGGCGAGGTGAAGAAAGCCCTCGCCGATCGCGCCGAGACGGCCGACACCGCCCTCGCATCCACGGCGATCGTGCGCGTCGAGCCCGCGGGCGGCATGCCGGCCGAGCTGCGCGCCGGTCTCGACGTCGTCGTCGTCATGCTCCACGGGCCGTACGGTGAAGACGGCACCATCCAGGGACTGCTCGAGTTGGCCGATGTTCCTTATGTCGGCGCCGGCGTGCTCGCGTCGGCGGTCGGCATGGACAAAGCCACGATGAAGGCGGTGTTCGCGGCGCACGGGCTGCCGCTCGTCGAATACACCGTCGTGCTGCGGCGCGAGTGGCGCGAGCGGCCCGATCAAGTCCTGCGCCGCGTGGCAGAGGTGACCGGCTTTCCGTGCTTCGTGAAGCCGTCCAACCTCGGGTCCAGCGTCGGCATCAGCCGCGTGAAGGACGCCGGGGCGCTGCCCGAGGCGCTCGACGAAGCCGCGCGTCACGACCGCAAGCTCGTGGTCGAGCGCGCCGTGCGCCAGCCTCGCGAGGTCGAAGTGAGCGTGCTCGGCAACGACGAGCCCGAGGCCTCGCTGCCCGGCCAGATCACGTACGACGCCGAGTGGTACGACTACGCGACGAAGTACGCCGAGGGCCTGGCGCGCGTCGTCGTCCCAGCACCGATCGGTGCTCGGCTCACGGCGCGCGTGCGCGAGATCGCGGTGGCGGCGTTCCGCGCCATCGACGCCGCCGGCATGGCGCGCGTGGATTTCTTCCTCGAGGGCGATCGCGTCATTCTGAACGAGATCAACACCATTCCCGGCTTCACCTCGACGAGCGCCTACGCGCGGCTGTGGGAAGCGACGGGCGTCTCGTACGGCGACCTCATCGAGCGGCTGATCGGCCTGGCGCTGGAGCGACACCGAGACACCAGGAACAACGGGTGATCGCGCCGGCGGTCAGGCCGCGCGGGTTCACCGCCCGACCGTCGAGCGCCGGAGCTCGGCCGTGCGCGATCTTCGCCCGACCGTCGAGCGCCGGAGCCCTGCGAAGGCGCTCCGACGGCAAATAACGTGATCGTCATCGCGGGCGGCGGAACCGGGGGACACACCTCGCCCGGGCTCGCCGTCGCGGCCGCGCTGCGCGCGCGCGGCGTGGCGTGCGCGTGGATCGGCAGCCACACCGGACTCGAAGCGCGCCGCGCGCCGGAATCCGCCATCCCGTTCTACGCGATTCGCACGGGAAAGCTGCGCCGCACGGTCGCCTGGCAGAACGTGCCCGACGTGTTCGTCAACGCGCCGACCGGCGTGCTGCAGGCGTGGCGGCTCGTGCGCCGGCTACGGCCGCGCGTCGTGTTTGCCACGGGCGGGTTCGTCGCGCTCCCCGTCGCGCTCGGCGCCGTGCTCGCGCGCGTGCCGGTCGTGGTCCACGAGCAGACGGCCGTGCCGGGACTCGCCAACCGCATCACCGCGCGCGTGGCCGCGCGCGTCGCCCTGACGTTCGCGGAGTCCGAGCGATTCTTCGGCGGCACGCCAACCGTGCTCACGGGCAACCCGTTGCGCCCCGAGCTGCGCGCCGGCCATCGCGCGGCGGCGCTGGAACGCTTCGGCTTCGATCCGGCGCTGCCGATCGTGTATGTCACGGGCGGCGCCCAGGGCTCTCACGCAATCAATCGCGCGGTCGGCGAGATCCTGCCCGATCTGCTCGCGCACACGCAGTGCCTGCACCAGTGCGGCGACAATGCCGCGACTGCAGACCGCGGGTGGCTCGAGAGCCGCCGCGCGGCGCTGCCGGCGGCGCTCGCCCGGCGGTACGCGCTGCGCCCATGGGTCGGCGCCGAGCTTGCCGACGTGTATGCGGCGGCGAGCCTGATCGTCAGCCGCGCGGGCGCCGGCACCGTCAACGAGTGTTGCCAGCTGGGCCTCGCCGCGCTCTACATCCCGCTGCCGGGCGCGGCGGGCGACGAGCAGACGGCGAATGCAAAGCTGGTTGGCCGTGCGGGCGGCTGCGCGATCCTGCCGCAGGCGGGCATGACGCCGGCGCTGCTGCTCGAGCGAATCCAGCAGCTGCTCGCCGATCCGCCGCGCCTCAAAGAGATGGGCGAGCGCGCTCGCTCGTTCGCCATCCCCGACGCCGCCGACCGGCTCGCCGACCTCCTCCTCGAGTTCGTCGCGTGACGTGTCGGCCGCGCCACGCCGGCGCGTGCACACGTCTGCCGCGGTTGGCCATGCTGCTGGAGCTTGGGATGGCCGTTCGAGCACGCATATCGACCTTACGTTGCGCGAAGTCATGGGGCCACGACCGCTCACTGCGCATCCCAAGCTCCAGCACCACGGCCACCCACGGCCGCCGGCGCTACAACCGCCGAACGGATCGCGTCGTTACACGGGACGCGTCAGCGACGCGGTCGGCGGGGGAGGTCGGGGCGGAGCGGACAGGCGGCGCAGAGCGGGTGCGCTCGACAATACGTCTTGCCCACGGCGACGAGGAGCGCGTGCAGCTCGTTGAACAGCGCGGGATCCGACGGCAGATGCGCTTCGACGAACGCCCGCGCGGTCTCGTAGTCGGCGTGCCGCGGCAACAGGCCGTGGCGCAACAGCACCCGGCGCGCGTACGCATCGGCGACGAACACCGGTCGGCCGGCGGCGTAGAGCAGGATCGCGTCGGCCGTTTCCGGTCCGAGTCCCGGGACGGCGAGCAAATCGGGCCGCACGCCGCCGAGCGGCGCGCGGCGCATGCCGTCGAAGCGACCGCCGAAGCGCTCGATCAGCCAGCCGCTGAACGCGCGCAGCCGGCGCGCTTTGAGCCGATAGGTCCCTGCGGGCCGGATGGCCTCGAACAGCACCGAATCCGGAGCGGCGACAATCGCGCGCGGGTCGAGCAATCGACGAGCGCGCAGGGCGCGCACGGCGCGCGCCGCCTGGGTCCACGCCGTGTGTTGCGTGAGGATGGCGCCGACGGCGACCTCGAAGGGCGTGCGTCCCGGCCACCACTCCTGTGGCCCGAAGCGCCCCAGGAGGTCGCGATACAGGCGCAGCAGCCGGGCGCGTACGCGATCGCGCGGCGGCCCCGGAATCCGTCGCCACGCCGACAGCACGGGGCGAGCTGAGCGCATGCTGGGCGCCGTCATGCTCGCGCAGGCGCTGACGCTGATCGTGAGTGGGCCGAGCTCGTCACCCGAATATCTTCCTCTGCACGTCGCCCACGCGGAAGGCTACTTCGCGAAGGAGGGCCTCACCGTCACGCTCAAGGCCACGCGGGCGGAGCCGGGCGCGGCCGAGGCGCTTGCCCAGGGGCAAGCCGATCTCGTCGCGACGTCGCTGGAAGCGATGCTCCGATTCGGTCCGCGCACGGCCAGACAGGCGCCGCGACTCGTCCTGGGGCTTACGGCGGCGCCCCCCGTCGCCGTGCTCGTCGCCGAAAGCCAGAATGAAGTCGTGCGGTCGATCGAGCACCTGCCGGGCACGCGGGTCGGCGTCGTGTCGCTCGGGCTGCCCGAGCAGGCATGGATGGACTGGCTGCTCGCGCGCGCGGGCATCAGTCCGGCGCAGCTCTGGCTGGTGACCCGGACCGAGCGTGGCTTGCTGCAGGCGGTGGAGACCGGCGACGTGCACGCCGCGCTGATGCGGGAGCCATCGGTCTCGGAGCTGGTGAGCGCCGGCCGGGCGCGTATGCTCGTCGACCTCCGAACCCCCGAGGCGGTGCGCGCGGCGTTCGGCACGATGACCGTAAACGCGGCCGTGTTCATGCGGGCCGATCGTCCGGTACGCGACCGACGGCTCGCCGCGTTTACCCGGGCCATAGTCGCCGCGGAGCGTCGCATCGCGACCGCGCCCGCGTCCGTCCTGATCAAGCGGCTGCCGGAGTCCATAACGGTGTCCGCGGACGACTTTCCGCGCCGCCTCGAGGCGTGCCGTCGCCTCTATCTCGGCCAGGGTGCCGTGACCGCCGAGCAGGTGCGCGAGACATTGACGCTCGTGCGCGCGCATCTCAACATGCCGGTCACCGCGCGCATCCCCGCCCCGGACGAGCTCGTCCACCGGCCACGGCAGGCCGTCAGGCCGCCGGCGGCGGCGTTGCGCTGACGGTCACCCCGAAACGACGCAGCAGCGCCGCGGCGACGGCGAGCGGCAGGCCGACGATGTTGCTGAACGAGCCGTCGTAGGCCGCGACCAGCGCGGCGCCTCGCCCCTGGATCGCGTACGCCCCTGCCTTGTCGAGCGGCTCCCCGGTCGCCACGTAGGCGTCGATCGCCGCATCCGGACAGTCGGCCATCGTCACGCGGCTGATGACCGTGTCCCGGGCCTCCCGGTGGCCGCCCTGGTCGACCACCGCCACGCCGGTGATGACCTCGTGTGTGCGTCCCCGAAGTCGGCGCAGCATCACCGCCGCGTCGGCGGGGCTCGCCGGCTTACCGAGCGCTCGGCCGTCGATGACGACCTCCGTGTCGGCGGCCAACACCACGGCGTCCGGCCGAGTCAGCGCGACCGCACGGGCCTTCCGGACGGCAAGGCGCGCGATGGCCTCGGGGAGCGGGACGTCGTCGAGCGTTTCGTCGACCTCGCTGGCGATGACGTCGAACGCCACACCGAGCGCCGCGAGCAGCTCGCGCCGACGCGGCGACGCGGACGCGAGAATCAGGGCGGTCGCGCTCAGATAGGGCGTATGGGGGACTTCGCGTCCCCCGCATCAATAGGGGGCGTGGGGGACTTCGAGTGCCCCATCTAGATGACAGGGGGCTTGGGGGACTTCGAGTCCCCCATCTTCATCAGACGACGATCAGCGGATGGGCGTCGGTGATGACGCGCGTCTGCGCGTCGATCGCCGTACGGATGTGCTTCGGGATGCTGAAGGCGTGCTGATGCGTGATGCCGTCCCAGTAGCCGAGCGTCGAGGTCGGCAGCCGCTCGGAGATCAGCTTGTCGATCGTCTGCGGCGTCTGAGCGCGCGGATCGATCTTCTTCGTGGCCGTGATGAATCCCCACGGCGTACCGAAGCACGAGATGAACGTCTGATACGGCGCGACCACCGGGAACACCTCACGCAGCGTTCGGTGAATCGAGGTGAAGAAGTCGAGCTCGTTCAGCTTCGTCATGCCGGCCTGCAGCGTGATGGCGCCGCCGGGGGTCAACCGGTCGCGGACGAGCGTGTAGAACTCCTTAGTGAAGAGTAGGCAGGCCGGACCTTCTTCCAGCGGCTCGACCAGGTCGATCGTGATGAAGTCGAATTGCTCGGACGACCGCTCGAGATACGCGCGGGCGTCCTCGTGGCGGACGTCGGCACGCGAGTCTTCGAACACGCCCTGGTGCATCTCGGGTAGGTGCTTTTTGCAGAGCTCGACGACCTCGCCATCGATGTCGACCATCACACCGCGGCGCACGCTGGGGTACCGCAAGATCTCGCGTAGCGTCGCGCCCTCACCACCACCGATGACCAGACCGGACTCCGGCGCCCGGTCGCAGGCCAGCATGCCCGGGTGAACGAGCGCCTCGTGGTAGATGAAGTCTTCAGCCTGGCTCGACTGGATGCGACCGTCGAGCACCAGCAACTTGCCGTACGCCGACGTCTCCATGATCTCGGCGTGCTGAAACTTGCTGTGCAGCTCGGCGATCGTCCGCTTGATGGCGTGCATGTGGCCTTCGACGGCCGTCGTCGGCTCGAAGAACCACTTGTAGGCCTGCGGGCTGATCAACTGACTGCGACCGTCTTGTTGACGATCGGCACCGCCGAGTTGAGGAACATGCCCCGCTGCACGTCGACGACGGAGGTGCGCTCGGCGCCAAACTGCTCGACGAGGTAGTTGGCCGCCACCTCGGGCTGGAGCACGTCGCCGCAGGAGAAGATGTCGACCGCGGCGTACTTGTATTCCGGCCACGTGTGGATGGAGAGGTGGGACTCGGCGATGACGACCACGCCGGAGATCCCGAAGGGGTTGAACTCGTGGAATACGACGTCGACGATGGTGGCCTGGGCCCGTTTCGCGGCCTCCACCAGCGATCCCTTCACGTTCTCGAGATTGTTGATGGCGTCAGAGTCGCAATCGAACAACTCGAGCAGCAGGTGACGTCCCAGGGCGTTCAATCCGCTGGCCCTCCTTTGTCCAATCCGGCCATCTACCGCACCTCTCCTGCGACGACTCGTTGTCGTCGCCGTTCGCCGTGTCTTCGCGCCGAAAAAATTCTTCGCCGCGGAGCAATTACTGCTTGACTGTATGGTCCGTTTCCGACCATTGCAAGAAAAAAACACCTTGACAGTCGGTTTTCGAGCCACCGACGAGCGCCCGTGAGTGTGTCGACGTCTCGCGCGGAGTACTCCGCGTCGCTCACCGACGCGGCGAGCTCCGGCGCCGAGCGTTCCGCGTCTCCGAGCGAGTGTTCCAAGCGCCCGCGTCGCGTCTTCGGCGCCGCTGAACGCGCCCGCCAAGCGCTGCCGCCGTCCATTCGCCGCCGCTGAACGCGCCCGCCGAGCGCTGCCGCCATCCATTCGGCGCCGATCAGTCGGCCGAGACGGTGGCGCTGACCGCGCCGACCACGCGCCGTCGGTCTCCGACGACTCTCGAGCACTCCGCGGCGACCTCGGGCAGTCGGCGGCGCGCTCGAGCACTCGGCGGCGCGCTCATTGCGGCGACGACCGACAGCGCGAAGCGCATCCGACGACGGTGCGGGCGCCTCTCGGGTGCACTTTTCTCTTGCATTGAGTCGCCGCGTCGGTAAATTGACGAAAGATTTTGTTTTCCGCGCGAGCGGAGTTGATTGGAGGCGAGAACCTCACGTTGAGGAGGAGCGAGCGAATGACGAAGCAGGTAACGATGGCTGCAGCGACTGCCGGTCACGCCGAGGGCGGCACCACCCTCAATGCCTTCGACAATGCGCTTCTCGCAGCCGGTATCGGCAACATCAACCTGGTAAAAGTCTCGAGCATTCTGCCGCCTGAGGTCCCGGTCATCGAGCTGCCGAAGATCAAGCCCGGCGCCATCGTCCCGACGGCGTACGCCGCCATGACGAGCGACACCCCCGGCGAGACGGTCGCGGCCGCCGTCGGCTACGCGATCCCCGACGACCCGGCGAAGAACGGGGTCATCATGGAGTTCCACGGCGTCGCCAGCCGTGCCGAAGCCGAGCGGCAGATCGACCTCATGCTCGAAGAGGCGTTCCGCGTGCGCGGCGAGATCATCAAGGAAAAGCGGGTTATCGCCGTCGAGCACACGACCCAGCGCATCGGTTGCGCGCTGGCCGCCATCACGCTGCTCGCCGACGAGGACCTCGTCTAGCGGCGCCGCCACCCGGCATGCGACCGGTGTCGCCGCGGTTCATCGCTTGCCACCGGTCCCTCGCCGACGCCCGCATCATCCTCTACGGCATCCCCTTCGAGGGGCGCGTCAACCTCCGCAAGGGGGCCGACAGCGGTCCCCGCGACCTGCGCGTGGCCTCTGATTCGATCGAGACGTACTCGCCCTTTCTCGACTGCGACATGGAGGACCTGCCGCTGGCCGATATCGGCGACTGCGAGCTGCCGGACGGCGCCCCGCCGCGCGAGCAGCTCGACGCCGCCCGTGACGACATCCGCGCGTGGTGGCGACCGGGACTGATCCCGTTCATGCTCGGCGGCGACCACACGGCGACGGTGCCAGTGATCGAGGCGTTGGCGCCGGCGTTTCCCGACCTCCGCGTCCTGCAATTCGACGCACACCCTGATCTCCGCGAGGAATTTCTCGGTGAGCGTTACAACTACGCATCGGCCATGGCCCGCGTCATGGATACCGTTCCGGCCGAGCGCGTGTATCAGGTCGGCATCCGCACCGGCGCGCGCGAGGAGTACGCGCGGCATCGGCCACGCTTCTATCCGGCGTTCGCCGTGCACCCCATGGACGCGATGCGCACGATCCTGCCCGAGCTGCGCGGGCATCCGATCTACGTGACGATCGACGTGGACGTGCTCGACCCGGCGGAAGCGCCCGGCACGGGCTCGCCCGAGCCGGGCGGCCTGCGCGTGCCCGAGCTGATCGACGTGGTCCGGCTGCTCGGCGAATGCCAGGTGATCGGCGGCGATCTCGTCGAGGTTGCGCACGCGTGGGATCCGTCCGGCCGCACCGGCATCGCCGCCTCCTGGGTGATTCGCGAAGCGCTGCTCGCCTGGTGGGGCCACGTACGGTGAGTCGCAAGCGCGAGTACACCGCCCCGCGTTACTACGAGATCGCGTTCGACATGAACCGCAAGGGTGAGGTCGACTTCCTCGTCCATTGCTTCAAGCGCTACGCGAAGCGGCGCGTCCGCCGCGTGCTCGACATCGCGTGCGGAACGGGCCCACATCTGGCGCGCCTCGCCGATCGCGACTACGAGATGGTGGGGCTCGACCTCTCGAGCTCGAACATCCAGTTTCTCGGCGACCGGCTCACGGCCAAGGGACAACACGCCGAGCTCGTCGTTGGCGACATGACCGAGTTCCGCCTCCCGCGACCCGTGGACGCCGCGATTTGCATGCAGGACTCCCAGGGCCATCTGTTGACCAACGAGGAGCTCGTCGCCCACCTGCGCGCGGTGGCGCGGGCGGTGCGGCCGGGCGGGCTCTACGTGTTCGATCGCTACATGGTCTCGTCGTGGACCGATCCCGCGCGCGCGTGGTCGTGGTCGCGGCGGCGTGGCAGCGTCATCGTTCGGGCGTCGTTCTCGGCGCTACACGACGTCAACCCGGTCACCCAGGTGTTCCGCGAGCGGATGGTGCTCGAGGGTGTCGAGAACGGCCGCCGCCGCGTGTACCGGCAGACCCATCTCTCCCGGATGCTGTTTCCGCAGGAGGTCAAGGCGCTGGTCGCGCTGGCCGGCGGGTTCGAGTTCGTGCAGTGGTTCTTCGGCTTCAAGCCCCACCAGATCCTCGAGAAGTCGCGGCATCCGCTGCTGATGGTCGTCGTCCTCCGCCGCACTCGCTGAGCGCCCGGTCGCGGCACGCGCGCGCCACGCGCGTAGCTAGCGCGTCCTGTAGGCTGGCGTCGTGGGCTCTGCGGTGTTGCGGCTGAAACGGGGGCATGAGCGGGCGCGCGTGCACCCGTGGATCTTCAAAGGCGATGTTGCCGACGTCTCGGACAACGTCGAGCCCGGCGGGACTGTCACGGTCGTCGACAGCACCGGGCGTTTCGTCGGTCGCGGCCTCTTCAACGCGCGCCCGGCGCTCTGTTGCCGGCTGCTGACATGGACCGACGAGTCGATCGATGGCGACTTCTGGCGGCGGCGCGTCGCGACCGCCGTCGCCGCACGGGCGGGGCGGGCCGCGGCCGCGCGACTCGTATGGAGCGAGGCGGACGCCCTGGCTGGCCTCGTGATCGATCGCTACGGACCCGTTGTGGTGCTCCAGACGGTGACGCTCGGTATCGCGCGCCGGCGCGCGGAGGTGGCCGCGGCTCTGCGCGCCGCGATCGGCGACGTGGCCGTGTATTGCGGCGACGATCCAACCGCGGCAGCGCTCGAGGGGTTCGAGCCGGCGGCGGGGTGGCTCGACGCCACCGGGCCGACGTCCGTCGTGATCGAGGAGGGCCCCGTGCGTCTTCTGGTCCGCATCGGCGGCGGCCACAAGACCGGGCTCTATCTCGACCAGACCGACAATCGCCTGCGCGTGGCGCCCCTCGCCGCGGCCCGCGCCGTGCTCGACGTATTCGCCTACACGGCAGGCTTCGCCTGCCACGCGCTGCAGGCCGGTGCGACGAGCGCCATCTGCATCGAGTCGTCCAAGGACGCGCTCGCCGGTGCGGTCGACAACCTCGCGCTCAACGGCGTGGCCGAGCGCGCGGAGCTACGCGACACGAACGCCTTCGACGAGCTGAGACGGCTCGAGCGCGCCGGGCATCGCTTCGGACTGATCGTGCTGGACCCGCCGCCATTCGCCCGTGGCCGCACGGCCGTCGAGGGCGCGCTGCGCGGCTACAAGGAGATCAACCTGCGCGCCGTGCGGCTGCTTGAGCCTTCCGGCGTGCTCGCGACGTTCTCGTGCTCCTACCACGTGAGCCCGGATGCGTTCGAAGCGATGGTGCGCGAGGCCGCCTCCGATGCCGGCGTGCGCCTGCGCGTGGTGGCGCCACTCACGCAGAGCGCGGATCATCCCGCGCTCCTCACCGTCCCGGAAACGCGCTACCTGAAAGGGCTGCTCCTCCAGCGGCTCGCATAGCGTAAAATGCGCGCGTGAGCGCGCGGCGCCTGGGCACGCTGTTCGTGCTGCTGTACCTCACGCTCGACTACTCCACGCCGTCCGTGCCCGGCGTGTTCTGGTTCGACACCGACGCGTTCTATCTGGATGGTGTCGTGGACGCGCGCTGCGTCGCGACGCCGCCGACGCCGTCGTTCGCGGCGCCACCGGCAATGCGAACGCGCACCGACTGCGTCAGCGCCGCGCATCACGCCGCGCCGAGCCTTGCGCGACAGACACCGCCGGACCACAGCGTCGCGGCGCCGCGCGGAGTCGCGCGCCGGCACGCCATCGTCGCGCCGTCCGGTCCCCTCTCCGAAGACCACTAACCCTCCTCGGCGCTCACCGCTCGCGCTCTCACGTCGGCGCGCCGCCATGCGCCCGCTTGCTGTCGAGGAGGGATATAGAGTGGATCGATCGATCGTCGCGCTCGTCATCGAGGATCACGAGGAGTCCGTTGCTCTGCTCCAGGCCGTGCTCGAGCCGGCCGGGTTCCGGGTGGTCGCGACACGCTCGGGCGAGGACGCCCGGCGGCTTTTGATGGAGTCCCTGCGGCCCGACGTCGTGCTGTGCGACCTCGTGCTGCCGGATGAGGACGGCCTGGCCTTCGTCCGCTGGCTCCGCACCGGCGGACCTTCAAAGAGTCGTCGCGTGCCTGCGATCGCCATGACCGCGTTCTACGAGCGGTATGGAACGCGCGAGGTGCGCGAGGCGGGCTTCGACGTGTACCTGCACAAGCCGCTCGATCCGGATCAGGTTCCGTACGTCGTGGGGCGCCTGATTGCCCGACGCGAGAACGAGGTTCGCGGCGGCTAGAAGACGGTCGGAGTCACGCCCGCAACCAGGGCCTGACGCCGGTTTGGTGCCGGTCCGGCGGGCTCCGTCACCCATTCGACCCACACGCCGTTCTTCGAACGGCGAGGATCGCAGGGGGCCCACTGCGCCCGCCTCCCGGCACCAGCACCGGCGCCACCCGGTTGCGGGCGTGACTCGGGCGGTTTTCTAGAACGCGCGCGTCTCGCCGTGCGCCAGCACCCACACGCGCTCCTCGGGCAGGCTCATCGCACGTGCGGCGGCGAGCAGCCGCCGCGGCGGCTCGTCGATCGGCTCGTCGGAGAGCTCGAACGTCCCCCAGTGCATCGCCACGAACGTCCGCGCGCGCAGGTCGGTGAACACCCGCAACGCCTCCTCGGGCGTCGTGTGCGTCATGCGCATCATGCGCGGCGGCTCGTAGGCGCCGATGGCGACCAGCGCGAGGTCGAACGGGCCCAGGCGAGCCCCGATGTCGCGGAAGCCGTCGTAGTACCCGGTATCGCCCGCGAAGAACACGCGCCGCTCGCGGCCCGCCAACGCCCAACCGCCCCACAGCCGATGATCCGTGTCGAACGGTGTGCGCGCACACCAGTGCTGCACCGGCGTGAGCGTGAAGGTGACGTCACGAACGCGATGGCTGTCCCACCAGTCCAGCTCCACGACGCGGTCGATCCCGATTCCCGCAAACCACGCTTTGAGCCCCAGCGGCACCAGGAACAGCGGGTGATGAGCCGCGGCCAGGCGCGCCACCGTCGGGCGGTCCAGGTGGTCGTAGTGATCGTGCGAGATGACGACGACGTCGATCGGCGGCAGCGCGTCGAAGGCGAGCCCGGGCGGATTCAGACGGCGGGGGCCGAGGAACCCGAACGGGCTCGCGCGCTCGGAAAATTGCGGATCGGTCAGAATGTTGAGGCCGTCGAGCTGCACGAGCAGCGTCGCGTGGCCGACCCAGGTGAGCGTGGGCGCCGCACGGTTGTCGTGCAGCATCCGGCCGTCGTTGGCGACCCGCGGCAAGTCGCGAGTCGGCCGGGTGCTCGCGATGGACGCCCACACGCGGCGCGCGCGAAAGCCCTGCACCGTCCAGAACCCCGGGCGCTCGAAGGCGAGATTCGTGTTCGCGAACCCGTGCTCGCGGTGATGAGCCGGCGCGCCCGGCACGGGGCCGCCGACGCCCGCACAGCCGGCCGCGATCAGCGTGGCGACGAGCAGCGCGCGCCGAGCCGCGCGCCGGGCCGTCAGCCCTGCT
>JBKOUQ010000299.1:0-10982 GCA_046723475.1 Candidatus Methylomirabilota bacterium
GGTCGGGGCGGCTCCCGATCTGCTCCGCGAGCTCATCGGCGAGCGGCCCACCGCCCATGACGACGACGCGCTCCGAAAACGGCGCGCGCTTGGCGAGGGCGTACACGGAGAGGCGGAGCACGAGCACGGCCACGAGCGTGATGAACAGCGCGTAGGAGGCGAGATTGCCCCCGAGGATCGCCTCGGGGAAGAGCAGGTAGGTACCGCCGAGGATCAGCGCCGCGAGGCCGAGCGCGCGACACAGGCGCGTGAAGAGCTGGCCCACGTCGTGCGGCGCCTCGAAGTCGTACAGGTCGTTGTAGTAGAACGCTCCCAGGCAGACGACGGCGACGATCGCCGCGCGGGCGGCCAGCCGCCACAGACTCGTCGGGGGGATGTCGGCGGACGGGGCCCACACCGCGATCGCGGTGACCAGCACCGCGACAGTCGAAACGCCATCGAGCCACGCGAGTCGTTGTGCGAGAGACATGTCGCACCGGGAATACCCGGCTGCCTCCCTGAGGGGGCAAGGTCAGTGCCAAATCGTGCAAAACCTCGCAGGAGCGTGCGTTTCGGTGCGTTTTTCTCGCAGCCGGACGTCAGACGGAGGGTGGGCGCGGGGAGAGGACGGGAACTTTACTGCATTCGACTGCAGCCGCGGTGAGTAAGCGGCTGCAGTTGTCTACGGCCGGTCGAACGTAATTGGATAACCAAATTGCAAACCAACGAAGAGCCGATTCTGGTCCGCGTCGGCGGCCAGCAGGCGACCGGCCTCGTCGTGAACCTCGTTGGCCACTCGCTGGCGATAAAATTGATATCGAGCGACGGCCGCCATCCAGGCGGTCAGCCGATACGTCAGCTGCAGCGGCGCCGTGAACGACTGCAGGTCGATGGACTCATGCGTGCGGCCGATGTCGCTCGACTTCACCCAGGAATATCTCGGCGCGAACGACAGCGTGAGCCCGCGCGCCAGGGTGACGACGTCGACGTGTCCGAAGACCGCGCTGTTGTCCGTCACACCGCCGAGACCGCCGGCGGTGGCCACCAGACGCTCGTAGCCGGCGCCGACCACGCCGAACCACACCTTGTGATCATAGGTGGCGCTCACCGACGGCGTGATGCGCGACCCTCCGTTCTGATCCTCCTCGAACGTGGGGCCACCGTTCACGGCGATCGTGCCGTTGCGCGAGACCTGCCAGATGATCCCGAGGCGCGGCGTGTGTGTGACGACGTTGTCTTCGTGCTGGATGTCGAGGTAGCCGAAGTCGTAGCCGATCGAGCCTGTCAGGTATCGCGTGAGCTTCCGGTCGAGGAAGATACTCGCGCGATAGATGTCGGAGTCGTCGAGATCGTTGCGCGAGAATCGCTGAAGCGCGTACGATGCGCCGCCGCGCACGGTCGTGAACTCGTTGATCTGGTAGGCGGCGCCGGCCGCGAGGGTATTGCCGTTCGAGCGATTGCGCCCGACCGACACCCCCGCCGGAGAGATCAGGTTGGTGTCGGTCGTTGCCGTGAACGCGTCGGTGGCGGTCAAGGTCAGCCGCTCGGTGGCGCGCCACGTCCCGTCGAGAACGAAGTTCTGCGTGTTGAATGCGTTGTCGCGTCCCGGCTCGCGCATGTACAACTCGGCGGTGAAGTTGTAGGCCGCGAGCAGCCGGTGCGTGCGGCTCTCCCAGAGGAAGTTCAGGCCCGGCGTGATGCCGGTGATCAGGTCCCACTGGCGATTGTGATTGTCGAGAAAGATGTTGTCGTTGTACTCCTCGCTGATCGTGATCGTCGGGATCAGCGTGAACGGGCCGCGCAGCGGCAGCTGAAGCGCCTGCGGATCCCCGCCGCCGCCGAATTGCGGTGCGATGGGAACCGGCTGCGCCGTGGCAGCGGAGACCGCGGACAGGCAAACGAGGAGTCCGACACCGAGGGCGAGCGTTCGGGCGATCACGCGCACACGAATATCACACGTCGCCGAGACGCGCGAAAGGCTTTTTGGCCGTCGGGTGCAGTCGCTCGAGCGCCTGGTGGTAGTGCGTGAGCGCCGAAGGCTTCTGAATCACGTCGACCGCGCCGAGCTTCTTGACGTCTTCGATCTCTTCCGGCGTGGCGTGCCCGGTGATGACCACAACGGCCAGCGAGGGCCGTAGCCGGCGAACCTCGGCCATGACGTCGAGCCCGTTCATGCCCGGCATGGACACGTCGAGGAACATCGCGTCGAACGGCGTCGTCTTGAGTCGGTCGAGCGCGTCGCGTCCCGAGTGCACGACGGTCGTCGAATGGCCTTGCCGCTTGAGGGACGTCGCCAGCACCTCGGCCACCTGCGGTTCATCGTCGACGATCATGATTTCCATTGTTTTCCTCCTTTTCGTGTAGGTCTTACAATCAGCGTGAATTTTCTACAAACAAACATTCCCTAAAATCCCCTTCCCAGGGCGCAACTCCGTGTAATCACTGGAAGTAGGAGTGGGTAAACCCTTGGCATATGCAGTGCAGTCAGATGCAAACAGTCCCGGGTTTGTGCAGCCGATACCACTGAGGAGAGGCATCCGATGAGTGAGCCGCTGATGGCGCTGTGCACGAGCAGCAAGATGCAGCCGATCCGTGATCTGATCTCCAAGGTCGCAAGCACAAACACCACTGTGCTGCTCCGAGGAGAGAGCGGGACCGGCAAAGAAGTGCTCGCCCGCGCGATTCACAAAGCGTCGCCTCGCGCCGCCAAGCAGTTCTTGAAAGTGAATTGCGCAGCGCTGCCGGGTGAGCTGCTCGAGTCCGAGCTGTTCGGCCACGAGAAGGGCGCGTTTACCGGCGCGTACCGGCAGAAGCCGGGCAAGTTCGAGGCGGCCGACGAGGGCACCCTCCTGCTCGACGAGATCGGCGAGATGCCGCTCCGGCTGCAGGCCAAGCTGCTGCACGTCCTGCAGGACGGCGAGTTCTCCCGCGTCGGCGGCGAGAAGATCATCGACACCGACGTGCGCCTCATCGCGGCCACCAATCGCGACCTCGAAGCGAGCATGCGCGCGCATCAGTTCAGGGAAGACCTGTATTACCGTCTCAACGTCATCGAGATCCGCATCCCGCCGCTGCGCGAGCGGCGCGAAGAGATCCCGGGCCTCCTCGACTTCTTCCTCAAGAAGTTCAACGCGCAGTACGGTCGCGCCGTCGACATTCCGCCGGACACCATGCGTGTCTTCATGGACTATCACTGGCCGGGCAACATTCGTGAGCTCGAAAACGCCGTCAAGCGTGTCGTCGTGCTGGGTACGGCGCGTCCCGTCCATACTGAGATCCTCGGCAACATCAGTCGCGGACCGCGTGTGACCACGCCGGGGGTGCTCGCCGTCCCCACGACCGTCGTGACGCCCGACGCGCCGATCAGCCTCAAGGAAATCGCGCGCCAGGCCGCGCGCGAGGCCGAGCGCGTCGCGATCAAGGAAGTGCTCGACCGCGTGCATTGGAATCGCGCGAAGGCGGCGCGCCTGCTGCAGATCAGCTACAAGGCGCTGCTCTACAAGATCGTGCAGTGCGGCCTCGTGGTTCAGGAGACGGAGCCCGAGAAGCAGAAAGAAGTCATCGCGTCCTGACTGGGCTGACCCATTCGCGCACGGTGAGCCCTGACAGCAGTACGAAGTAAAGCAGAACGCGTAGGATCATGGGATCGGCCTCCTCAGCGCCGATCGAGGCAGCAACTCTCGTGCCCCGGCAAGATCGCGCGTCAAATGCGCGCGCACACGGCGTGATCGCGTCGTGTGCGCGTGCCCCTCGAGGGAAATTCTTTTCCTTCTTCGGGCAGCAGGAGCCGGCCGCGCGGCGCGTGTTACCCTAGCGCCATGTTCGACATCGGGCTGCAGGAAATGGTCGTCATCGGCGTGCTCGCGCTGCTCGTGTTCGGGCCGTCGAAGCTCCCCGAGCTCGGACGCATGGTGGGACGGGCGCTCCGCGAGTTCCGCCGTGCGAGCGACGAATTCCGCTCCACGGTCGAGACAAACCTGCACATCAACGATCCGGATCCTCCGCCGCCATACGAGGCGACCGCACCCGAGCCTGTGGGTGGTTCGTCGGTGGCGACATCGCCGCTGCCGTCCGAGACCGAGCCGCTCGCACCCGAAACGAGCTCCGTCGCAGTCGCGGTCGCCGCGGACGGCGAGGAGCACGGCGAGCCTTACTGCGCCCAGCGCGGGTCGCGCCTGTTTCATCGTCGCGACTGCGCCTGGGTCGCGCGCATTCCTGAGCCCGAGCGCGTGTACATGAAGTCGATCAGCGAGGCGCGCGAACAGGGGTTGGTAACGTGTCCGGTGTGCGAACCCTGGGAGGCGATTTAATTGGGGGACCCTGCATATTTTTTTGCTTGCGTTCCTCAACAGGCGTTGAGTATGGTAGTGGTCCACAGGAGGCGCGATGCGTGAGCTGACGGGCAAGCAGCGAGAGGTGCTGGCATTCATCCGCACGTTCGTCACCCGGCACGGCGTTCCGCCGACGGTCCGGGAGATCGGCGAACGGTTCAAGGTCACGCCGCGCGCGGCATTCGATCATCTGCGCGCGCTCGAGCGCAAGGGCGCGCTGCAACGTCGCGCGAGCACGGGCCGCACGTCACGTGCGCTGACGCTCACTGAGCCGGTGTCCGCCGCGTACGCGGTACCGATTCTCGGGCGTGTCGCGGCCGGCCAGCCGCTGCTCGCCAGCGAAAATCGTGAGGGCGAGCTGCACATCGCGCCTGCGTCGTTGCCGGGCCGCGGTGAGGATCTGTTCGCGCTTCGCGTCCGCGGCGAAAGCATGATCCTCGCGCACATCTGTGACGGCGATCTCGTGCTCGTGCGGCGGCAGGACGGTGCGTCGCCAAATGACATCGTGGTGGCGCTCGTGGAGTCGGAATCCGGCGAGACTGAGGCGACCGTCAAGCGCTTCATGCGCGAAGGCGATCGCGTCGTGCTCAAGCCGGAGCATCCGACGATGGCCCCCATCGTCGTCGATCCGCGGCGCACGCCTGTGAAGATTCTCGGCAAAGTGGTCGGAGTGCTTCGAGGCTTCTGAGGAGGCGGTGATGAACGCACACGCTCTGACGTATCCGGCGCTTCAGCGCCGGATCATTTCCACGCGGCGCTCACGCGCCCTTTTTTTGCCCCATACCACTCAACATGTGCTGCGGCGTCGCGGCCTTTTGATCGAGGTGGCGCGCGCGGTCGTGGCGCTCGCGGCGCTGGCGACGTGGTGCGCCTCGTTGCTGCTGATCGCGGGCTGAATCGCCGACGCTACGCGCCGGCGTCACGCCGGGCGCGCTCGAATACGCGGGCTTCGAGGAAGAGATCAAACAGTGCCCCGTCGAGCGCGCCGGCGCGTCGCTCCGCATCGAGGATCACCAGCGCCTCTTCGGCGCGCAGCGCCTTCTTGTACGGCCGGTCGCTGGCGGTAAGGGCGTCGTAGATGTCGGCGATCGTCATCATCCTCGACTGCACGGAAATGTGCTCGGCACGCGCGCCGTCGGGATAGCCGCTGCCGTCGAGCTTTTCGTGGTGCGCGCGGGCGATCTCCGGCACGCGGCGCAGCTCCTTGGTCCACGGCATCTGGCGCAGGAACTGGTACGTGTGCACGACGTGCTCTTGGATCGCCAGGCGCTCGTCGTCGGTCAGGCTGCCGCGCGGGATGGCGAGCACGCGCGCCTCCTCGGGAGTCAGCACCGTGCGCGGCGTGCCTGTGCCGTCGTCCCAGACGTGCGAGGCCATTCGCAAGATCTCGCTTGTGAACGCCTGCGCCTGCACCGCCGGCTCGTTGGCCACGGCGATGAGATCCAGCTGGCGATCGAGCTCCGCGAGCGCGGCCGTCAGCTCCGCGTCGAGCTGCGCGGCGGCCGCGGCGTAGTCCGCGCGGCCGGCGAGCGCGCGGTCCAGCTTCGCGGCCGCGGCGCGCAGCGCCAGATCGCGCTGGAGCAGCTCCACGCGATGGCGAATGCGGTCGAGATCGGCCGGGTAGAGCTTCTTGGCCTTCACGAGCACGTGCTCGCGCACGCCGACCTTGCCGAAGTCGTGCAGCAGTGAGGCGTATCGCAGCTCCATCATTTCGTCGTCGCGGAACCGCACCTCGCGATAGGGCCCGCTGTCGCAGCGGTGCACCACATCGGCAAGAGCGACGGTGAGATCGGCCACGCGGAACGAGTGCCCGGAGGTGGTCGGGTCCCGCGCCTCGATCGCTGTGACCGAGGCCTTCACGAAGCCTTCGAACAGCTCCCGAATCGAGAGGTACAGGCGGCGATTGGAGATGGCCACCGCCGCCTGCGAGGCGAGCGAGCCGGCGAGCTTCTCGTGTCGCTTGCCATACGGGCGCACGTGAGTCGCGACGTCGTCGGCGCCGCCGAGGCGGGCGGTGCGGTCGTCTTTACAGTTGATGAGCTGCAGCGCGCCGATTGTCTCGCCCTGCGGTGTGCGCATGGGAACGACAAGCATCGACTTCGTGCGATACCCGGCTTCCTCGTCGAAGCGGCGATTGACGCTGAACGGCGCGTCGGCGGGTGGGGCATAGGCGTCGGCGAGGTTCACCACCTCGCCCGTGAGCGCGACGTGCCCCGCGATGCTGTCTTCCGTGAGCGGCAGGGTCGCCGCTCGGAACGGCACGCTGACGCTGTCGTTCTGCGCGAGCACGAAGCGCAGCACCGGGGCGTCGCGACCATCGTCGATGAGATACAGCGAGCCGGCGTCGCTATTGGTGATCTCGCGCGCCTTGCTCAGGATCGTCTCGAGGAGAAATCGTGGGTTCGGCTCCGCGGAGAGCCGGATGCCGATGGCGTTGAGCTCCGACAGGTCGCGCTCGAGTCGCGCGCGCTCGGCGGTCGCGTCCAGGTCGGCGAACGCGGCGGCGACGGCGTGCGCGAGCATCGCGGCGGGCGCCGATAGCGGCAGCACGGCGTACCAGTGCGCTGGCCATGGCCCGCGGTCGTCCGGCCGCACGAGCCCGACGATGCGGATCGTGTCAGTGTCGGGGGCGCGGCCACCCGGCGTCAGCAGCACGACGGCGTCGGCGGCGGTTGAGTCGAGCGGTCGCACGTCGTACGTCGTCCTCAGCGCGGCGGCGACGGCGTCGACGGTAGCATTGGGCTCGTGCAGGACCAGCCTGCGCATCCTGCCTAGAATACAAGGTATGACGCGCTTCGCCGATTTCGCTGCGCTCGGACGTCGCCTCGAGCGCGCGCGTGGCCGCCTGGAAAAGCGCGATGAGGTCGCGCGCTTTCTGAGATCGCTGAGCCCCGAGGAGATCGCCACGGCCGTGGCATTTCTGGGCGCCCGGGCGTTCCCGGCGTCGGATCCACGTGTTCTCGGCGTCCGCGGCATGCCTGTGAACGTGGGGGGCCCCGAAATGGCCCCCCAGGTTGACCGAGCGAAGGGGCTACGCTCCCTCGGACTCCCCGGCCAGCGCTCCGGCGTCCCCGGCGAACCCGGGCCCGCCGTCGAACCAACCGCCCTCACGCTGGTCGACGTCGCGCAAACGTTCGCGGACGTGGCCGCGGCGACGGGCGCGGGCGCTCGCCGCGCCCGCGACGCGCGTCTGCTCGAGCTCGCGGCGCGCGCGTCGCACGACGAGCGCGACTTCCTGAACCGCATCATCGGCGGCGAGATGCGGACGGGCGTGTCCGACGGCCTGCTGCTCGAGGCGATTGCCGCCGCGTGGGCGGTGGAGCTGCCGATGGCGCGGCGCGCGGCATTGTTTCTGGGCGACCTCAGCGCGGTCGCCGTGCTGGCGGCCAGCGGCGGGCCGGCCGCGGTGGCCGGCGCAAGTCCGCGGCCGTTCGTCCCGCTCTTGCCGATGCTCGCCGAGATCGCCGACGACTTCGGTGCCGTGCTGACGGCGCACGGCGGCCGCACGGCGCTGGAGTACAAGTACGATGGCGCGCGGATCCAGCTGCACCGCGAGGCTGAGCGCGTGCAGGTGTGGACGCGGCGGCTGTCCGACGTGACGCGGAGCCTGCCCGATGTCGTCGAGATCGCGCGGCGCGATCTCACGGGCGCGCCGTTCATCCTCGACGGCGAGGTGGTCGCGCTCGATGCCACGGGTCGGCCGTTGCCCTTCCAGGAGCTGATGCGGCGGTTCCGACGCGTGCACGGCGTGGAGGCGCTCGTGCGCGAGATGCCGCTGGCATTGCACTTCTTCGACTGCCTCATGCACGAGGGCCGCTCGCTCATCGACGAGCCCTACGAGCGACGCTGGCAGGCACTCACCGCGATCACGGGCGGGCGCTACCTGGCCGACCGCCGTCTCGTCACCACCGAGGCCGAAGCGGCGGCGTTCCGGGATGCCGCGCTCGCCGCCGGTCACGAAGGCGTCATGGCGAAAGACCTGGCGGCCACGTACGAGCCGGGCGGTCGCGGCAAGCGATGGTTCAAGCTGAAGGCGGCGGAGACGATCGACTGCGTGATCGTCGCCGCCGACCGTGGCTCGGGTCGCCGCGTGGGCTGGCTGTCCAACTACCATCTTGCCGTGCGCGACGGCGACGCCTTTGCGGACATCGGCAAGACGTTCAAGGGGTTCACCGACGCGCAGTTCGTCGAGATGACCGAGCGGCTCTGGAAGCTGGCCACGGAGGACGACGGCTACACCGTGCGCGTACGCCCCGAAGTCGTCGTCGAGGTCGAGTACAACGAGATCCAGAAGAGCCCGACGTATCCTTCGGGGCTCGCATTGCGCTTCGCGCGCATCGCCCGCGTGCGTGACGACAAAGCGCCGGGGCAGGTGACGACGCTCGACGAGCTGCGTCATCTGTACGAGCGCCAGTTCCGCACCAAGGGCCGCGCCGCGCAGGCGGTGTAAAATCCGGCGAATGAGCGCACGCGTTTCGACGGGTTCGCCCAAGCTCGACGCGATGCTCGGCGGCGGCCTGCTGCCCGGCACGCTGTCCGTCATCTATGGCGCCACCGGTATTGGCAAGACACACCTCGGCTTGACCTTCGCCGATCATGGCCGCGTCGTCGACGGCGCGCGCGGCGTCGTGCTCGACATGAACGGCCGGGGCGACAGCCAGCAGCACGACGAGTACGCGGCGCGGCTGTTCGACTGGTCGCTGAAGGAGTGGACGCACAGCGTCCCGCCGATGACGGAGCCGTATCCGTCGGTCGACCAGATGGAGGCCTTTTACTGCAACGCGCTGAAATGGGTCGGCCGCGTCCGCGACTTCCAGGTGCCGACGCCCGACGGAGGGTGGGAGTTCGACTGGAACTGGAAGGCGACCTACAACCACGCGCTGTACACCGTGCGCCCGTTCTTCTACTTTCATTTCGGCGCGGGGACCCGACGTGTCGTCGTCGACGGCGTGGAGCCGATGGATCAGCCGGCCAACTCGATCCAGTTCTGGATGTTCGACGAGCTCTACCGCAAGACGATCCACCGCGACGCCGAGACGCTCGGCATGGAGATCTGCCTGCCCGTGTGGAAGCATCGCGAGTTCATCGACGCGCATCGCTACGACCACGAGACGATCACCACGCTGCTGCTCGTGACGACCGAGGAGACGCGGCTCGAGGATCTGCTGGCGCGCAAGGTCGCCGTCGGTGACATCGGCGCGACGGCGAATACGATTCTGGTCATGGGCAGCGAGCGCGTCGGCTCCCGCGTGGCACGCCTGTTGTCGGTGGTCAAGCATCGCGGCAGCGCGATGAGCGACGAAATCGTCGAGTACCGCATCGGGGGCGGCGGACTCGAGCTCGGGTGACGCCGTGGCGACCGCCACGCCCTGGCGACCGCCGTTTTCCTGCATCGACGTCCACGTTCACCTGCATCCGCCGCGTTTGGCCGAGGCGATCCAGCGCCATTTCGCGCGCGACGGGTGGGTGGCGCGGTATCCGTTCGATCCGCGCAAGGTTGCCGCGACGCTCGCCGAGCGCGGCGTCGAGCGCTTCTGCTTCTTCTCGTACGCGCACAAGCCGGGGATGGCGCGCACGCTCAACCGCTGGATCGCGGAGACGGCGGCCGCGCTCCCCGGTGCCGTCGGCATCGGCACGCTGCATCCCGAGGACGCCGATGTCGACGCCATCGCGGTCGAGGCGACCGGCACACTCGGGCTGCGCGGCTTCAAGTTCCACCACTCGGTGCAGCGGTTTCACGTCGACGACGAGCGCCTGTTTCCCATCTACGAGCGGGCGGAGGCCGCCGGCCATGTCTTCGTGCTGCACGTCGGCACGCTGCCGTACCGCGATCCGTTCACGGGTGTCGCGGGATTCCGGCGTCTGCTCGCACGCTTTCCGCGCCTGACCGCGATCGTCGCCCACATGGGCGCGTTCGAGAGCGACGCGTTCCTCGAGCTCCTCGATGCCCATCCGAACGTGTACGTGGACACGACGATGGCGATGGCGCCCGCGGCCGCCCGTTACGTCGGCGCCGATCCCGCAACGATCACCGACGCCACGCTGACCCGCTGGCAGGATCGCGTGCTGTTCGGCTCCGACTTTCCGCTGATCCCGTACGACTACGACGAGGAGCGGCGCTGGGCGTGGGAGCGCGCGCTGCCGGACGTCGTTCGCCGCAAGATCTTCCACGACAACGCCGCGCGCTTGCTCGCTCGTGGCTGAGCTGCGGTTGGCGCGCCTGGCCCCCGCGCAGGCCGCGCTGCTCCGCGCGGCGGGTGCGGCGGGAGCCTCGGATGCGGTGGTGGTCGGCGGCGCGATTCGCGACGTCATCCTGCGGCGTCCGGCCGCGGACGTCGACATTGCCGTGCCGCGAGGGGCGATCGCGCTCGCGGGGCGCTGCGCCGAGCTCGTCGGTGGCACCTGCGTGGTGCTCGACGCCGAGCGCGGCGCCGCGCGTGTCGTCGTTGACGGCGCTCTCAGCCTCGACATCACGGATTTTCGCGAGCCCACGCTGCAGGCGGACCTGGCCGCGCGCGATTTCACCGTCAACGCGCTCGCCGTGCCGCTCGCGACGTTGCTCACGCGCGGCCGCGCGCCGATCATCGACCCGACCGGCGGCCTGGCCGACGTCCGGGCGCGCCGCCTGCGCCCCGCCGGCGCCCGCGTCCTGGACGACGATCCGCTCCGCGC